>CALGND010000128.1 GCA_937958675.1 uncultured Granulosicoccaceae bacterium
CACGCATTTCGATCTAGCGAACAATTATGGCCCACCACCCGGCTCCGCGGAGGTAAGCTTTGGTCGCGTGCTTAAAACTGAGTTTGCTGGCTACAGAGATGAATTGATTATTTCATCCAAGGCTGGCTATTTAATGTGGCCTGGCCCTTACGGAGAGATGGGTTCTCGTAAGTACATAATAGCCTCGTGTGACCAAAGCCTAAAGCGGATGGGGTTGGATTACCTCGATATCTTCTACTCACACAGGTTTGATCCAAATACGCCACTTGAAGAAACCATGGGCGCACTTGATCACATCGTCCGTTCCGGGCGTGCGCTGTACGTTGGCATCTCTTCCTACAATGCCGAAAAAACACGGGAAGCCGTTTCGATACTAAAAGATCTGGGTACACCCTGCCTCATTCATCAGCCAAGCTACAATATGTTTAACCGCTGGGTAGAAACCGATGGCTTGAAGCAAACGCTCTCAGAGCTTGGCGTCGGATCTATAGCGTTCACGCCATTGGCGCAAGGTATGCTAACAAGCAAATACCTTGACGGTGTGCCAGAAGGCAGTCGCGCTTCACAGGGGAAATCATTGCGACCGGAATTTCTAAATGAAAATTCACTGGCATCACTACGCTCGCTTAACGCGATAGCCGAAAAGCGCGGACAAACACTTGCGCAGATGGCCATTGCGTGGGTATTAAGAAACAACGGAATTACCACTGCACTCATTGGTGCATCAAAACCAGAGCAGATCATCGAGTGTGCTGGGTCAGTTAGCAATCTAGAATTCACAGAAGCTGAATTACATGAAATTGATCAACACGCGAAAGATCAAGATATTAATCTGTGGGCAAAGTCTTCTGAAACTGTTTAGTGTGTCAACCTCGCGACAAATTATTCAGAGTTGGTCGTTTTATTGGACTTGTGACTGTTAGTGAACAACATAGATGCGATTAATGATTTGCTTCACTTTGTCATTTTTCCAAGCTGCACGCTTAATAGCCATCAATGTGTAGTGATCTTCTACCCTGCCCGACAATAACACTACGCTCTCGCTTAGAAATCTAACATCTACTGATCCAAGGCCTGAATGAGCTGATCGGACATTTGTCTGATAGCTCGGTGGCCCGGATGAGCACGATATCAAAGAAAAAGTAATCGCTGCAGATAATATTATTTTTTTAAGCACTGCCATATGGTTTTCTCAATTAACCGGCGTAACTAACGGCCTGCTAGCGAAAAATGCCAGTAAGTTATCACGCTGCAGACTACCCATGCTCTTACGTGTCTCAACTGTGGCTGACGACTGATGCGGTTGAAGTAGCACGTTATCAAGCTTTGTAAAACGCTCGTCAATGTTAGGTTCGTTCATAAACACATCGGACGCAAAACCCCTTATGGCGTTTGCTTTAAGCGAATGAATCAGTGCTTCTTCATCCACAGTACTACCACGAGCAATGTTCACCAACAACCCATCGGCGCCGACCGCGTTGATGACCTCCTTCGATATTATCTGAGCCGTATCAGGACCGCCGGAAACAGCGACCACCAGCACATCGACTGCTTTAGCAAGATCAACCAGATCTTCGTGATAAGTCCAACCTGGCGTCTCTTTCTGAGTTCGAGAGTAATAATGAATATCGGTGTCAAACCCTTGTAGTCGTTTTGCCACTGCACGACCAATCCTTCCTAGCCCAGCTATACCGACAGCGGTACCCGATAAGGATCGTTGTAGAGGGTAAGCACCATCAGCCGCCCACTTGCCGGAACGCACCCAAGCCTCTGCCCCAACAATGCCACGATTGAACGCCAACAGCATGCCAATTGCCAAATCTGCAACATCGTTCGTGAGCACATCGGGGGTGTTGGTGACTTTGATCCCTTTTGAACTGGCGTAGGCGATATCAATGGTGTCGTAACCAACACCATAGTTTGCAATAAGCGCTAGATTGGGGAACGCATCGATAACCTCTGCTCCCAACTTTGAATGCCCCTTAAAAGCAAAAGCCGTAATTTTATTTCGGGTGTCCTGATCCAGATCAGTGCAAATACCGCTGCTAGGAAACAAATGCACAGTAAAGTTGCTCTGCATGGGTTCCATATCCCAAGCTTCATAGGATTCAAACAATAATATGTCAGGTTTACTCAATTTCCATGCCTCGTGTGTTTACTTCCAATTGATAAGCACTAATGCGTAAACAGCTTAAGTATACCCGTTGATACAATAGTGATGATACGCTTTAGCATAACTGTAATTAGACGTATCGCCCACTATATTCCGAGACTACTATGTTTGGTGAAATCGAAGGTACTGGCTTTGAGGTAATTGATCAGTCTTTTAGCGAATGCATTATAGGACACGCTCGAGTAGAGAGGCTCTGGAGCGGCGCACGCTGGAGCGAAGGACCTGCGTGGTTTGCCGCGGGTCGTTATCTAGTATGGTCAGATATACCCAACAACCGGATGATGCGTTGGGATGAAACAGATGGCTCGGTTTCTGTATTTCGCAATCCGTCCAATAACGCTAATGGCAATACCGTTGACAGACAAGGCAGACTAATATCCTGCGAACACCTCTGCAGACGAGTCACCCGTACAGAGCACGACGGGTCAATCAGTGTGCTGGCAGAGCACTATCAGGGCAAACGCTATAACTCACCCAATGATGTAGTGGTGCGCTCTGACGGATCAATATGGTTCACTGATCCCTCCTATGGCATCTTAACTGACTACGAAGGCGACACGGCACAAAGCGAAATCGACGGTTGCCACGTCTACAGAATAGACCCAAAAAATAAAGAAGTTACCTGTGTTGCTAGCGACTACGTTAAACCCAACGGACTTGCTTTTTCAGCAGACGAAAAACACCTATACATTGCAGACACTGGCCGCTCACACCAAGAAAACGGACCAGCGCATATTCGTAAGCATTCTGTCAATAACACCACACTTGGTGAAAGCACTATTATCGCTGAGTGTACGGCAGGTTTGTTTGACGGCTTCAGGATAGACAATCAAGAGCGAATCTGGACTTCCGCTGCTGATGGTGTACATTGCCTAAATTCAAATGGAAAATTACTCGGTAAAATACTCATTCCCGAATTGGTTGCCAATGTTTGCTTTGGGGGCGCAAAGCTAAACCGTCTTTTCATATGCGGTACAACATCGCTCTACTCTGTTTATCTTGCTGTCAATGGTACGCAGTGAATTACCCTACTTCCACAGGGTTTTCACGATCAGTTATTTGGGACAAACACGTCAACTCGGTGTACTGCATTATTAGCGAAACCGGCAATATCCCACGGCGCGTCCAATGGCTGCTGATTATCTTCATTATCTGTTGCACGACAACAAATTGAATGCTCACCGGGTTGTGCATCCCAAGAGTAAGTCCAAGTCGACCACCCATATTGACCAATAGGAGGAGACAGCTCAGCTTCATACCAACTATCCTCTATGCCAACCTCGACTCGCACTATCTGTCTACCGTTACCGGACC
Organism: uncultured Granulosicoccaceae bacterium; assembly: GCA_937958675.1. GTDB lineage: Bacteria > Pseudomonadota > Gammaproteobacteria > Granulosicoccales > Granulosicoccaceae > Granulosicoccus. The sequence continues at coordinate 3,488 of CALGND010000128.1, forward strand.
AAGCGCGCCCTGATAAAACGACTGAGCCAGCACTAACGCACCGCTTTCGCGAACTCCAATCGGGCACACCCGGTGGCTTGATCAGTGATTTCACACGCATATCCTGTATTGGCACACCTGAATCAGATTCGCTTTGTTTAAGATGATAAGTGCCAATCTGTTGATGTCCATCAAACGCAGTAGTCAGTGCCGAAATGCTACTTAGCCATTTTACGCTAGCCATGCCATACCAGCCGGGCACTATAATTCGCAAAGGCGAACCGTGTTGAGGTAAAAGCGGTTGGCCGTTCATACCATAAGCTAGCAATACGTCCAATTCATTTATTTGCTGAAGCGTCAATGATCGTCCAAAGTGGTGATCAATTCCATTATCAAATCCGCGATCGGCACCGATAAATGCTAGCTCTATAACATCCGCTGTAGGCTCTGCTTTCTCGATTAATGGCAGTAGGGGTGTACCCGTCCATTCAGACGTACCCACCGCCTCATACATCCAAGGCATGGATTGAGACCTTGGTGACACACCTGATCGTCCGTTGCCAGCACATTCAAGTGTAACGGGCATGGTTTTCGAGGGGAGAGATTGTATTTCTTGCATCCCAATTGTATGGGGATTTTTAAACGCACCTTTAAACCTAAGTTGATGAGCAGATGAGTCAAGCAAAGGCACATCAAAGTGATTTAATAAATAATGTGCACCAATAGGTGTTATATCACTATCTAATAACTCCAGGAGAAGCCCGCTGTTTCGATTTGCTAGGCGAAGTTCGTCAGTACTATACTGACCTTCTTCCCCTGTACTACGTTTAGATGTAGATAGAAATGGGTTCATAAACCCTCTTACACTAATTTATATACAAAAAGCGAGTATACGGTGCTGCTATCGATTTATGTTAAATAGACATCACACCGCTGATTCGAAAAGTGAACCTGGTGCCATATTCACCTCGAGTGTTAAAAATTCAAGCCCATAAAAAGTGCTATCTGATTGATTACGAACAATCGCAATCGCATCGAATGTTGACGACATCAGTAGAATGACGGAATTTAACTTTATTGCATGGCCTAGCTGTATACAGCAGCCAGCCGTCGACCAGTCACTAACACTTGCTGTAAAGCTAACGTTACGCGGCCACTTATCCCACACATTAACCGCTTGCTCAAGCTCCGAGCGGTTTAGCTTACGCAGATCATTGCGCTTTTCTTGGGAGATGGTATCCACATTGTTCAATGGCGCCTCACACTGAGTGCATCGATAGGCTGTCGGGTATTCTTTCAACGTAGATATATGTTGAGAAACCGCAGTACGACAAAACGGGCATAGTGGGATTGATTTAGATAACGGCGGAACGACCGTTAGTTCTGTACCTTTGTTTTTTGTATACTTAGTAGCATCAGCTGCGCTTGTCTGTTTTCTAGCTTCGCCATTTGGTCGGCCGCCGACATCACTGTAAGCGCGCACCCGATCAGATTTAAAATAGCCTGTAGAATCTGTAGCTAAACCAATTAAAACATCATAGGCTGCGCGGCGCTCCGGATTGAGTAAGACGTCTCGCGCTTCATTGATTAAACTAGCGTTCCATTCGTCGCCGCCGAGATCTGGATGAGCACAGAGCTTTTGCATGATCGCGCGATAGCTCGCTTTTATCACCGCAGGAGGAGCATCGTTCTGCACATGCAGTATTCGATAGTAATTTCTTTTATTATGCACACCTTTGTAACGACCGATCGCCCGGAGATTTGTATTTAACCTCCCTGCTCTGTGTCACAAATCTAGCAGCATGCGTACCTCCGAAAGCATTAAACTCCAAATTACTGGGTTTATATTTCGCTATCAGCTAAGACAAGGCTCTCGTCAATCTGGCTTAAAGGCAATACAAGCGTAAATTCACTACCGCTACCGAGCTCACTAGCCAAAGTGATCTTTCCACCGAGTAAGACGCATAACCGCTGGCTGATTGCTAGCCCAAGACCCGTACCACCATATTCTCTTGTTACTGATGCGTCTGCCTGAGCAAAATCATCGAAAATGCGGTCTTGATTTTCTTTACTTATACCTATGCCAGTATCTTTTACTGAGAATTGCACACCAGGTTGCCCTTTGTATTTGACATTACTAACAGTTAAAACAACTAAACCATTTTTTGTAAACTTACACGCATTGCCAATTAGGTTGAGTAATATCTGTTTAATTCTTACTTCATCGCCAATCATAAAGGTTTCGTGGTCACATTTAAACACTAGTTCCAAGGTATTGTTTTTCTTGGTTGCTAATGGCCGTGAAATACTAATAACACTTTCAATTAACAACGCAACGTTAAATTCAACGCTAGCCATACGCACTTTGCCGGCATTAATTCTCGTGTATTGTAGGATGTCATCTATTAGATTTAGTAGATGCCGGCCAGAACCGGCAACCCTATCAAATGCCTCAGTATCTCTTTCTTCATCCTCAGCCTCTTCACGCAACATTTCCGTTATTCCTATAACGGAATGAAGCGGCGTGCGTAGCTCATGACTAATATTTGCCATAAATACACCTTTTGACTCCGCCGCTTTCTCGGCTTCTACCCTCGCCCTAACCAGCTCATCCGTTTTATCGTTAACTTGAGCTATCAACCCATTGTAAGCATGGATTACTTCGCCAAGCTCATCTTTAGACGACCAGTTCACAGCTCGTCGCACGTCTACCTTTTCTGCTGAACGAATAGACTCTAATAACAATGAGAGAGGTTTACCCACGATATACCGCAAGGATGCGACCACGACAATGCAGGTGGCCAGCACTAAAAATAAAAAGAATATCGCTCCGATAATCATTTCTCTGCGCAGAATGATATGAGCAGGTTCGTCGGTGTAACTTAGATATAGATTTCCGACGTGTTGCTCATTAAATCTAAGTTGCTTCACGAATCGCTTCTCTGCGTCAATATTCTCATTACAAGCCAACGGCCAGGTATACAACTTCTTTTCAGAGATATCTTCAACCTCGACACAAGAAATTTCGGGATAAATCGCAATGATCTTTTTTGCGCGCTCTAAACCGGCAACATCGAGTGTCCAAAGCGAATAAACGATGGATTGGTTGTGTACTTCATAAATTATATCCAGCTTTTCAAGCAGTGAATCTTCTAATGACGAATGTTTTATATAGGCGTACAGACCGATCAATAAAACGGCCACTATTGTCATTGCAGGGATTAGAAAACTAAAAAACTTCCACGATATTTCACGAATGGACGCCTCGTTTTTACTTTCTAATGGGCCTTTCTTAGATAACCATAAACTCATACTTATCAGTCTATTTAATATACTGATCAAGTATGCGCTGCAAGGTACCGTCACTTGTTGCATTTTTAATGAAAGTATTCAAAGCATCGAATAGCTTCTTTTTTTCACGATGAATCATAAACGCGTAACTTATTTCTGACAGTGGGACTTGCGAGAAATTAAACTCTTCTGTGCTTAAGCCAATCTCTTTCATATAATACGGTGTTACATGCATATTACCGAAATAGGCATCAACGCGCCCTTTAGCCAACATGCCAATCGCTTGCACATGGCGGTCTACACGGAATGGCGAAATAAAGCCTTCCTCAAATAATTCGTCAAACTCCCAATAGGTATAGCCGCGGATTACGGCAACAGACTTACCGTGTAAATCTTCTGGCTTTCTATATGTATAAGTATCGCCTTGACGCGTCACAACAACATCTTTGGATTCAAAAAGCGTATGCGTGAATTGATACGAATCTAAAGTAGAAGGTTCTGCAAATTCTTCGCTAAAAAACATCAAGTCAGAAAATTTACCACGCTGTATTTGTAGGTTCGCGCGTGTACGCGACATAGAGTTGTACCTTCGTTCAAATTCAGGATTCATACTTTCAAACGAATCCAACAAATCAACGATTATCCCCGAATACCGGACACCGTCAGCTCTCTCGTCCACAAAAAGAAAGGGCGGATAGCCGTTAGGCCCGGTGTGCACAAGGTAACTTTCGGCACGAACAAAAGTGGGCGCCAGCAAAAGCGAAATTGATATCGCTGCGGCGAATACGATCTTAAACAAACCAGGCCTCTTACATGAGTTTATGTATCGATGCACCAAAACTTCCTAGCACTATTGCGAGTACACATAGCCAACACCTCTAACTGTCTTAATAATTTCTGGCTTTGACGGGTCTGATTCGATCTTTCTACGTATCCTTGCAATTCTTATATCGATACTTCTATCAAAGGCACTAACTTCTTGTTTATAAGCTGATGTTAACAGTGAGTCTCGCGAAAGTACTATTCCCGGATTCTCTGCAAACACTTTCAACAAATCCAGCTCCATAGACGTGATCGCCACGTCGTCACCACGCTGATCTACTAAGCGATTAGTGGAGAGATTCAGTACATAATTACCAAATTGTGCCGATGTTATCTCTTCAGCATTGTTCACAACTTGATCCTGATCATTTTCAACAACAGCGTTAGCATTTTTCTGCTGTGTATCGATACGCCGTAACACACTCTTTACTCTGGCAAGTAATTCACGCGGTTCAAACGGCTTAGTAATGTAGTCATCCGCGCCAATCTCTAACCCGAGCACACGATCGAGCAAATCTCGTGCAGCGGTAAGCATTATTATGCCTACATTGTGGTGTTCGCGTAGATAACGCGCAACGGAGAACCCGTCCTCGCCAGGCATTGATATATCAAGCAGAACCAATTCATAACTGTGTTCGGACATAAGCAAACGCATGCTGACGCCGTCTTCCGCTACACCCACCGAAAACCCATGTTTTTCGAGGTATTTTTTCACCATCCATCGTTGATTCTCATCATCATCAACCACGAGAATGGAACTCGATTCAGGGGTCATATACTTTCCGCGTAAAGGGTCGAATCTATGTGTTTTTATATTACCAGCGATTTAACGTCGTGATCAAACTCCGGCCGTATTATGTTCCGGCTTCATAAGACAGAGTCTGTACCCTGCGTTGCGCCATGACTGCAATTTCCAGCCTGATTGATGTGATCCTAGGAGCATTTTTTTGCGAACTCGACATGCTGCCGTGTCAACCCGTCTTGCATCAACTTCTGGTGATAGGGACCACACACTTAGCATAAGATCAGACTTAGAGACAATTGTCCCAGGCCTACTAAACATGTATTCTGCGAACAAGTATTCCATGGGCGAGAGTGCAAGTGCCTTATTGGCTAAATACACCCGTCTGCTTTCAGAATCGAATTTGAACGGAGGTGCGAAAATATTGGCTTGCACCTTTTCGCCGTGTGAGCGTAATGCTGCTTGTAATCTGACTGAGAGTAGACTGTCGGCTTCCGAAATATCAAAGACAAAGCGCGCGCCACTGTCCAAGGCGTTAACAACTTCGCTCTCTATTTCAGTCTGCGATACTAATATTATCCTTTCAAATTTGTCTAGCTTTGCCAGAAGATTTGGTACAATCTGATTTAGATTGTTGGTGATGACCACTACAGCATAGAATTGAGTAGGACTTAGGTCCTCCTCTGTAATTGTCACAAACTCTTGCGAGCGATACTTAATACTAGACAATACACTTGCAACCCGACTCCGTAGTTGGCGCTCGTCGCCGATAACGGCAACCCGCTCTCTGGATTCACACTCTTTTAACGGCATAACCCCTCCGACAGGTTCTACTGCTCTATACAGTGAGCCGTAATATGAACGATAGAGGCATGACTAGCTTTTCAGTTAGGTAACAGAGTCACATATTTTTGTTTCAATTGTTTCAATACACGGCTAAACGTGTTTTTTTGACAGTGTGTTACATTTGCGACCCCTTACTTGCATTTCTGATGGGATTAATTACTCACTCCTAAATCGAAAATTCTGACGCATAATTGCTCGATCTCTCATTCACAGCGCAGTCTTATGATGTTCAAAATACGCACAGAGTAGCCTACGTCTACGCGCTCTTCAGATCTAGCGCGCATAATTCCGATATGATCGAAGCTTGCGCTAATAGAAGATTGGAGTGGTTGTTATCAAACCTGAACCCACGCTGCTACATGGCAGTGGCCTTGATCCTGATATTGTAAATGCCATCGCCACCGGTGGCGCGGTTCAACTATGTGAGGAGGCACTTAAAACCATGTCTACCGCTCGATTAGTTGTTGAAGCAGCGATCGAATCACGTACACCTGTTTATGGGGTCACTACCGGCCTTGGTCCTCGGGTAGTCGATACTATGCCTGACGATTCAATTGATGATTTTTCACTTGCCACCATTCGCGGTCGAGCGCATGCGGTGGGAAACCCATTGCCGCAACATTGGGTGCGTGCAGGCATGGTCGTGCGATTGAATACTTTGCTAACCGGCGCCGCTGGTGCACGCCCCGAACTCGCTCAACACTTAGCCTCTTGCCTTAACGCTGGTTTAACGCCAGTGATCCCAGAGACAGGCACCATTGGCGTTGCGGATTTAACTTGGGGCGGTGCCTTAGGCTTGGGTTTGATTGGAGAAGGTGATATGCATTTACCCGATGGATCAGTCATGCAAGCTAAAGAAGCGTTGTTAGCGCATGACATCACGCCTTATAAACCAAAACCGCGCGAGGGCTTGGCGATAGTATCTCATTCCACCATTACGGCAGGCTTAACGGCAGTTGCCTGGTGCGAAGTGCAACAAGCGTATGAAGCGGCACAAACCGCAGCGGCGTTATCCATGGAAGGGTTTCGAGCAAATCTTTCACCTTTGGATGCCCGTGTTTTAAAAGTTCGACCGCAATCGGGTCAAGACGATGCGGCTGCGGGCATCAGGCACCGTCTTGAAGGCTCAGCGCTATTCCAAGCAGGCGAAGCGCGACGCCTACAAGACCCGTTAAGCATACGCAATGTCGCACAAGTGCATGGATGCGTTAAGGCAATGCTTGATTGCACCCTAGATGCATTAACCGGTGAATTAAACGGCGCATCGGATAACCCTGCTGTGCTCATCGAGTCCAAAGAGATTCTCTCGCATGGGGGCTATTTGCCAGTACATTTGTCGGTGACGTTAACAGCCTTGTCTCAATCGTTAGTGCATCTCGCCGCGTTGCAAACAGCACGTATCGGTAAAATGATAGTAGAGCGCTTCTCTGGTTTAACAACGGGCCTAACACCCGTAGGGGCTGCAGGTGCGGGTTTTGGCCCGTTAATGAAACCAGCAGAAACTCTATACGCAGAAATTGCTCACCTGGCTACTCCACCGCCCATTTATCCTGGTTTTTCGGCTGATGGGCTGGAGGATGTTGTTACTCATACCGCCATTCCGGCAAAAGCGCTCTTTCCTATAGCACTGCGATTACGACAACTGTCAGCCTTGGAAAGTATCGTTGCAGCGCAAGCAATCGATCTGCGCGAGTTAGCAAATGCATTACCCGTGCGGTTGCAAGGTGTGCACCGCGACATAAGAAAAGTATCCATACCCATGAATAGCGATCGACCGCTAGGCAATGAAATTCAAGCTTTGGCAAACTTAATTAAAGACGGGATATTTAATCTATAAAAGAATATCGCCACTAAATATACATACTGAGGCAGGTAGTCTCTCTAAACCCTAAGTCACTGCCTCCCAATGCCGAGGATACCCGGTGTCAATATGCACGAAGCCTGCATCAGGGTAGTATCCGACCCCACCAAGCACCAGATGCCGGGCAGCTTTTTGTACTTTTTGTAAATCACAGCCAGGTATATAGAAATCCACTGCCCGCCCTTTAACATGAAAACTGCGCAGCGCTGCTCCCTTTGCTTGCCTGCGTAGCTCATCATTAGTTGCTGCAGTACGATAACCAGACAGTACATGAATTCGCTTGTTAACACTAAGCGTTTTATGCAGCATATACAAAAAATCGTATAGCTTAGGGTCCATTAGAAAAGACTTGTCTACATGAAGATCGCGCATAAAATAATTAAGTTGACCTACATTGTCAGCAACATATTGATTGTCTCGCCAATACACGACATCAAGTATCTCCCCTGACCCATCATTGACAAGTCTCAATCTGCGTTCGGCGTCTTGTTTACTAGGTGGATGATGACTCTCTTCAAGATCAGGAACTGCGTGTACAACTCCACTACTGCACATCATGCTTGCTGCAATGAAAGAACGTTTTAGAATAGCTCGACGAGCTTGGCAATCAACTTTAGAATTAGGGTACGACATAGGTACAACCGTGTAATAGAATCAACCCTTTTAGGGTCTGTTTTTATATTATTTTCTCAATGCGCGTTAAAGATAAAAGAATTCGCTTACACAGTTTGACGACGGCTTGGCTTCGGGTTTGAGTTTTCAGTTAACGAAAAGACACATTTAACCACTAATTGGCCTATTCAAGACATTAGCTTGTGGACTAGTACCAGTATTAGAGCTCCAGCACCCATTAAGCCAACATATATCAAAGCCTCAATGAAAGTGGCATAATCCACAATCGTACTTAGTTTTGAGAGATCATCATGGCTAATGGTAGTTGCTTATGCGGAGAAGTCAGGTTTCACATAAGCGGTGATTTATCTGCAATGACTCACTGCCATTGCTCCATGTGCCGAAAACTGCACGGTTCCTTGTTCGCCACGATGATGCTTGCTGAAGAGCTCACCTACTCTAAAGGAGAAGACTACATAGGTACCCATATCGCCTCATCCGAGCTCACACGCACTTTCTGTAAACAATGCGGATCCTCTCTACCAGAAAAGTCTACTAATGCTGGCTACTATATCCCCGCTGGCTTACTCGATGATGATCCAGGTGTTCGACCAGAATCGCATATCTTTACGGAGTCAAAAGCCGATTGTTACACCATCACTGACAATCTCACCCAACACATACATTATGGTGATGGCAACACTAATCGAGATATCAAACAGCCCGAACCATCAGTAAAACAAAACGCTATCACCGGTGGATGCCAATGCGGAGCAGTATCATTTGAATTCAGTGGCAAACCTAAAATGATGATGAATTGCCATTGCACTCGATGTCGAAAAGCAAAAAGTGCCGCGCACGCTACCAATGCTTTTGTTCCGGCTGATCAGCTTATTTGGAACAGCGGTAAGGCTAAAATACAAGAATACGCACTGCCTGACGCGGAACGTTTTGGTCACGCTTTTTGCAGCGATTGTGGATCATCAGTACCGAGGGCATCAGCTGATGGCGCGATGTACAACATACCCGTTGGTAGCTTAAACCAAGCACCAGGTATAGAAGCGAAAGGTCATATCTATATTGGTTCAAAAGCACCGTGGTTTGAAGTAAGCGAAGACAAACCCCAGTGGGACGAGATGCCAACAGCGTAATAATGAGATTTAATTTTAAATTATGAAAAACTTAGAGCCTACACAAGCAAAAGCGTTTCTTGACGAAAATCCCGATGCCTTATTTATTGATTGTCGGAGTGATGCTGAACATTTTTTTGTCGGCCATCCCGTAGGCGCAATACACGTTGCTTGGCAAGACGGTGAAGACTGGGATCTAAACCCTCATTTCGTCGGAGAGGTAAAACGCTTGGCCGGTCATTCTGTTCAACGTGCTGTGATCTTAATCTGCCGTAGTGGCAATCGATCAATCGATGCAGGAGAGGCACTGGAGGCTGCTGGATTTTCGCTAATTTATAACGTACTGCACGGTTTTGAAGGTGAATTAGACGATGGCCACCATCGCAGCGCAATTAATGGCTGGCGTCACGCGGGACTGCCTTGGCAACAATTATAGTGTAGGCACACTCAGTAGCGTTGAGCCGATCAAAGCGCCTTGAGAGGCGCAACCGCTTCATTCGCCTCTTTTGCAATGTAAGCTGTTGCTAGGTCAATCAGCTTTTGATTGTAGATAAACGTATAGAAATCAATCTCGTTTTCTTCCGATGTTGCTGATTTAGCTGAGAGCGCTAGATGAGCTCTGTAGTGATCTATAAAATTTGCCAGAAGAAGCAAATCGAGTTGTTTTTCATGTTCACAAATCGCCGCGGCAATATCCAACAAAATGTTGATAGCGAAATTGTGGCCTGACTTCTTGATAATGACCATTGCTGTTGTCTGTGCTGCTCGTCTGCTGAATGCGGAGCCAATATACAAGAGCGATCAATAACAAACTGTGCACTGTTAGACGCTATCTAGCGCTTCGCAGCTCTATAGGGTTACTTAGAAATAGCAAACCGCTCCAACACCGACCGATCAGGCTCAACACCTAAGCCTGGACCATCGGGTATCGTCACTCGACCACCATTAGCCGCAACCTGCTTGTGGATGTTTAGAGGCTTACTGAGCAGCTCATCTCTAAACGTATTGTGGGTCGTATCAAACTCCAGCATAGGCTCCGATGGAAATAAACCGCCAGGCAATGGCGGCATGGCAGCCAATAACTGCAGATTGGCACTAATCGCAATTGCACTCCCCCAAACATGATTAACAATAGGGACGAAGTGAATATGCGCTAATGCCAGTACTTTTAAGTACTCGGTGATACCGCCAAGAGCACACACCTCAGGCTGAGCAATGTCTACACAATGCTGCTCTATTAAATGTCGCCAGCCCCAACGCGTAAATTCTGCTTCGCCACCGGCAATCGGCGTAGTCAATCGTTGGCGAAGCTCTTTGTAGCCGTTTAAATCTTCTGGCGCTACTGGCTCTTCAAACCAAGCGGCATTAAGTTCATCAAGGGCTCGACCAACGTAATAAGCATCATTGCTGGTATAGCAATGATTGGCGTCAACCATAAACGGGAAATCATCGCCTATTCCTTCGCGTACTGCGGCAGCAAGTTTAACGTCGTCTTTAGCGCCCAAGCCAACTTTCATCTTAGTGGCCATAAAACCTGCATCGCGTATAGCAGCGGCCTCATCTTTAAACCTTGCGATGTGTGATGGTAAATCTTCGCGACACAACATCATGCCGTAACCGTAAACCGGCACGCTATCGCGGAACTTGCCGCCTAACAATTGATAAACAGGTTGATTAAGAATCTTGCCGGCCAAATCCCATAACGCAATATCAACTCCCGACAACGATTGAATCGGCATTCCCTTTTGCCCATGATCTCGCAGAAGATTATAAACCTCGTGCCAAAGCACTTCGCGATCCAAGGGATTACGCCCAACAATCATCGGTTGAATCACTTGCTCTACAATGGTGCGGTTAGCTATGGCCACATTGCCAGGGCCAAAACACTCTCCCCACCCCGTTAGGCCAGAATCAGTGGAGATCTCAATAATATGCGCAGAACGATGTTTATAGTATTGTTGGGAATAACCCAGCTCTCTGGGGAGTTCATAGCGCAGTACATGGCTGCGAACTTGTGTTATTTTCATGTGACTAAGAATCAGGCTATAACTTTCCCTAAAAATACCACATAGCTGTCAAATCACTAAATCTTCCATAACTGCTCTACATTGTCTGCAATCGGTGCGATACTACCGCACGATACTGACGTGCGTACTCACGCTACTAGGCCGATGTTGGCAAGCGCGCAGTTCAACTTGCAATACAATAACTCTATAGGAACCCTCAATGGCTAAAGCAGGCCTTTTGTTAGTTGGCGAATACCCACAATGGTTGTTGGATAGCCTCGAGACTCAGTTCGAACTCCACAAGTTATATGAAGCAGAAGATGAAGACTCGTTTATCAAAAATTGCGCTGACTCTATAAAAGCTATTGGTACGCGTGGTGATCTAAGCGCGACTCGTGAATTGATCGATCAACTACCTAATCTTGGAATTATCGGAGTTTACGGTGTTGGATTTGACGGTGTTGATGTTGCCGCAGCAACTGAACGTTCAATAAAAGTCACTAACACACCTGATGTGCTGACTAAAGATGTTGCCGATCTAGCGGTAGCGATGATGCTGGCGCAATCACGTGGTGTGGTTGGTGCTGATAATTGGGCACGCAGCGGCAGTTGGGCATCGAAAGGACCTTATGCATTGCAACGTCGGGCACATGGCAGAAAGGCGGGCATTCTCGGCCTCGGCCGAATTGGCTTGGAAGTCGGTAAACGGCTAGCTGCATTTGATATGGACATTGCCTACTACGCCACAACAGAAAAACAACTAGAACAAAACTGGCGATATTGCTCATCCGCCGTAGAGCTTGCAGAGCACAGCGACTATCTATTCGTCACTCTTGCGGCCAACCCGAGCACGACAAAATTAGTGGATGAAAAGGTTATCGAAGCTATCGGTAAAGATGGCACACTAATCAACGTATCTCGTGGGTCTACTGTAGATGAAGCAGCATTACTCTCGGCACTAAGCTCAGGCAAACTTGGCTATGCGGCCTTAGACGTATTTAACAATGAGCCTGCTATCGATTCGGCCTTTTTCGCATTAGATAATGTCTTGCTACAACCCCATCACGCCTCGGCAACGCACGAAACACGTCAAGCGATGGGTGATTTAGTTCAAGACAATCTATTTGCTTATTTAGCCGGTAAGTCACTGATTACGCCTGTTAACTAGTGCAGACCATCACAGGTCCAAGCGTATATGCGTAGATGCCCATAACAGTCTCGACGCAGTAGCATGAGCCATACAAAATTTAGCGGCGTGTCAATAGGTATATTACTCAACCTATTAGCATTTTTTTGCTTTGCCATAATGGATACCAGCGCTAAGTTGCTGGTAACCGCTGCAGTGCCCGCCGTACAGGTTGCCTTTTTACGTTACGTTATTCATTTTGGCTGGGTGATGGGTTTGTACTTACCTAAACACGGCACTGCAGTATTTAAATCCAACACGCCCAAGCTTCAAGCAATTCGCGCCCTTTGCTTACTCATGGGCACTATTTTTAACTTTACGGCCTTACAATATTTACCACTTACCACCGCCATCGCTATATTCTTTGCAGCTCCTTTTATGGTGTGTCTATTGAGCATTCCTATTCTAGGGGAAAAGGTCGGTCTTAAACGATTTGCAGCAGTGCTCGTTGGATTTGTTGGTGTATTGATTATCGTTGCACCTTGGGATGATCAATTCGATATACATATCCTATTATCGATCTGCGCCATGCTTGGCGCTTCTGGCTACTTTGTTATGAGCAGAAAAATAGCTGGCGTGGATAGCAATGCTGTTGCGCAAACTTTTACATCTGGTTTTTCCACTATTGCACTTGCCCCTTTTGTTTTGACCTACTGGACCTGGGATTTAAGCCCAACAAGTTGGTTACTTGCTTTATTAATCGGCAGCCTTGGTATGCTTGGACACTCAGTTCTGACGAAAGCCCATCAATATGCCGAAGCCTCTGTGCTGGCACCCATGGTGTACTCGCAAATCCTCTATATCACGTTTTTTAGCTGGTTATTTTTTAACTCAATACCCAATAGCAATACGATAGCCGGCACTATCATTATTGTGGCAAGTGGCATCTACATTTGGTACCGAGAAACGCGGCAGCTAGCCCCTATTTCTAGTTGATTGGCCTAACTCACCAAATCTGGGAGACTAACCCCCTTAAAGCCTTGCTCCCCCCTTGTGAGCGGCTTGTTACACTGTTATTCTAGCAGTATGACTAATCGACTAAAAAACAAACGCGCATTGGTGACAGCTGCCGCTCAAGGCATTGGAGAGTCCATCGCTCGTGCATTCAGCGCTGAAGGCGCATCAGTGCTTGCTGTGGATATCAACACTGAAAAACTGTCTGAACTCACTGGACCAGGCATTACAACCGCCACACTGGATGTCACCGATGAATCCGCGTTAAAAAAGTTTGTTGACGAACACGAAGCCTTTGATATTTTAGTCAACTGCGCAGGCTATGTTGCCAACGGCTCTATCCTTAATTGCAGTAATGAAGACTGGGATTTCAGCTTTGCTCTCAATGTTAAATCTATGTTTCAAGTATCCAAGCATGTGTTACCTGGCATGGTCGAGAAAAATAAGGGTGCAATCGTTAATATCGGGTCAATCTGCGCACACGCAGGCCTACCAAATCGGTTTGCTTATGGCACAACAAAAGCAGCGCTGGTGGGCTTAACTAAATCCATCGCAGCCGATTTTATTGGTAACAACATACGTTGTAACGTTATCCACCCAGGCACGGTTCAATCACCTTCGCTTGATGATCGTATCGCCGCCTTTGACGATCCAGTGGCCGCCCGCAAAGCCTTTATCGCTCGGCAACCCATGGGGCGCTTAGGAACAGCTGAAGAAATCGCTGCGGCTGCCGTGTACTTGGCATCCGACGAATCTGTATTCACAACCGGCGTAGACATTAAAATTGACGGTGGCATGTCGATATAGCAGTCGGATTTTTGTGAACCATAGATTATAAAAATCATATTCGCCTTGGTGATAAAGATGACATTCTTATCATTGTGTTCTAACCATCCAACCGTAGGATTAACAAGTGACAGCTAACAAGCAAGAACGAGTAGGCTTTATTGGATTAGGCGCCATGGGTGTAGGTATGGCAGCCAACGTCGCTAAGGCGGGGTTTCCACTTACCGTGCTGGGTCACTCGCGTCGTGAACCTGTCGAGCGCTTAATCGCTATGGGGGCAACGGAAGCGACAACTGCTGCTCAAGTTGCAGAGCAATCTGACATTGTTGTGTTATGCGTAACGACTTCCGATGTGGTAGAGGAATTAATATCCGGTAAAACTGGCCTACTCGCAGGTGGCACTGGCGGTAAGAACCTATTGGTTATCGATTGCGGCACGTCAAACCCGGTTTCAACCAGCAAGCTTGGCGAATTATTAAAAAGCAAAGGCGGTGCGTTAATGGATGTACCTCTTGGGCGCTCAGCAGAGGCGGCCGAAGCCGGTATGCTAAACATGATGGCTGGTGGCGATGAAGCAGATTTTAATCGAGCAAAACCAGTACTCGATACCATGTCAGAAAATCTTTTTCACCTTGGGCCATTGGGCACGGGTCATAAAATAAAGCTTCTTAACAATGCCTGCTCTGTGTCAATTGCTACATTGCTTGGAGAAGTTATCAAAACAGCCAGCAAATCCGGCATTGATCCAAAACAGTTATCAGACGTTATCGCGGCAGGACCAATTAGCAGCGATTTTATATCTTGGGTATTTGCCGGTCCAATAGCTAACGACGAAACAAAATTACAGTTCTCTTTAAAAAATGCCTGTAAAGATATCGGCTATTTTGCTGACTTTGCGCAAGATGTGGGAGTAGATGCCACCGTTGCGAAAACGGCTCATCAAAGGATCAAAAAAATCGTTGACAGCGGTAATGGCGAGGAATTTATCCCTGCCGTCCATCGCCTGATCTGATAACGATTGTTATGGATAAGCCAATCGTTTGGGAAAAACCACAAATCGCCGGTAGCGAATTGCTGGTCCTGTCAGAAACCGATACTGTCGCTGTAGCACTGCAAGCACTCAAAGCAGGCAAACAACTTAAAAGCCTGCAAGTACAAACCGATATTCCTAAGGGCCATAAAATAGCCCGAGTCGATATCGCAAAAGGCGAAAGCATCGTTAAGTATGCACAGACTATTGGGATCGCAAGCGAAGCTATAACGCAAGGTAGCCATGTGCATACCCACAATGTAGAGTTTAAGCCTACTGCTGGACAATATGATTTCTGCACAGACAACAAATCAGTTGAAATCGCCTGCACTGATACGTTTCAAGGTTATAAACGCGCTAATGGCGAATGTGGCACGCGTAATTTTGTTGCTGTCATTAGTAGCGTTAACTGTTCGGCGACGGCTGCCCACAATATTGCAGCAGCCTTTGACGATGATTTTTTAAGTCAATACCCTAACGTTGATGGCGTCGCCGCGTTTGCACACGGTACTGGTTGCGGTTTAGCTGACAATGGTGATGGCTTTGATCAGTTACAGCGTGTGTTCGCAGGCTACGCCACTCACCCTAATGTAGCAGCAGTATTGCTGGTAGGTTTAGGTTGTGAAGTCAGCCAATTAAAAGGCTTACTCGACTCTCACGAACTTGCTGAAGGGCCACAACTACGGATGCTCAATATCCAAACCGCGGGCGGACACAAAAAAACCGTAGCGCGAGGAGTTGAACTGGTTGCAGAAATGGTAAGCAAGGCTAACGAGCACACCCGCACTAGCTGCCCAGCCTCTGCATTACGCTTGGCATTACAATGCGGTGGATCAGACGCCTGGTCAGGCGTTACGGCCAACCCAGCACTTGGGTTTGCAGCAGATCTACTGGTCAAACAGGGCGCGTCAGCCGTACTAGCAGAAACGCCTGAAGTCTATGGAGCAGAACACCTACTCACCCGCCGAGCCACCGATCAAGCTGTTGGTGAACAGTTAGTAGAACGCATTAAATGGTGGGAAGACTACGTCGAACGCAATATGGGCTCCTTGGATAACAATCCCTCCCCTGGCAACAAACTCGGCGGACTCACAACGATTCTTGAAAAATCCTTAGGTGCAGTGGCTAAAGGTGGCACTACACCTTTAACTGGTGTCTATCGATACGCAGAGCGCATCACCAAGCCAGGTTTTGCATTTATGGACTCCCCCGGTTACGACCCAGCATCTGTAACCGGGCAAATCGCATCGGGATGCAATTTGGTTGCTTTTACCACTGGCCGCGGTTCTACTTTTGGTAGTAAGCCTGCGCCTTGCCTTAAGATCGCCACAAACACAGATATGTACGATCAGCTAAGCGATGATATGGATTTTAACGCTGGCACCATACTTAGCGAAGGTATCAGCATAGAAGACGCTGGCACTAAGCTATACAAACAATTACTCGATGTTGCATCGGGTGCCGCCACTCTTAGCGAACAAGTTAATATGGGTAACAACGAATTTGTACCATGGCAGATAGGCGCTACCATGTAGCTCGACATACCAAGTACACCGACTTAACGCATTTACTGAATCACGACTAATAAGATTATGAAATTACTTAGATACGGCAATTCAGGCCAAGAAAAACCAGGTCTATTAGACAACGATGGCAACATAAGAGATCTCTCAGCACACGTTGCCGATATCGGTGGCGATGCACTGCTGCCAGAATCAATCAAGCAACTACAAGCGTTAGATGCCAATACACTACCGCTCGTACCCAACGATGTCAGAATCGGTGCTTGCGTTGCGGGTATCGGTAAGTTTTTGTGTATTGGTTTAAATTACTCAGACCACGCAGCAGAAACCGGTGGAAAAGTCCCTGACGAACCCATCCTGTTTACCAAAGCCAGTAGCGCAGTAGTTGGCCCTAACGACGATGTGATGATCCCGCGTGGTTCAGTGAAAACAGATTGGGAGGTAGAGCTTGGCATTGTTATAGGCAAGGCAGCTAAATACGTAAGCGAAGCAGACGCCTCTGAGCATATCGCTGGCTTTTGCGTAATCAATGATGTATCAGAGCGTGATTTTCAAATTAAGCGCAGTGGTCAATGGACCAAAGGCAAGAGTTGCGACACGTTTGGGCCAACCGGGCCTTGGTTAGTCACCAGCGACGAAGTCAAAGACCCTCAAAACTTGGACCTCTGGTTAGAAGTAGATGGCAAGCGTATGCAAAACGGCAACACGCGTACGATGATCTTCTCGTGTAATTTTATTGTCTCCTACCTTAGCCAATTTTTTACGCTCCATCCTGGTGATGTGATTTCTACCGGCACGCCTCCAGGCGTTGGTATGGGAATGAAGCCTGAGCCCGTCTACTTAAAAGCTGGGCAATCGATGCATCTTGGTATCGAGGGTTTAGGCACACAAACTCAACAAGTAATAGCAGATACAGCGAGCTAGTTTTGACTAATAAAAAACGTAAGTTTCGTTCGCAAGAGTGGTTCGATAACCCCAGTAATCCGGGTATGACGGCACTCTACATTGAGCGCTATCTAAATCAGGAATACACCAAAGGCGAACTACAAGGTAATCGCCCGGTTATCGGCATAGCCCAAACTGGCTCCGATATCGCGCCTTGCAATAAAATTCACGTTTTTCTATTAGATAGAATCAAGGCCGGCATTCGTGACGCCGGTGGTGTACCAATGGAGTTTCCGGTGCATCCGATACAGGAAACAGGCAAGCGCCCCACTGCGGCCCTTGATAGAAACCTTGCCTACTTATCGCTAGTAGAGGTGCTACATGGTTATCCAATTGATGGGGTTGTATTAACAACAGGTTGTGACAAAACAACGCCGGCTATGTTAATGGGTGCGGCCACCGTTGATATACCTGCTATTGCTTTATCAGGCGGCCCAATGTTAGATGGTTGGTGGGATGGAAAACGCAGCGGCTCAGGCACCATTGTATGGGAAAGCCGTCGCCTGCTCTCAGAAGGTAAAATCGATCAGGACGAGTTCCTCGAGCGCGTGTGTTCTGCTGCCCCTTCTCTTGGGCATTGCAATTCTATGGGCACCGCCAGCACAATGAATGCGATGGCCGAATCACTCGGCATGAGCTTACCCGGTTGCTCAGCAATACCCGCACCTCACCGCGATCGTATGGTAATGGCATACGAATCAGGCAAGCACGTTGTTGAGATGGTACATAAGGATATAAAACCCTCTGACATACTAAGCCGCGAATCCTTTATTAATGCGATTCGTGTTAACTCAGCCATCGGTGGCTCGACCAATGCACCACCACACCTGCAAGCAATTGCTCGTCATGCCGGTGTAGAGCTAAGTGTCCAAGACTGGCAAACCTTTGGTCTTGATGTGCCACTACTGGTTAATATGCAGCCAGCGGGCGAATACCTAGGTGAAGACTTCTACCGTGCTGGCGGTGTCCCAGCAGTAATGGGCGAGTTGGCAGAAGCAGGGCTTATCGATGGCAGTACCATGACAGTAACCGGCAAACCATGGAAGGATGGGCAGCTTGAAAAGCGCAGCACCAACCAAGACGTTATCAAAACAGTAAAAGAACCCATGCGAGAAGCTGCAGGCTTTGTCGTGCTCTCAGGCAATTTATTTGATAGCGCGCTAATGAAAACCTGCGTAATCTCTGATGACTTCAGAGAACGCTTTTTGTCTGACCCTCATGCGCCAGGTGTGCATGAAGCACGCGCCATTGTGTTTGAAGGCCCTGAGGATTACCACCATCGCATTAACGATACCGATCTAAACATTGATGAACGATGCATCC
>CALGND010000129.1 GCA_937958675.1 uncultured Granulosicoccaceae bacterium
TGGGAGCCACAAGCAGAACTCATGCATCGTACCTTTACGGGAAAATGCTGGACCGTAGTCAACCCGAATCGAAAAAGCCGGTAATATCGGGAATACACCGTACTTAATGTGGTATTCAGCTGCGCTAGGATGCTTTGCTTACACACATCGCAGAATACCGGCCTTCAATTCAGAGACAAACAAGTTAGCACTTGTCGCCGATTACCTTGGCCCGAATTAAGCAAACTTTGGAGGCAATTGGCGATATCCGCGCGAGGATCTTGCGGTACGATTTCGTCACCATTTTTATAATAAGTGATTAAAGATGCTATGGCATTTGGGTCTAGCTTCAAAGCCGCACGGTGCATAAGCTCGAAGTACTTGGTGTGCCGAGCTTTATCTGATTCAAATGTTCCGTACCCGGTCTCGGTCAGAAACGCCAACTGAGCCAATGCTTCACCTGACGCCTGCTCAAGTTCTTCACACCCTTTTAGGTGCTCATAAGCTATGTCGTATTCCTGTGCAGCCATTGCAGCTCTTCCTGCCCGTTCGTTACAAATATCCGGCTTCTGCATCGCTGCGCAAGATTGTAATATCATCGCGGCAAACAGAAATAATACAGACAACTTGGTTTTTAGCATGTTCAAGATTGAGTCAATCCCTGGTGTTGTATTAATTAACAATACTCAGACACCCTACTGACACAAGCCTGGCAGGTGGAATAAGCAATTGTAAGTTACGACAAAGCTTAGCAGACCCTATCAGCAACGCCGCCCATGGGTCGATATTCCGTTATTCAGAACTGCACAACAGACACTCGCACTGGCTGTGTTAGCGTGTTGCTATAGTTTGTGTATCCGCAAAATTCGGTTATACGGATTACATTTAGCTGTAGACGATATATGGCGGCAATTTTCGTTACTCGAATTAGATCTCCTCTAGTTTTCCTGAAATAGTGGCGACTGCACCACGCATAATTATTGCTCTAACTTAAGATGAGCCTCTAGCGCTGTAGCAGTATCTTTAGTCCAATGATGTCGTCCGGCCATTTTGAGTATTTGATCATGGTGCGGATAAAAGGTATTTGCCTCTTTGTACAGCATCTCTGCTTCTTGTTGTCGTAGTGGATCATCTGCTGCTTGCGCCCATAAAGTATACATGGCAACTCCCTTTACGACGCGTGCTTTTCCGTAGTCCATAAGTTTAAGTGCTCTATCAGCTGCCACTACTGCTTCCTCTGGTTCCAAGTAATTAAATAGCAAAAAGCTTGCGTAGTTTCCCCAACTCCAAGCACGGTCAGGAAACTTGGCAATGAACTCTTCGTGCGCATGCTTAACTTCTGAGAAGCCCTTTGTTGCCCACGCAATTGCTATCTTGTTGCTATATGCCGCTACAAGCGCTTTTCTATTTGAGGTGTTGCTGTCAATGACTTCCTGCACAGCAATAGAAGCCTTGTCATAGTTACCAATATCGATATGAACACTGGCTAAGTTAAGTTTCAACCAAGGAGATAAGGATCCTAAAGCTTCAGCCTCATTTAAATATTCAAGCGCCGCTTTATAATTGCCAGTGATTTCAAAATAGTGCCCTAGCAATACATAGGCATTCTCGTATTCCGGCCTTAACTTAATAGCTTGAAAAATGGCGCTTCCACCACGGTTCAATGTTTCTTCGTCGACTCCCCCACCAATATGCGAAGCCATAATAAAGAATCGACCAAATTCAACCATTACTGGCGCTAGAGGCTCATTACTTGTGTCAATGCGATCCAAAATTTCATACGCCATTGCCAAATCTGCAGTTCGACCTTGGTAGTTATCTAAGATCGCTCTTGCTCGGCTAAATTCGGCAAATACCGCCGGGGCAGATTCTTGGAATTCTGCCTCCACTGGCGACTGCCAATCAGATGGGAGCGCAGTGCCGCAATAGAGGAATGCAGGAATAATTAGAAATTTGAAAAGTTTCATGGACGTCCCTACTCTCATGATAAAAGCTAAACGCCAATTATAGGCTGGCAACCCATTCGATAGATAAATCGAAGACAAACTTAGAAACTAATGCTCAATATTTTTTATAGAAATGTGGACTGTTAGTGTATTGATTGCGAGCTAACTCGCTTACCGTTGGTGACTTTGGCAGCGTAAGGGCAATCGATTGTCTAGATAGGAGCTTGCAGTAATAATACTTGAACCCGCCGAACTGAGCAGTAACTGAAATTATAATAGTGCCTCTTATTTTGGTTTGGGTTTCTTGCTGGACATAATAAATAATGGCATTTGAAACAGTTGCGCTAACTGCAATCGTCGCTAGTTTGGCCACCGGCAGTATTTAAAGCACTAGTTTGTACACCACCAATTGCACTAGTTATGGCGTTGTTTGCAAATGCATTTGTACCACATACCAATGCATCCTGGCTGCTTGAATAACTAACGCTGGACATCAAGGCACTGTGGCCACTGAGCCCATAGGGATCGGCACAGGGTGTAACCGCTACAACAGCAGTAGATTGACCACCATCGACTACTTGGTTCGTATTGTTATCAGCAGTGGCTAGAGGCGCTACTCCTGCCCCTGCAACAATCGGAGATTCCCAAGCTTCGTTTTGCATGCGCACGGTGACAACGGATGTAATAGGAATCTGGTTTAATGCGTAATATGGCGCATGGGCTGCAGTACTATCATAACGCGCCATTGCATCAGCAAAAATACCAGCGATAAAAGGGATTTTCATTTGAAAGCCATGGGTGACTCTAATTTTTAGAAGATTGGCATCGTGTAAGTTCAAACCCGATTCCGTGCCGATTTGATCTCTTTCACTATGACGATTACGCAAATGACTGTTGGGAATTGCACGCACTCCCGATTCTATACTCATCTCTCCCCAATCTTCGAATGCTTCAATGGTTGGGTTAAGAATTTCAAGTTTAGTTTGCAATGGCAAGTTAACGCTAGCCACCGAGTTCGCAATGGCGTCTGCGGCTTTTTCAGCTGTACCGTCGCCGCCCATAAGTGGCGCTAATCTGAAGCCAAGCTCATTCTTCATGCTGTCAAGTTGAGCATGATCCACAGCGCCTGCACGTGCAGCCTCAAATGTGGCGTAGTTTAGCGTTGTTTTACCGTGGTAGATCAATCCTGCCTGAATACTGCCCAATCCTAAAACCAGAACCGCTGGTGTAGCGAGAATAAACTCCACCATGGTTGCTCCTGATTGCGAACTTTCCGATTTTTTTAAATACATAGCTGTCACCTCCTGTGTTTGCTAACGAGTATTAAAACAACATCATTAGGGATAATTAGTTTCCTGAATTGAATCTTCGATTCGCGAATGCATCAATGCATTTAACATCTGGAGCTTTG
This sequence comes from uncultured Granulosicoccaceae bacterium, assembly GCA_937958675.1. Classification (GTDB taxonomy): domain Bacteria; phylum Pseudomonadota; class Gammaproteobacteria; order Granulosicoccales; family Granulosicoccaceae; genus Granulosicoccus. The sequence goes on from CALGND010000129.1 coordinate 3,337, forward strand.
TAGCAACAAGTTGTTTGGCCGGGTCATCCTCTCGCATTTGCGACCATGATTTCTGCATCGCAGCTTGAGCTTTCAGCAAATAGGCTGTCGACAAATTAAACCAGGGCTTGGGCTGCTCAGAATTACGGCTTATGGAGTTTTCATAGGCGCCTATTGCCTGCTGATATGCACCTTGTTGCGCATATGTATTGCCTAAACGAAACCACACATAAGCGTCTTGTGGGACAAGCTCAGAAAGTTTACTGTAATGTTGTGCCGCTTCTATCCATCTACTCGCTTGATAGGCTCTATCCGCAACAGCCGATAACTCAAATACGTTATCAGTATAAGAAGAAGGCTTAGCCGGCGCAGGGGCTTGCGGCGATGTTGTTGCACAAGATGTGGCGATCAGCATCAAAGCTGATAGTGCTATAAACCTCGCGTTACGTGATATATACGTTTTTACATTTTGTTTGTTGTTCATGTCAATATCTCTTCTAATTCCAATTCGCTACAAAACGAAAAATGGTCGCCGAGCTTAATGCCCAATTCATTGATACTACATTCTGGTAGTTCTATTACAGACTTCGCTCCTCGGCACATACGTATACTGTGCTTTGGAAGCACATCAAGCTTGATCACTTTTAATTGGTCATCAAGAAACACTACATCTAGTGCGTAAGCCATTCCAAAAGAATGTACTTCAGAACAAGGCTTGATATACATGCCATGACCAGGGCTAAGACTCTTGGTAAACAACAAGCCTTTCAAACGCTCAATAAAACCCTTTGCCACGCAAACCTTAACCGGCAGGGGTTTGTCATTCAGTAACATCTGGCTATTGAATTTAATGGCCATTATTGTACAGCGGCAGTCTCTGTAGTATCGACCGTTACAGTGCTTGTAGCATTGACTGCAACATTCATTTGCCGATAAGCAAACTGAGAGCGCACATGCACATTCCCTTTATATGCACACGACAAGTTGATACGCAGAAACATGTGCTTGTCCCCGGAGTACTTACGTGTCTCCCCCACGTAACCGTCGTCTTCACTGCTAGAAACGAGTTCCGTTTCGGCATCTACCACGCCATTAGAATTAAGATCTTCAAATAAAGCCAATACAGGAGGGCCCAAAAATGTATTACCCGAGTAATCGATATTGACTCTTATATCTGCCTCACCGATCGGCGACCCATCCTCATCATGCACCGATAGTAACAGTGGTGTGTCAACGTAGTTATTTGGATTAAAGGCACAGCCACCGTTGGCAGTCGTCACTTGAGTAATATCAATTGAATGGCTTTCAGGTGAAATACGCACCTCAGCGTCGCTAGGTAATTGGCCAGAGGAATCACAGCCTAACAGCGACATAGAGGCTAGCAAACTTACAATTACAATCCGAAATTTAATAATTTTCATAGGTCTTCCCTGATCGCGAAGCAAACGTGGCCTTAACCTGGCCAATGATATGCCCACACTATTGGAGCAAAGGTAATCATCTGTTCAAGAATAGCTTTACTTAGAATTAGAAACCCCAAGACCAAAAATGTAGTGGGGAATATAAACATCACGAGAGGCCCCAACAGTTTTACCGGCGCCTCCATTGCAAGCTTTTCCGCTCGCTGAAATCGTTCACTGCGTAACTGTTCTGCCTGTGCTCTTAATATCGGGCCAAGACTCGAGCCTGATTTTTCGGCCTGGATCATACTCGATACCACCGATGTCAATGAACGCGAGCCTGAGCGATCCGCCATTGCTCTTAATGACTCAGCACGGGTCTTCCCTGCTCTGATATCACGCAACACTCTTGAGATCTCGCTACGCAATGGTGAATCGGATGACTTCATTACCGCTTGAGTTAAACCACCAGTGAGATTACTACCCGCTTCTACCGACAGAGTGATGATATCCAAATAAAACGGCAAGGCTTTTAAAATATTATTCTTACGTTTACCGGTGATTTCGCGTAACCATAATTCTGGATAGAAATAACCTGCAATGCCGATACATATGGAAAACATTCCGGCGCTAAATCCTGCCATTTTTAACAATAGATAAAATAGCATTGTGAACGCAAAAAACGATACAACCTTTGCACCCACAAACTGTTCAGGCGATAAACTGTATTCAACCCCAGCCTGCTTTAATCGAAAAAACGTCAACGTTTTCTGTTGCTCTCCAATGTACTCACCGAAATAGTGCACAAACACTTGTATTAAAGGCCAAACTAAACGATAACCCAATGCAGGACGATCCATAAAAGAACGGTCTTCATCAGGTACTGCATTAAATATGCGATACACCTGATAAAACACGATTGCCACAAAAGCGCCAAACATTAAACTGATTGCTACAGGAATCATATTTCGATATTCACGATTTTTCGAATCATCGCGCCACCCACAAGTTGAAGCACCAATATAACGAACAGAAAAATCCAGCCTAATAAACCTGTGTATATTGCTCGGGTAGCCTCTGGTTCGATAAATAGCAAAGCAATTAGCACCACAAACGGCAACATAGTCACAACACGACCCTGCATTACGCCCTGTGCAGTAAGCGCTTTAATCTTGCCTTCCATCTCCAACTTACGCCTAATGGTGTCAGACAAGCGATGTAGTATTTCGGAAAGGTTACCGCCAACATCTTGTGCAATCAATGCAGCAGATATGACTAAATCCATCTCTTCGGTTTGTACTCGCTCTCCCAAATTCTCGAGCGCTTCTTCCATACGAGAACCTAATCTTTGCTCTCGTAGCATGAGCGAGAATTCTTGTGATATTGGTCCGGTTTGTTCAGCGACCATCGCTTGTATAGCAGTGGTGAATGTAGAGCCTGCCCTCATCGCACCCGAAATTTGCTGGAGAGCATCAGGCAGCGCCATGTTAATCGCATTACGACGCTGAATAGCTAAGCGTTTCATTATCATTTTTGGCGCTATCAGTATACAAGCAATAACACCGGCAATTAAAACGGGTGACTGTCCCAACCAAATCAACAAACTCGGAACAATCAACAGTGCACCAACAAACATAAACAAAAGCTTACGAGCATCGGCAAATACAAACATTTTTTGTAACTGATTATCAGCACTATTTGTGAAATGTTCCGAATATCGCTCCCACGCTCCCGCAGAGGTATGCAGAACCGAATACACTACTAGGCTACCACTCACAAATACAACCAGTAATATCAGTAATACGTTCATCAGACCGCCGCACTAGATTTAAATGCGTCGAGGTCGACTTGGATACCGATGCGCCTTAGTTCCTCATAAAACGTCGGAATAAATCCTGTCGCGCGGAACTCACCCTGCACTACTCCGTTTTCGTCAACGCCTTCTTGCTTATATTCAAAAATATCTTGTAACTGAACCGTTCCACTTTCAACACCGACCACTTCAGTTACTTTAGTAATCTTGCGAGATCCACAAGGGAAACGAGTTTGTTGGATAATCATATCGACCGCTGACGCAACTTGTTCCCGAATCGCAGTAACAGGCAGATCCATACCAGCCATTAACACCAGTACTTCAAGCCTAGATATAACATCACGAGGATTGTTAGCATGAATGGTAGTCAGTGAACCATCATGGCCCGTATTCATAGCTTGCAACATGTCGATCGCTTCGCCACCACGGCACTCGCCCACAACAATTCTATCTGGGCGCATTCGTAGCGCATTTTTTACGAGTTCGCGTATTGGAATTTCGCCCTTGCCTTCAAGATTGGGCGGACGAGATTCTAAAGACACTAAATTAGGTTGTACCAACTTGACTTCCGCCGCATCTTCAATCGTAACGATACGGTCAGTGTCTGGTATAAAATTGGACAACACATTAAGCAAAGTGGTTTTGCCTGAACCGGTACCACCAGCCACAATAATATTCTTACGCATCTCGACACAGATACGTAAAAATTCACCCATTTGATCGTTGGTGGCACCGAACGCAATCAGGTCGGCAAACTCCAAGCGCTTCTTAGGAAATTTTCTTATGGTCAGGCTTGGCCCCTTTAGAGCCAAAGGTGGGATAACCGCATTGACTCGAGAGCCGTCTTTAAGTCGCGCATCGACAATCGGACTACTCTCATCTATGCGTCTGCCTATCGGTGTTATGATTCGTTCGATGACCGAGTACACTGCTTTGTCACTACTGAATTGATATTGAGAGCGAGTGATTTTTCCGCTCTTTTCTACAAATATTTCGCGGTGATTATTCACCATGATCTCAGTAACGCTCTCGTCTTCAAGGAACTGTTCAAGTGGTCCTAAACCAACTGATTCGTTCAAAACGTTACTTTTAAGTTTCTCAACATCCAGATCTTCAGGTATTTGAGATAGCAGGCTAGTCACAATAGCGCTAATCAGCTCTTGTGATTCTTCGCGTAATTGATCGTCAGACATTCGGTTAACATCTTTTCGACGTAAATCCATCTGATCAATTAACTGATCGTGGACTATATTACTCCAGTATACAAGGCGTTCATCTATTTCTACTTCGTCGATTACTGCAGCAATTGGAGCGCCAGAGCTACCGAAATTTGCAGGCGCCACGTTTTTCTCTACATTTGCAGAAGCAGGTATCTGCTCGACTTCAATTACGGATTCAGTTTCTGCAACGTCCGTCTTAGTACTAGATTCTTCTAGTGCATTTATACGAGAAACAGCACGCGCTGCAAATGACAACACTCGACTGGCACCAGATCGACTAGCCTTTTTGTCTTCTGGTGTTGCGACTGATGCTTCTTCTGTCGCCTCTTTAAAAATAGGTTGCTCAATGGTCGCTGAGCCATTATCTAGCTTTGGCAAGCCGTCTAGCCATAGCGTTACATCACCAATATTTATTTCATCTAGTTCTGACAGGGGGCCGTATTCAACTACTCTCTCACGATTGACCCAAGTTCCACTTAGGCTACCTAAGTCTATCAAGTGAACTCCATCAGATTTCAACACTAGCTCGACGTGTCTTTTGGAAACACGCTTAGCATCAATAACTAAGTCGTTACTACGTACACTACCAATAGCGCACACAGAACCCTTTACTTTATGAAGCTTGCGTCGGCCACCACCATGTTGGAAGTAGAAATCAAACATCGATCTATTCCATGATCGGCAAGGTTTGCCGAACTTGATTGGTCTTAGCATCAAACGCTTCAAGGCGTTGTTGGTTAAGAGAAGATAGTGAATTGTTACCTGGATCAACCACTTCAGGTGTCACGAAAATTACGAGCTCGCTCACTGAATTACGTACATTAGTTGATCTAAATAGCGCGCCTAGAATGGGCAAATTACCTAAGCCTGGAAGCTTGTCTATATCTTTACTGGTCTCAGACGTTAGCAATCCTGATATCACAATGGTCTCACCGGAGCGCACATTGACTTGAGTTTGAGCACGACGAGTGAGCAAACCTGGCGCGCCTTGTATTGATACCGCCGGATCAAGAGAACTAATCTCGGTGTCAATCAATGTGCGTACGTTACCTGCGGTATCGATCTGCGGAGATATATCAAGCTTGATGCCGTATTCTTTAAAATCTACTACCGTATTACCATTAGCGTCTCGGGTTGGGTAAGGCACTTCACCACCTGCTAGAAATTTGGCGCTGCCGCCACTGGTAGCGGTTAATACTGGCTCTGCAAGCGTCACAGCATCGCCATTGGTAGACAGAAAATTGATGCGTGAAGTAATGTTAGAAGCAATACCAAAATAAGTTGAGAATGGCTTTACTGTATTAGGCAAACCAGTAAAACCATCAACTGCAGGTCGAAACAAATTATTGCCGACAGCATCACCGGCTATAGCGAAGCCAGGACCGGCAGCACCATCGCTCCAGTCAATACCTAATTGTCCAAGTGCGCTTTTACGAAACTCAACCATTTTAACTTTCATACGCACCATTTTTTCCATATGAAAGCGTGTTTCAGGATCACCTTCGCTAACGCGAACGTTGTAATCAGTTTGCGTTCCATCCTTATGCCACAAACGGATAGAGCTACTACCAGCAGTGGATGCAATAACCAACAACTCTCCCGTGGCTAGAACTTCAGCTCGAACAATTTTGCCATTACCTACGGCTACGCGCTGCACCTGTACTCGATCCAACACTTGTACCTCACCGACAAACATATCCACATTCTTCGATACGACCTTATTCACAGGTGCTGTTTCAACAGTTGCTTGCTTGCTAGTTTCTTGAACTGGGAACTCTTTAATTAGGGCTCTAGCGCTGCTGTCATCATTTGAATAAGCACTGGGGATCAGCAACAACTGATCACGTCCTGTTGGTCCGTCCGCAGATGCACCGTTGTATCTAGCGATCGCCGAAGCATTAGCTCGAGATCCAGTGAGGCGCTCAGCAATATCAGCAAATGATTCACCACCTTTTGACATATAAAGACGATCACCAGCACTTCCAGCTGGGTTGTACGATTGTGACGGCTGGTTCTTCGGCGCACCAATTTCCACCCATTCCGCTGCGAATGTAGCAAGCGACAATACGCTGAATGCAAGCAGAACAAATCCGTTTGTGATAGATCTAGACATCAGGATCCTCCGATGATGTATTCAATGCCAGGTTTTTTCTTGGCTATCTTCTTTTTAGCTTTTTTGACTACCGCCTTCACAGGCTTCTTTTCGCCAAACAATGAAGAAACACTCATTGGCTTTGTGCTCAATGGAGATTCGTCTTCGGGGTTTCGTAACATCGCAGTCATCTTTCCCACTTGTTGAGATAAGGTGATCTTCTTGGCTTGTTCTGGGCTTACCTGAACCGTAATGGTAGTAAAACTGCGTTTGGCGCCTGAACCATTTTTATCTACTAGTGTTTGTACACCTGTAGCGATAACATCTAAGTTTTGAATAATAGGTGTTATTTGCTGAGTAGCTCCAGACCCATAAGTAAGCAATAAATCGATGCGATCCTTAGGCTGAAGAAATCCTGATATCGAATTAATCTCGTCTACCCGCACCGTCATGGCGCGCAAGCCAGTAGGAACCTTACCCGAGAAGGTTGGGCTTAACCCACCTTCAAGATGCGCCCACAACAAAGGACGCCCCTCATCTACATCAAAATCAACTCGTTGACCAATTGCAACATCATAGTTAGCCGCGGTCACTGAGTTGCTATCTGCATACTTCTCAGGAATTTCGCGAATCAGCAGCACATTGCTGGATACTATCTCGCCTCGAAACAGTTTGCGATTCGGCACCACGATCTTAACCATGGTTTCAGTCTGCTCGAGCTGCCCTTTGTAATAGGCAACCTGCTCTTCAATATAATTCTTGGATAGAAACACACCCATGCCACCCAACATGAGTGCCATGCACATCATGATTAGATTCTTTTTGGGTTTCGGTGCTTTCTTACCGGTAGTTGGGTCAATCATAGCTGCCTTGCAAATTTAAAATTACATCCGTTTACGGAAGAGATAAAAGATAAGTACTGTTTGCCTGAAACGCACGTAGTGTGTCGAGGAACCAGTCCACAAGAGAAACATCAAACGGAGGAATTGGTAAAAACAGGGAACTGATAATCATGGCCGAGAGCACAATGTATTCAATGCTTGCAGAACCCGAATGTCGATCTCGTCGAATATTTTGTAGATCAACCATTGCTATTAGTCCGGTTTAGCAGGATAACCGTCGTGCCATCTTGCGCAGCACTTACCACAATTTCAAATGCTGATACACGCTTGTTAAACTTCAGCACGTGACTACCTTCAACAAACCCGTCTGACACAAGTGCCCAGCCATCGCGCTCCAAGTGATCTTTGTAATAGCCCACTGCCGCACCGACACCTGTTGGTGTCACCAATATCGTGGTGTAAGCTGTTTTGCCCTTGTCTCCTGTTTGCGTATGAGAGACCTGAGAAGTATTGGGAGGCATTGGAATCGAACCTACATTACGCTGGGGCTTTGTCTGCAATGCCATTGAAGAAATAAACCCTTCCGCGAAGCCATCATGACCCGCTTTAACTTGCACCACTAAATTGTGAGACTCCGAAATACGACTAATGACTTGCCAATCGCCGACTTCGTTTTCTACAAAACTTGGCGTATCGCTTAGGCTACCGCCCTGGGCCTCCCATGCGGTACGATAAAAGCTCATAACGGCATCTACCGCTTGGTTTGTAGAGAGTGTTTTGATTGCCATACCATGTCCGTTATGGTTCATGTCGGTGGCTACCCAGCTGGTTGTTGCACCACTGGGTAAATCAATGTGTTGTAAGTCATTATTCGTTTTGCGATTTGTCGCGTGCGCAGTCGACACACACAACACTAGAATAATGACGCTTAGCGCTTTGAGATCCATAGGGTTTCCTTGTATTACTCGGGGTAAGTACCGAGCAAGCCTGGCAATGTTTCCATGTCAACATGACCAAAGCCATATTTGCCGTTTTTACGTTTGAGCCCTTTGAGCTCCTTGAACACAGGCACTTCACCGATTGCAGCTAAAATGTCGCTGACATCACGTATCGCCGTGGTGGGCACAAAACTACGAGTGCGATTTGCAGCTTGATGATCACTGCTCGCACTCCAATTATCTACCATGATGCTGTTTACAGCTGTCATGCAAGCGAAGGTAGTGCCTTCGTCATTACAGGGGTTGGTATTCGCTCCATTAAGAATGCCATTTTCTTTTACTTCAACTTGTACGGCTGCGCTGAGTAAACCATCAGCTTTCATATCCCACTCTGTTCCGGGTGCCCACGACAAAATATTGCCCACATCTTCTACTACGCCGCCAAAGCTCACAGCTACACCTGCGTTATTGTGGGTAGCGGCCGTCAAGGGATTAGCCGCCACACTGTCATCCGCTATGCGCACAGCACCTTTTTCCATATAGGAAGTTGGCGCAACGACACTTGTTTCACCCCAAAGTCGGTTACTGTCGTGTTGTACCGCTTGTGTTTTGATCGCCCCTTCTGATTTCTGGAAGAAACGCGAGTCAACTTGATCAGCTTTAGCATTGCCGTTAGCGACTGTGGCTTCCCATGCTGCATATCGACTGGCGTTGATCGTGGTTTGCTTTAGATCAACCATCTTACCGACCATCGGAATTCCGATCATGATGGGCAACATTGCTAAAGTCAGCACAGCAAACTCAGTCATTGAGCTTCCCTGTGAATAAATGCCAGGTTTAATAGTTTTCGTCAATCCTTTCATTCTTCGTCCAAACTCCCTTCTGCAACGTTTAGATCATCGACATCAAATTCAAATTCACCATTGTCAATCTTGATCATCTGCTCAGCTTGTTCCAAAGTGATTTTCATCGTGTCTGTGGAATTATTGACAATATCCATTACATCTTGCGCTAGCACTGTTTTGTGCGTGCTTTGAAGAGTCCCAATATTGATGTTTGCCTCAGCTATCTCCGCGTTGATGCGATCGATTTGTGTTTGGGTCAGCGGTATCTCAAGATCAGCGGTAAGTTGACCTTCCAATCTGGCAATCTCATCTAAATAGGGTTGCGTAGCGTTCGTTAGATCGGTTTGTAAGGTATCTTTTTTGTCAGTGAATTTCTGAGCTATCTCTCCCTTTACCTTCTCAAGCTCAAGCTCGAGTTCCGCTATCTTACTTTCGGCAGTATTTTTCGCACCGTTAACCTGGCCTGCCACAATATTGTATTGATCTTCATAGCCTTGAATTTGCCCCTGAATATTTTCTACATCTCGCGCAGCATCACCCAGCGATCCACCAAGCCCTTGCATCGCGCCAGCTAGTATTGCGGCGGCGGCGTCTTCGAGCGCAGCCTTGAGCTCTTGTTCTACCTGTCCCTTTAAAGCATCTAGACCCAGATTAGCTACCTTGTTGTCCACGTAACCCCGAAGTGCTTCTTCGCCCACTCCCGCGATCACATCTTGATAAGCCTGCGAGTTGACTAAGTCCGCAGGCGCAACACCAAAGGCCTGGGCAATAGCGTTAACATCAGAATAAGCTCCAGTGTTCCCAGCTCCGTTTTGAACTGCCTGTAGCTGGGTCTGTCGAGCTTCCAACTGAGCGTATTCCGCGCTAGCAGGGTCGGTTGTGGATAGCTGATTGGCGATGCTATCTAACTCGCTCTGTATGTCCCCTTGAACATTCCCAGATGGCGCAACGTAACTACCCAGTGCCCCAGCAGAGACACTCGGTGCTAAACCCGTATCGGATTGAGAGCGAAGACTAAACGCTGCTAGTCGCTCTTCTTTGGAGGTTGCCGCTAACCTGACGTCCCAATAGGGGTTGTAACCATTCGCTCGTTCTCCCACAACAGATAGTGAGTCTTCTGGGCGTTGGTAGTACACCTCAGCTGTACTGACCGAAGTGAGCACTTCGCCAGGTGCTTTTACTGATGCTTTAAATTGTTCTGAATTTAGAAAACTCTCTGATGATCGAATAGCGTTGATTGGCATAGCCACCTCTACACGCAATACCAGCCGCGGATCATGCTGTTGTTCGATTTCTTGAGAAAGCGAACGATAGGCTCTTATGCCATTAAAGGTTGCCCCCATTTTTTCACGGCTTTCGTTACCGTTTAGATCGCGTATACCAGCATCGGCATACCTCTCAGACTTTTTATTGTTGCCAAGCCAGCGCGGGCATTCTGGTCGTCCTGTACCGCCATCAAAAATATCACGCGTTGGACAAGGCTCAATACTGCTGTCACCACTTTGATTGTTGGCAATAGCTTCACCCCATCCAATTGGTGTTTCAACTCGCTTCCAACCCTTGATAGGCCTCCACCACTGAAATTGCAGCGATAACGTATCCTTAGCTTTCCATTCGTAGTTAGTCTCTGAACTGGTGACATTACCTTTGTCATCGGTGGTTGAATTAGTCACTTCGATTAATCGGGTTTCAGCGCGTTTCTCTAGTCGGAACTTGGCAATACCAAATACCGGCATATAGCTACCAAAGAAGTTCCAATCACGATTCTTTGACCAAGGATCTCTAGAGCGATTGATCACATCGATCCGGGCTTTCATGGCTTGTTTGTTAGAGGTATCGTAACCCTCAGTAAAACTCTCCCAGTCCTTCACATTCCGAAGTTGGCTCGCTATGCTGTATGCGGTATCTGAACTAAAACGGTCGTCGTTCGCTTTTACAACGTTTTTGATAATTTCTGGAGTAGCTGCAAAACTACTAGCAAACATAGCCGTTTGTGCTTTTGACAATGCGCCATTGACTGCATTGGACACTGAGAGCATTCCCGCGGTAATAGGCGATACGAGCTTTTCCGTTGTATTCATGGTAGCTTCCATGACATTGGTTACAGCGCCTACATAGGGTACGTTACCTAATACTTTATTTATATTTGATGTAGCGACTTTGCCGTAAAGTGCCCACGATTTAAGACTCACTGCTTGAGCCATCGCGACTTGATTCGCCACCATCGCGCGATTGGTATAGGCCTGAAAATTGAGTGCTCGCGCCTGCCAGATCAAACCACTGTAGGCCGCGGCATCAGCCGCATTAGCCAATCGGGTTTTATCCGAGGCTACTTGCCCGGTATTGAATAGAACTAAAGCAGTCAGGGCTCCTGCCGCTGCTAGCGCCAAGCCCAAAGGCATGACTTGTCCACGTTGATAGGTACGCATTTCGCCTCCATTCGATGCTTTATAGAACGCAGCCGAGTTAATCGGCTGCGCTTACTGCCTTATTTACATCTTTTATTACGTTGTTGAATTTCTACTGTTATTACTTCGATTATTAGTAGTTACCCAATGTCGCTTTAGCTGTCGCTGCAGTATCTTCAGCGCCCGCTTTACCAGCTTGTGTTGCGAGGGCACCACTAGTACCACCAGTAAGTTCTGCGCCCATGTTTACAAATTGCGCCTTAACTGCTGTACCAAAATAACCAACCGCACCAACTGAAGCTAGCGCGATAAGAGCAACGATAATGATGTATTCAGTTAGACCTTGGCCTCGGATAAGACGCTTGTTCATAACTGCTCGCTTAGATGGGATAGTGCTCATGTTTAACTACTCCTGTATATAAACATTTAAAACGTTGCGCTCAGGGATATCCCGAGCTTATTAAATCCGAATCATTCTAGTGTTTCGGTCCTTAAACACAGAGGTTCCTCTGTTAGTGCTAAAGCTATCCGATACTTTTAAATAGTTCAATCGGAATTTTCCTACTGTTTTTACCGTTTAAATTTAATGTGAACAGATAGCTTTGTATTCGAATTCGTAACTACTCAGAATAGTTACCTATTTCAGGCGAACCGATTATCAGTTCACGGAAATCTGTTTTTCTAAAATATGTTGGAGGTGTAAAGTGGCCCACAGAAAATTCAGCCCGTCTTATATTACTGAGCTCTATGGTTGTCTGATCGATTCGTTCTTCACGTATCACCAAGCCCCACTGTTGACTAAAAAATACTTCACTGTAGTGCTCACCACCAGCAAATTCGCAACGCCAAACGGCAACATCCTGTTCTCGCCACTTAGCCATTCCTACCTTTTTGGCGATTAGATCAATACAAGGCTCGCTTGCGATTAGGCTGCTTTGTGGTTCTTCGTCGGCTTCGGCTACAAACGGCTGATAAGGTTCATCGTCACCTCTTTGAGTAGGCGAATCCGCTTCAGGTGAAGCCTCAAACAGAATCTTGCGACTCCAATCCATCATCCAAAGTTTTTCTTGGGAGAAGTTCTGTAGGTATTCAAACTTACTTTGAGCACCAGACTGACGCGCCCGCAAACCTTCGGGGGATAGTTGGATCCAGTCAGTGGATATTACATCCCCAGAGTGTGTGTCGCGAGTGATTTTCTTTGCGGTGATACTAGGAATATCAAGCACTTCAGTTGCGTTTACACCTACACTAGCAACACATATGGCAAAGGCAAAAGGCAACTTCGATAAAAGCAGTGGAGGGACAGCTTTGGCTGCCAAACTACGATAATTTAAGCGAGGGGACACAAACATGACGGTAACAACTCCTTGTCGTATAACTCTCCGTTACAAACAACCTAACTTAAACAAAACGTGCGGTCAACGAACAATTAGATTTAATTTCATTAGCATACAGGCTTGCGATTCTTGATCGTAATAGGTATTGTGATCGCTCTCACGGATTGAGATAAAGGATATGGATAATCAACGACTGGTCTATTCGGGCCGGTGTCTTTTTTGGTTTCAGTACAAATTATTTCGTCTTCGTGCCGGTGTTTTCTCACTGCTTGCCTTAGCTCATACCTTTGCAATTGCAGGGGTCGTTGCGCCTTTGCATGCAGACTCAAGTGAAAACTTCTCTAAGATTAACTTGCGCGCACTACAGCCGTACATAGCACATTCACCAGACGAATTTAACGATTCGATCCCCTTCCAATGGCGATATCTACCCACTATTACTACCGCGCCTTCCAGCCTAGGTAGCAACTGGCGCCACAGTTATGATTTTAAGTTGCTCCAAAACGAGGGTAAGCTTGAACTCCTGAACCCCGATGGCACCAGGCAACTGTATTTACCCATCGATACAAATACCTACGTTGCTGATCAAAAGCCAGAAAGAACCATTCAACACAAGCAACAGCACTATTATTTGGTAACACCAGAAGAATCTATTACTTTTTTCGGTTCCTACCCTGTACTTACTAAAGCACGTGACAGATCCGCTATCCACCTTCGCTACAAGAATGGTCAGTTACATCGATTGTTCGATAAACTCGGAAACAGTTTGGATTTCAGCTACGCAGAAAATGGAGCGCTCAGGAGTATCAAACAAACTGATGGAGCGTTTATTCACTTTAATTACGACCAGCACAACAGGCTGGCATCAAGCCAATCATTAGGTTCTACAAATCAATATGTTTATCCAACCTCACCACCTGTTGTGCTTTGCACTGCATCAACTCCTCATACACAGCAACAAGTTGAGCCACAACAGCAATCCGATGCCGCATGTGATGCAAAAAATAACCCTCCTCCCCATTCATACCAATTAAGCCAACCGAGTCGTCACGCTCTCAAAATCGATCTACGCCCGCAGAGTTGTCGCAGCTATTTTGTTGATTACAACGGGATTGACAGAGGGGTGAAACTCGAAGCGGGCATGCTAAGGCACTCTAGATATAGCAATCTACTGCCAACCGTTCGATCGTTTCCGGTAGTTGATTTTATCGATGGCAGAGAAGCGGTGGCCGTATACACAAAGGACCTAACCAGCAAAACCTATAATCCAATTAGCCATCCTGATGGTTTATACAAATCAATATTGCAAGACGCACACAACATTGATGATAAGTTTCTTTCCAAATTACAAACTTTAGGCTCTGTGAGTGCTAAGGAAAAAGGCGAGACAACAACCATCAGGCAATCGCAAGTTGACACCTTAAGAATGGAAATTATGATTCAAGCTGGTGTGGCAACACCTACTCAGCTTGCTCAAATAGAACGAGCACGGCTTTCACTAATGGCACGATGGAACATCAAACTGCTTGTGGTTCATATCCCATAGCAGCGCTCAGCTTAGAGTGGCAGTTCCACCTGGCAACAGTCCCCAGCCATGCAGTTTAGTCTCTTTTATGTACCCGTTATCTCGAGCGTTAAAAGCAGCACAGTGTTGTGGGAATATCGGATCTCTATCGGGGTGGTATATTTCGATACTCATACCATGCTCCATGGCTAACATCAAACTTGCCGATAGTTGCGGCTCCCCAGTGTTAGCAAGCTGTAATTGGTTTTTGCGTGCCAGATCCGCTGCGATCAACCAGGGTGTTATGCCGCCAGCATAGCCAGGGTGCAGGTTACAGATATCGACAGCACCCGCGTCAATCATGCGCGCAATACCGGCCACTGAATTTTCGCTTTGCCCTGCGCAGATTGGTATCTCGGTTTGTTTTCGCAGGGCTGCAAGATCAGCAATGTCATTATCCCAATGCACGGGTTCTTCAACCCAGGCTAGATTAAACTCTCCACATGCATCAACAAACTTCAGCGCTTCGCCCAACGACCATGCCTGGTTCGCATCAACGGCTAAATTAAAGTCACCGCCGCCCGCTTCTCTTACAACTTTCACCCGCGCGATATCTTCTTCGATAGACAAGCCACCTACTTTTAGCTTCATCCCACTGCAACCAAGTTCGATTAGGTCGCGCGTTTCGTCAGCCAGATCGGACAGCGAGTTTTGTGCAGTGTAATAGCCGGCGATAGCCATAATCGGAGCATTTTTTCGCTTTTGTCCCAAGAGATCAACAATTGACCGCTGTGCTGACTTAGCATTTAAATCCCAACAAAGAATATCCATCAAAGCTTGAGCATGAAGCGCAACACGCCTGTCCCCAAGGATGTCCCGCGCTAACGGACGCATGTCATGCCAAATGCTCTCGACGTCATTAACATCCCTGTTAATCAGAACGTTCGAAAACTCCTCATTCACAGCCTTAGCGATAAGTTGTCCCAGACCAAAGTCATCTCCAAGATAACAAAAGCCCTCGATACCTTCATCTGTGGTGGCATGGGCAAACAAGCCTTTTTTATGAGTGTACGAGTAGCTGCTACCTTGAAAATGACGGGGTAACGGGACCATAAATACTTCCGCTTTAACAGATTGTATTTTCACTTGAATCTCCGGACCACCAGATAATACATCCAGCTATGGCAACAAAGTTCATCTTATTGAATCACCGTTGCGTCAGTCTATCCCTAAACAGACAACAGCTGGGCAATATTAGCGAGGACGCCAAGATCAAAAGTAAACCATCGCGCGACGGCTCCGAATAAAAGCAACGATGTCAGCCTGCTATACTGGTCGTTGACGGCCAAAGCAACAGTAAACAGACGTACTTATCTATGTTTTTTATGGTCTGTGCCACAGCTGAAAACGGCCCATTCCAGACATTCATACTTGGCCTGGATCAAACTTACCTATCGTCATGGTGCTGACTAACGAACAGAAATCTCTGCAATCATCCCGTAACTATTTTACGGGAAGAACCATGCAAAGATGGGCAGTAATTTTCAGAGATACTGATGACATGCTTGAAATTCGCGCTAATAAAGAATTGCGTGACCAGCATGTCGCTTATGCCAAAGCACACCCTGAGCTCCTTATTGGTGGCGGCTTGAAAACTGACGCTGATAGTGATTTTTGCGGCGCAATGTGGATCGTGGAGGCAAATGAAAAAGCGGAGGTTGAATCACTAATACTAGCAGACCCCTTCTATGTAGCTGTACACCGCACATACGAGATATTTGCTTGGGGCAAAATCCTAGAAGACAAATCGGTAACACTTTAACGTCTGAAAGT
>CALGND010000130.1 GCA_937958675.1 uncultured Granulosicoccaceae bacterium
TGAGCCATGTTGGATTAAAGCCAGAAGCGATACGTGTGGCCATTCATAGGCTTAAAAAAGAGGGATGGATAAGCGCTAGTAAAAACGGGCGCGAAGTGATTTATCGTCTTTCTACTTCGGGTATCGCGTCGACTAAAGCAGTGTACGGCGAGGTATATGGAACAAACGTAAAGTATGATGGAGGATGGAAGCTATTGTTAGTCGAATCAGCTGATGCACTAGAAGACATGGAAGAAAAGGCTATACGGCTTTTAAAACGTGTCTATTTGCTGCCAGCTAGTTGTGCCGTTGCGTCAAACTTAGCACTTGAACTTGATATCCAAAACCGTGCAATCCCCGATTGGTTGGTGGAACGATTAGTGCCAATGGACGTGCTTGAAACTGCTAGCAAGCTACATGCGCTCGCGCAGACGCTTACAGACGAATCAAAGAGCGATAACGTCAGCAACGCCTTAAACACTATTGATCGTGCGGCAGTAAGGTTAATGATTCTCCATCGCTGGCGCAAAATGGCTCTGCGGGAAAACACTTGGGCTCATATTAGTTTATTTCCCGAGGGTGCAATGGCGCAGTGCCATCTTAATGTCACGCGATTATTAGCTGATCTACCAAGGCTAAATGCTCGTCAATTTTCATCGAGTTAATGTGTTTCGTTTGCGCTCGTGGCTTGTATTATGGTGTCAACAGCGAACCGTATAACCTTTCTTGAAGCTTCTGTCTATCTTCCACTTAGATTGATCTGTATTCAAATTCATTTTTTTCTTGATTCTGTAAATCAAGGTATCTATGCGTCTTGTATCTAGGTTCGGTGGGAGCGTCCAAACACTTGTCATTAGCTCTGAATCGGAAACGACTCTGTCTTTATTGGAAAATAGGTAGTACGCCAGTTGAAATTCACGAGGTGTTAAGTTGATCATACGCTCGCCATAATATGCGGTACGACAATCAACTTTAAATAGATACGGATCAACTTCAAGAACAAGGCTATCTTGTTGTGAGTGAACTCTTAACGCTGCATCGATTCGTGCTTGCAATACTCGCTCGGAATTGCACCGTGCAATGTAATGATGAGCGCCTGCATTGAGTGTGTCTACGATGATATTTTCTTCCGTTTGGTCTGAAAGAACAATTATTCTAGAGTTGGGATGTGAAGGAGGCAGAGCAGGTAGTGGTGCTTGTTGTGATTTTCTGTGACAGATAATAATTGCTGCGAATTCGCGATTACATTTGTAAAGCCATTCTAATTGAGAGAAGAGTTGGTAGTTGCGACTCGCCAGCACACGAGTGATCGAATGTTGATCATGGACGTTATTTATAACAACCGCTAATTTATCCACAGTGTTAAAAGAATTGGTCGGGTGGAAACATAAACATGTCCTTTTGTTTACTAGTGGTATGCGCGCAGAAGCACTGCACGACCGAATCTACCTTAGTTATATTGTAAAATCAACATGTGTCGGCCATTGCGTGGTTTGCAAGAAAAAATGGGATGGCTGTCGCATAATAACAGCTGTTCGGCGGCTCTATTAGCCATCACCTTTTTGGCATCCAAGTAGTCGATCAGTCCAGCAGCAATAACATCGGCTTCCTTCGCGTTGTCGTTCGTAATTTATCTTTTGCCACGCCGGCGCGTCGCAAGACGCTGTACTCAATTATCCCAATGTCCGCGTTGATAATTATTCTAAGGTCAAGGATTGTCTATGAGGTCTGCTGCGAAACCGTCTTGCCAATCCGGTGGGTGATCTAGCCGATATCGCGACTTAGCTACTCAACCATATTAAAATGTTACAAAATATACTAAACTTGTGTTTAGTGTAACTAAAAGTCGCTAGCCGTATTAACACCACCTTTACCGGAGGGGACGCTTGCAAGCCTATATTCTTGATGCTGTTCGTACACCGATTGGACGATACGGTGGCGCTTTGTCATCGTTACGCACTGATGACTTAGCGGCATTGCCAATTGCCGAGCTGATAAAACGCAATCCAACGATTGATTGGTCATCACTTGATGATGTCGTGATTGGTGATGCCAACCAAGCTGGTGAAGATAATCGCAATGTGGCCCGCATGGCGTCGCTGTTAGCAGGGTTGCCAGTTGATGTACCTGGCTCAACGATTAATCGCTTATGTGCCTCGGGGATGGATGCTGTTGGTATGGTGTCGCGTGGTATTAAAGCCGGCGACTATAGCCAAGCGATTGCTGGTGGTGTTGAGAGTATGAGTCGTGCACCGTTCGTCATGCCAAAAGCCTCAACGGCATTTACTCGTGCCAATACCGTCTATGACACTACACTTGGCTGGCGTTTTATCAATAAACGTATGGAGGCACAATATGGCGTTGATTCAATGCCGGTAACTGCTGATAACGTTGCCATTGATTTTGATATTAATCGTGCTGATCAAGATGCGTTTTCATTACGTTCTCAACAACGCTTTGAGGCTGCACAACAAGCCGGATATTTTAATGATGAACTGATGGCTATTGAAATCTCGCAACGTAAAGCCGATCCATTGTTGTTTAAACAAGATGAACACCCCAGATCCAGCAGCGCTGAAAAACTTGCAGCACTAAAAAGCATCAATGGTGCTGACAACACAGTTACTGCGGGTAACGCCTCGGGTATTAATGATGGCGCAGCCGCGTTACTAATAGTGGATGAATCGATTGCAAAGCAACATAAGCCGCTCGCCCGAGTTGTAGGAATGTGTGCGGCCGGCGTTGAACCTCGTATTATGGGTATTGGCCCAGTCCCAGCCACACGAAAGTTGTTAAAGCGTCATGGCCTAAGCATTGAACAGATGGATGTGATTGAACTTAATGAAGCTTTCGCTAGCCAAGCATTAGCAACGCTGCGTGCCTTAGGTGTGCCTGACGATGCAGAGCACGTTAATCCCAACGGAGGTGCTATTGCCTTAGGCCACCCTTTGGGTATGTCAGGCGCAAGGTTGGTAATGACGGCTGCTTATCAATTGCAACGCATTGGTGGGCGTTATGCACTTTGTACGATGTGTGTAGGTGTAGGCCAGGGTGTTGCATTGATAATAGAACGCACATGATAGGGGTGAGCTAATGTACGCGCAGTCAATAAGGTCAACTGGCAAGGCCGTCCAGTCACTTGAGGATATGTCCGCTGAGGATCGCCAATTTCAGGAACGAATTAATCGTGGCGAAAAGATCGAGCCTAAAGATTACATGCCAGCGGCTTATCGTGAAAACTTAATTCGGCAAATCGGACAGCATGCCCACTCAGAAATAGTGGGGCAATTGCCGGAAGGCAATTGGATATCCCGAGCGCCAACTCTAGAGCGCAAGGCTAATTTACTCGCTAAAGTACAAGATGAAGCTGGTCATGGCTTGTATTTGTATTGCGCCGCTGAAACCTTAGGTGTGAGTCGAGACGACTTATTCGGTATGTTGCACACCGGTAAGATGAAGTACTCCTCCATATTTAATTACCCAACGCTAACCTGGGCTGATATGGGCGCGGTTGGTTGGTTAGTTGATGGTGCGGCAATCATGAATCAAGTGCCATTACAAAATACCTCTTACGGTCCGTATGCCAGAGCGATGGTGCGCATTTGCAAAGAAGAGAGCTTTCATCAACGCCAAGGCTTTCACATCATGATAGCGATGGCCAAAAACGGCAACGATGAACAACACCGCATGGCGCAAGACGCACTTAATCGGTTTTGGTATCCCTCGTTGATGATGTTTGGGCCATCTGATAAAGACAGCGTGCACTCAGCTCAGTCGATGGCGTGGAAGATAAAAATGAACACCAATGATGAACTACGCCAAAAGTTTGTAGATGCCACCGTGCCGCAAGCTGAGTTTCTAGGGTTAAGTATTCCAGATGATCATCTGAATTGGAATGAAAAGACTAATCAATATAATTATTCAGAGCCTGACTGGAATGAGTTTAACGACGTGTTGGCAGGCAACGGCCCATGCAATACAGAGCGGTTGGATGCTCGAAAGAAAGCATGGAGTGATGGTGCCTGGGTGCGCGAAGGCATGATGGCCCATGCGGCAAAAAAAGCTGAACGCAAAGCTGAGCGACAAGCAGTGTAGGGGTAAAACAATGACGACAACAACTGACGAGTGGCCACTTTGGGAAGTGTTTATTCGAGGCCAACACGGCATGAGTCATCGGCATGTCGGTTCATTGCACGCAGCCGATGCTGAGCATGCCATCAAAAATGCTCGTGATGTATACACACGTCGCAACGAAGGCACCAGTATCTGGGTAGTGGAGGCCTCAGCCATAACTGCATCAAGCCCAAGTGAGAAAGGTCCGTTATTTGAGCCTGCACAGGACAAGGTTTATCGCCATCCCACATTTTATGATTTACCCGATGATGCAGGAAACATGTAGTGTCGCAAGTTGATTCTCATCTAATAGAATTTTTGCTTAGGCAAGGCGACAACCCACTGATACTCGGCCATCGCACGTCCGAGTGGTGCGGGCATGCGCCAGCTTTGGAAGAAGATATTGCTTTAGCTAACACCGCGTTGGATTTAATCGGGCAAACTCAGCTGTGGTTAAGCTATGCCGCTGAGGTTGAAGGCGGTGGCCGTAGTAACAATGATCTCGCGTTTCTACGCGATGTGTACGATTTTCGTAATGTGCTAATGGTTGAAGTCCCTAATGAAGATTTTGCTCGTACGATGGTGAGGCAATTTTTGTTTGATGCTTTTCAAGTACCGTGGTTAACAACGTTACAGGCTTCATCTGATCAACGAGTGTCTGACATTGCGATTAAATCCCTTAAAGAGGCGCTCTATCACTTAGAGCGTTCTAGCGATACGGTGATCGCATTAGGTGACGGTACTGAGTTAAGCAATGATCGAATGCAGACGGCACTCAATTACCTTTGGCCATACAGTGGGGAGTTCTTTGGCGAAGATGATACTGATAAGGCTATGGAAAAGCGGGATATTGCACCTTTGCCAGTATCGATACGTGAAACTTGGAACTCCACCGTAAGCAGTACGCTTGATACTGCAAACTTAATCGCGCCAAGCGACCCATTCGCTCACTCTGGCGGCCGCACCGGTGTTCGACACACTGAACACCTAGGTCATTTGCTGGCCACGATGCAAACACTACAACGATCTCACCCTGGAGCGCAGTGGTGAACACAACGGCTGTGACTGTAAGCCAAGTTTGGCAATGGCTGGGGGAAATCCCTGATCCAGAAATCCCGGTTATCTCAATAGTTGATTTAGGTGTGGTCCGCGATGTATCGGTACAGGAGAATAAGGTAAGCGTAGTAATAACTCCCACTTACTCAGGATGCCCCGCTATGCGAGAGATTACTGAACACATCACCAAGGAACTAACTAGTCGTGGTTTCGAAGACGTTAACTTGGAAACACGTATTGCACCCGCGTGGACAACCGATTGGATGTCCGCCACAGGTAAAGCTAAGCTTGAATCCTATGGCATTGCAGCTCCGCAAGCAAAAGGCAGTCCGAACCGATGTCCGCAGTGTAAATCTACAGACGTTGAAAAGATCAGCCAATTTGGATCAACGCCATGCAAGGCACAATGGCGTTGTACTGATTGCCTTGAACCGTTTGAATACTTCAAATGTATTTGAGAACATCACGCTGATGCAATTTTATAACTTTCAGGTCACTCACATCCATAAGACCATTCGCGATGCGGTGGTGCTTACCTTAGAGCCAGAAGTTGAATCTAACGGTGAATTTGCATTTGTACCAGGCCAGTACTTAACGTTTCGCAAAGACTTTGATGGCGAAGAGCTACGCCGTTCCTATTCCATTTGTGCGGGCCTAAACGATGGTGCATTGCAGGTGGGTATCAAGCGAGTTGATGGCGGTACGTTTTCAACTTGGGCAAACGTTGATCTAGCCGTAGGCGATATTGTAGAAGTGATGCCGCCGATGGGCAATTTCCATGCGATATCCGATAAAGAGCAGCCGCGCTACATAGCATTCGCTGGAGGATCGGGGATAACGCCCATTTTATCAATTATAAAATCCGGGCTACAGCAAAACACGCAAGCACGATATTCCCTAGTGTATGCCAACCGTGGTGCCAACACCATAATGTTCAGAGAAGAAATAGAAGACCTAAAAAATCGCTATCTCGATCGCTTTACTGTTGTGCACATACTTGAGGACGAGAGCGAGGAGATTGATTTGTTTCGTGGTCGCGTTGATAGCTCAAAATGCGGCGAACTATTTAGCAACTGGATTAACATTGACGTGATTGATATGGCGTATATTTGCGGCCCCGAACCAATGATGCTAGGAATCAAGGATGCACTTCAAGCACATGGCTTGAGAAATGATCAAATACGTTTTGAGCTATTTGGCAACGCCCAGCCCGGTAGAAGCAAACAACGCGCAAAGAGTGTGAATACACACAAAGAAGGGGTTGCAGGTCAAGTGACATTAAACGCAGAGACACGAACCCTAGTGATACCCGATGGCAGCACGTTACTAGAAGCTGCGATTGCAAACAATATCGACGCCCCGTTTGCTTGCAAAGCCGGTGTGTGTTCGAGCTGCAAAGCAAAAGTGTTAGAAGGTGAAGTAGAGATGATGGCTAATCACGCCTTAGAAGATGATCAAGTGAATGCAGGATTTGTGTTGACTTGTCAGTGCTTACCTCTATCAGCATCAGTAGTGTGGGACTACGATCAAGCAGGTCACTGATTCTGGGCCTATCCATACTCGGCATTCGTGTGACATGAGCTCATCTGGCCGAGTATATGATTAAACGACAAACTGGCTTTACCTTGGAACCTTTTTGCTGCTAGTATGTCTACCTACTGATAGGTACATTGCAGCGATTGTCCCAATTATTGACCGACACACACTGGAGAATGGCCAAATGAAAATCAATGCGAACTTCGATGTAATAGCTCTAGCGCACTC
>CALGND010000131.1 GCA_937958675.1 uncultured Granulosicoccaceae bacterium
GTCGCTTCGAACAAAACTGCTTGCGCTGAATACGCTTTGTCATCAGGCACACGGAACGTAAGCTCATCGATAAGCCTCTCAGTATAGAAAGACATTTCATGGAGGAATTTATCGTATAGGTTTGGCATGCTTTACCACTTATTTGATCTAACATCTAAGCGTTTTATGCCGCCGTGCGCAGCATGAGGCATAAACGCCTGTTGGACTGAGCCGCCCATCAGTTGGCACTTATCTATTTAGAATTTGTATTTACTGGGTTTGAGTGTGAACCCAACACTGACTGTGAAACATGCTCATAGTACGAATGCATCCCACTTCAGATTTCATCTCGCCATCCCTTCCTTACTACTGATTCGCCAGTATCTTACCCTAATTCCGCTGATTTTATTATCATTGGCAATACAATACCCTGGCGTGCTGCAACTCAGCATTCCCTGTGGATACTTACTTGAGGCGACAATGCCGCCTGATTAATGTGACTAATGCATTATCGATTCAGGAGGACCATGCTCGCTTTCCAGCGTTATCGGCATCATCATCCCCTTTTTACACACTCGGCAACGGTAATCTGCGTACGCCGAACTCGCTTCGGATTCTTCCTGTGCAGGGGCTTTCAGTGCCTGACTAATCCGTTCACGGATCATCCCTATTTTCTGCCGACGGTTTCTGTTCGATAGAAATCCGTAGTGGCGCACACGCATTAACCCCTTGGGCACCACGTGCATCATCAGACGACGGATGAACTCCTCTGGCGCCAGCATCATCGTTTTTCTGTCGCCGCCCTTTTGATACTCTTTGTAAGTGAACTTCACGGTATTCTCGTCAACGCTGACAATTCGCTGATTACTGATCGCCACCCGGTGAGTGTATCGACCCATATAATCAATCACGCTCGCACTTCTGTCACCACAAGGTTTGCTGTATACCACCCACTCTTTATCCATCAGCTCATCTAATACGGCATTAACTTCCCGCACCGATTCGATTTTTGTCAGCAACCCTTGCCGGTAGGCCTGGCGCAACGCGCTGACCATCGCGCCTCTAAATTTTCGCGATAGCGCCTTCACTGCAAACAGATAGTCTCCTTTGAGTTCTGACCATTCTCCCTCCTCTGTCAGCACCCCACCCGGGATCAGGCAATGACAATGCACATGTCTGGAGAGATTCTCGCCCCAAGTGTGCAGCACACTGCTCACACCAAGCTGACCGCCTTGTTTACGGGCGTTTTCACCAAAGTGTTTCAGCGTTGACCAAACACTGCTGAATAGGCAACGATAGATGACCGCCGGATGGAGTGCCACCCAATCGTTCAGCGTATGCGGCAGGGTAAACACCAGATGATGGTAGGTCACCGGCAACAGGGCCTCTTTCTGTTTCTCGCACCATTGTTGGGTGGCTTTGTACTGGCAGTTGGGACAGTGTCGATCCCGACAGGCAAAGTAGTGTGCCTGTCGGTTTCCACACGCATCACAGGCTAATTCGACGCCACCCATCGCCGCCGTGCGACAAGTGAGTATGTGATTGCACACTTGATGTTGTCGTGAACTCAAGGGGTGAGACTCACGGTAATTACTTAGGTGCTGCGCCAATACCTGTTGTAAGGTTGCTGATGGGTTGGAGTTACTCATTTCCCTTTCTCCAACATCGCTACCAGGTCCGCACCGTGTCGGTTGTGCTCCTGATAGTTCGGCACCCAGTGCACATAGCGCAACGTGGTTCTTATATCTTTATGACCCAACTGGTGCTTCAACTCATTCAGTGGCATTCCTGCTTCGAGCTGATGGGTGGCATACGCATGACGCAATCCATGGATCCCTCCGACTTTTTCTATTTTCGCCTTTGCCTTACATCGACTGAACACTCGCTGGATTGACTGGATTGATATCGGCCTATCCATCTGTTGACCTGTGAACATCCACGGCTGTGGTCGATAACGCTTCCAGTACACACGCAAATCACCTAGCAGACCATCACTTACCGACACCAGACGATCTTTCCGACCCTTTCCCTGATCTACTCGTAGCAAATGTCGCTCGCCATCTATATAGCGTACCTTTGTCGCGACTAATTCACCTACTCTCAAACCACAGCCGTAACACGTCAATAACATCATCCGATGCTTGTCATTTTCGCATTGTGCTACTATTTTTCTCACCTCTGTTCGGGTGAGCAGTTCGGGGATCAACTCCGCTTTCTTTGGCACGACCAGCTTTATCGTGAACTCAGGCCATCCCAACACCTTAACGTAGAAAAACCTAAGCGCGTTTAACTGCAGTCGACAACTTGCTGCTGATAGCTCTCTGACTTGAACCAGATAATCAAAGTACCTCTGTATTTCTTCTACACTGAGTTTGTCTGGCGACTTACCGTAATGGTTAGCAAGACTCTTTACTGCGTATAGATAACTATCATGGGTACGTACTGAATATCGTCGCTGCCTCATTGCAGCTATCATTTTCTTTCTAAGCGCTGTCATTGTCTTATACTCTTAACAGACCGATATTGGTCCATATTAAGTAAAGAACAAAAGCTTATTTTTTCACGGCATCACATGCCGCTTTCTGTAATTTCTCTTAAAACACTACAGCTTCCAGGCTACCGCGAAGCGGTTTAGTTCAACAGTGTTCTTCAGAGGCTTGGTGACGTGTTTAAACACGTCAAAGTGACATATATCCACAAGCAACTCCACTTCTATTCTCCAACTAAATACAATAATATCATAGACATACCACCAACCCACCAAAAATCTTCTTGTAGAAATACATCACAAACCCGGCTTCTTTGATTAATCAACAAAAATGTATGTATATACAGCCCTCAATCATAAATTTTGATAAAAACGC
>CALGND010000132.1 GCA_937958675.1 uncultured Granulosicoccaceae bacterium
ATCTCCGCCACGCTTGTCTCTTGTGGTGGCGGTGGTGGAGGCGGCGACGGCGCTACCGGTGTCGCCGGGT
This sequence comes from uncultured Granulosicoccaceae bacterium, assembly GCA_937958675.1. GTDB lineage: Bacteria > Pseudomonadota > Gammaproteobacteria > Granulosicoccales > Granulosicoccaceae > Granulosicoccus. The sequence continues at coordinate 71 of CALGND010000132.1, forward strand.
CATATCTGTTTGTATCCGTACCTACCTTCTACTTTGGCACGCAGGACGTCGGCACTCGCGCCACTCAAGAAGTTGAAATCACCAATCGCGGTGGAGATATCTATCCGATAAATTCTATTAAGATAATTGGCGAGCACGCAGACGAATTTGAAACTGACCATATCGACCAAGTGGTGTTAAACCCTTCTGAAGCAATTAAGGTAAGGCTAACTTTTGCACCTGTTACTGACGGTCGTAAATATGCAGATTTAGATGTTGATTTTGATACTATCGTGCAAGTAAGCGATGCCACTAATCAAAACGAGCAAATGTTTTACGCAGCACAAGCGCTTGAAGATGACGGTAACTATGTGGAATCTCGAGCTAAGTACAGAGAATACCTCGCCGCCGACCCAGTAACCGTCAACAAGCAGCGCGCAGCAATAAAAGAGCCCGTTCTAAACGAATCAGCACTCTACAGCAAGGAAGAAGGTGTAGGTTTTGACTTTTATCTCTCCGCCCTTAATGCGCGCCAGACAGGCGACACACAAAATGCCATGCGGGATATCGATACCCTGCTCGCCAGCTCACCTGAGAGTTATTTTGCCGATGATGCGCTCTACCTTAAAGGTTATAGCCAGCTAATGGATACTAAAGACTATCCACAAGCTGTGGCCACTATGAAACGATTGCGCGCAGAGTATCCGGATACGACCTACTACGACACAGCCCTTTATGCTGAAGCAATCGCGCATCAAGAAATGGGCAACCGTCAGTTGGCGTTGTCTATCTATGAAGACTTGCGCTACAAGCATACCGGTGTTGATGTACTAGGCATCACTATGGCAAAAGATAATATCTTGTCACGTGCATGGTTTGAACGCGCCAACAATGCGCTAGAGAGCATGAACGCAGGCTAAGCGTAGTTCCACACAGACATCTGTGATAACGTGTGCGCCTCTGTCGAAGCGCATACGCCTCCATGACCCAACGTTCTATCCTGATCACCGGCTGCTCCTCTGGAATTGGCTACGATGCCGCCACTACCTTGCACGCTCAGGGTTGGCAAGTATTTGCCACCTGCCGCCAACAAGCTGATTGCTTACGCCTACAAAGTGAAGGCCTCAATAGCTTCGTTCTAGACTACGCGAGCTCAACATCTGTACTTAATGGCGCACAGCACGTACTAAGTGAAACCAACGGTAAGCTCGACGCCCTATTTAATAACGGCGCATATGGCATACCCGGCTTAGTAGAAGACCTGCCTCGCGACGCCTTACGAGCAATTTTCGAAACCAATTTTTTTGGTCAATTTGAGCTTATTAATGCATTGATACCCGCCATGAAAGAAAACAAGCGAGGTTATATCGTTAACTGTTCTTCTGTTTTGGGCTTTTGTGTACTACCTAATAGAGGCGCTTATAACGCCACCAAGTTTGCAATGGAAGGTTTGAGCGATACGCTCCGCTTAGAGTTGCGCGATACCAATATTCACACCGTGTTAATTGAGCCTGGCCCGATCGGCACCAAGATAAGGGTTAATTCGCAGCCACATTTTGAAAAGTGGATAGACGTGGAGAACTCTTCGAACAAAGAACACTATCAAAAAAACGTCATACCACGCTTGTACGAAACAGACGGTAAAAAGGATAGATTCGAATTACCTTCCTCCGCTGTAACGCAAGTTTTGCTTAAAGCACTCAATAGCCAGCGACCAAAACCAAGATACTATGTCACAACGCCAACTCGTATAGCCGGTGTACTAAAGCGACTGTTATCAACGCGGCAACTTGACAACGTACTTTCACGAAAATAGTTGTTAGCTGACGGTATATCGTCGCGTTATAAATACTTAGCCAATGCGGATAAAGTTGCACTGCGATACGAACCGCCAAACTTAATAGCGTGCACCGTTAGCGGTGCCAGTTGATGCAGAGAAACGCGCGATTGCCACTCAGCTTGTAAAGGGTATTCTTCGTTATAAGCGGCAAAGCAAGTTTCATCATAGCCGCCAAACAACATCATCATAGCAATATCAAACTCTCTGCAGCCACCATGTGCTGCAGGATCGATCAACCAGCTTTTACCAGTTGCATCGCACACCCTGTTACCTGCCCATAGATCACCGTGCAGTAACGACACTGGCTCATCGAGCTGCCACTGTGTGAGCATTGAAGCGATACGCCTAAGCCCATCTATGCCTTTATCGGGTAGCGCGCCTCGGGCCTGCGCGATATCCGCCAGTGGCAGCAAGCGTTGGGAGGCATAAAAGGTTGCCCAGTCTTGGGTCGGTTGGTTGGGCACAGCTAAGCTACCCGTAGTACACGCATCAGGCCGACCAAAGCATTCAAACGGTTGCTTATGTAGCCTTGCCAACGACCTACCGAGCTCAGAGTCATCACCACCTCGGTTATGCCCAAGATCGATCCATTCCAACGCCAGAAAAGGCGGGTCGTCAGACACTGCCAACACTTCGGGTATGGCCACAACGCCGCTTGATCGCAGCCACGATAAACCATTGGCTTCAGTGGTGAAGAAACCCGGTGGTGGTGCACGATGTGTTTTGATAAAAACAGACTGCCCTGATACTAGCTCTGCACGAAATGCCTCTGCAAAGTCGCCACCACCAACCGACACTAACGACCGTATTGCAGCGCCGAGTGCTTGTTCAGCCGCGTCTTGCCACTCTATCGCATCCCTCATAGTGCAATCTTATCCAGCTAGTACAGTTTTACCACCACAACACGGTGTCTTTACGCCGGTGGTGCCTGGGAAGGTATAGGGTTGTTGGTACTGGTGCCGCGCAGCCAAATAGGCCATCAGCTCGGCTTCGGTATAGTCTCCATCCATCCCCAGCGACGCCGCCGCTTTAACATCACACGACAATGCTAAGGCTAGATTGTTCATCAGTACCGTGTTGTGTTGTCCGCCACCTGCCACAATAATAGTCAATGGTTGGCTGGGTAATTGTTTAACGCAGTGAGCAATAGTTGCAACCGTAAACGCATTTAGTGTGGCCATAGTGTCATTAATACTTAGTGCGTTAAACTGGCTCATCATTGCGGAAAAATACTGACGATCAAGTGACTTGGGCGGTGCAAGACTAAAATAGGAATCATTCATAAGCCGTGTAATCAGCGCTTGATCAACTTGACCCTGAGCTGCAACCGCTCCGGCCTCATCATAAGATCGATCAAAATGTTTACGCATATAGTCGTCCATTAAACAATTTCCCGGTCCACAATCAAAGCCCAGCAATGCATCACCGTCCGATACAGTGATATTACTAATACCACCGATATTAAGGAATGCAGCAGGCGATCTCACCTTATAATGACGCAATAAGTACTGATGATAAATAGGTGCCAGTGGCGCGCCCTGTCCATGATTAAGAATATCGTCTTGTCGAAAATCAAATACCGTGGCGATGCCCGTTAAACTGGCGAGCGCTTTAGCATTGCCAAGTTGGATCGTTAACTCCGCAGTGGGATTGTGATAAACCGTTTGCCCATGAAATCCTAGTAAATCAATTTTAACGGCCGCTTGTTGCACTAAGTCGTTCACCACTGTCGCGTGATCTTCAGCGATTAAAAGCTCGAGTTCTTTAGCGATTGCTCTGTCATTAATCAGCTTGTCAGGATAGTTAACAACTTCCAGTATTGCCTGCTTGGTTGTAGAGCGATACTGCCCCGTTAGTACATGAGGCGTCCGATTCAGTATTTCACCATCGGTATAAACCAACGCTGCATCAATGCCATCAACACTGGTGCCCGACATTAAACCAATCACTGACAACATGGGCGATGATATTTTCACAACTTTGCTCAGTTAACCAATCGCTTCATGGTAGTGATCGACCCTTCTTTTCGTTTAATGCGCGCAGCGGCTACCTGCAAAGGTTCGCTGGCTACCTGCATATGATGTGCATTAGCGTGTAGCAACTGCGTGCCAGATTGCATGATACCAACATGACCTTTCCAAAAAACTAGATCGCCACGCTGTAGTTGTTCAGTGTCTTCAATGGTTACACCCTCACCTTGTTGTTGCGACGAGTTTCTTGGCAGTAGCAGTAACGCACTCTGCGCAGCCAACTGCACCAGTGCTGAACAATCCAAACCACTGTGCGTACGACCACCCCATAAGTACGGCACACCTAAGAACGATTCGGCAACACTCACCCAGTCGGGCTCCACCGAGTCGATGGCAACAATATGAGATTCTGGCATATAGCCATGCACTCCTGCAGGCATAACCACTCGGCATATGTTGTTCGCTTGCTGATCGATCGTAATCAAGGAACCGATACTCAACGGCATCAACGATTGGCTTTTGAGTGAATCATCCGCCCTAATCCAGCTTGCAAGCGCTGCTAAGCGATGTGTGGCTTTGGGTAATTCGCCCAGTGCAGCCGTTGGCACCCACCCCTCATAGCCATCGGTAAGCAGGCGGCCAAACGAATAGTTTGAATCACTTTGACTGACTTCAGGACTCACTTCAAACTGCTCGCCAAATAGGCATTCGGTTTCTAGCTCTGTCGAGCCATCAGCCACAGCGTAAAGCGGTACATTTCGCAAGACGATGTGCTTAGTGGTCATGTTTGTAGTGGCCCAACGCTAATGCCCTTAGATAGGCACCAATCGGCAACGTTGAAGTTAGGGCACGTTTTTTCGGTGTAAGAGAAATCACAATGGCCGCATATGGTGGCCTTAGGGTAGCGTTCTCGCCATTCGCGCAGCGTCGCCTCCAAGGTATTAAATTGCTCGTCAGTAAACTCGTGACAACCGATCATGCATACACCCACGCTTTGATCATTAAAGCCAAATACATGTGCTCCTGCCCAATATTCGGGGCGGCCCATCTCAAGTTGGCCAGAGCGGCGTATCACGCGATGATAACCGATACCGTGCCAGCCAAAGCCAAGATGCATTTCGTGGATATCACTGGATGTCATATCCACATTATCTTCAGAGGCAGAGCAGTGCACCACGAGGTAGTTGATATCTTCTGGTGTTAATATTTGGCTCATGAGTTAAATAGCGTTGGCATCGTTTTGCATAGTGCAGAAAATCGTTTCCAATCTTTATTGTGCTTGTGTGTCCATGCGGTTTCAGCCATCGCTGACAAGCGCGGAAATACAAGATAATCGAACACGGCAGTGTTTGTCATTTGTTCTGACCAAATACACGCTTGTACACCCATGCAACGGTGTTTTAAATATTCGTCCCAACCCTCTGTTGGATCAAACCCATAGCTTTTCTCCAGGCTAACACTACCTGCCCACGCTAATCCTGGCTCCGACCATTCATCAGCCATGGCCATATCAAGATAGTAGGCCTGCCCTGCGCTCACTACAACCTGATATCCGCAGCTAGCCAGGTGTTTTGCAATATCAGCATCAAGCCAGGCCACTAGATACGAGTTATCCGTGCTTATGCCTTCATCGTTTGCGGCTTCTTGCCAAGCCCCAGTAGTCACACCACGCTGCGTTAGCATCGCGTGCAGCCTCTTAAGAAATACCGCTTGCAGAGATCGCGCTGTAGCAAAGTTGTTAGCGCTTGATTGATTGATCGACGGCGCTGCATGCCATGCCGTGTCGGGCACCTCGTCGGCCCCCACATGCCAAATATTGCCAGGAAACAACGGCAGCAGCTCTTCTAAGACACGCTCGATAAAGGTATAGGTTTCGGCACGCAGCGGGTTAAGACAATTATTGGGAAAGCCCTGCAACGATCGATAAGAATCAGGTTCCAGCGGATCAGCCAGTTCGGCGATGGACTGCAGTGCGGCATAACTGTGCCCGGGCATATCAAGTTCAGGCACAACGATGATGCCTAAGCGAGCAGCGGACTCAACTAACGTACTGACCTGCTGTTGCGTATAAAAGCCACCGATGGTTTGGCTGCCAGCACCCAGCACTGGCGGTATCGCTTTGTCGTGACCTCGCCACGCGCCCACATCTGTTAGTTCTGGATACGCCTTGATTTCTACTCGCCACGCTTCATCATCACTGAGATGCCAGTGAAAGCGATTGAGTTTATTCCATGCCATCACACACAGAAACTGTTCAATGGTATCGACACCATAAAACTGACGTGCCACATCCAAATGACAACCTCGCCACTCATGCGCTGGTTGGTCATTAATCTCACCTGTTGCCGGAAACGCAATAGAGCTTTCGTTTATCGAGTTGCGTAAAAGCTGACCCAAGCTAATTAAGCCATATAAAAATCCACTTGCATGTGATGCCATTACCGTTACATGATCAGGATGGAAACTTAAACGGTATTGCTCTTTAGTAAAACCTGTTGCGTCGCTAAACTCAACCGCCAACGAATTTGATGATTGCGGCTTATACCAGCTCTCTTGCGGAAACAGCTGAGCAGCCAAACTAGTGAAGTTTGCTACAGCCGCTTGCCACTGAAGCGTTGGAAGGCCAAAGTCTAAGCCGGAGGGTACCTCTCTTGAACCCTGCAATGTGACGTCATTAGGGTACGGTACTAAACTCCAGCTATCGCAAGCGATGTCGTCGCTTAAAACGGACTCTGCTGCTTCGCTTGGCGCTTCGATCAACGACTTTGGCGTATGAGTTACACTGCCTTGCTGCGCAGTTGTTTTCGTAATCGGTACCGTTACCAACACACCGTCCGCCAAACAAAGATAGGCACTAACCAGGCCTTCGGTGTAATGTCGCATCGGATAGTCTGGCTCGCCCAACTCAATACACCAAGTGGTTTCAGGCGTTGGTGGACTGTTTTGCTCTGGAACAAATACCGCATAGTTAGAGATTGCTTCAAGCAGTAATGCGCCGGACACAGGGGTAGCCGTGGTGAAGCGAACCATGCCTGATACACATAGCTTAGCGCCTTCAAGGGAATACTCACCATGATTAATCAAGGATAAGGTGCCAGACTCAATATAGCCCTTCGGGCCAAACACCCACTGGACATGAAGCTGAATTGGCAGCGCTTGATCAGGCATTATCGAACACTCTCAAACGATCACGCAAGCGCATGCTTAACAACAACGACGACACTGACAAACCAATAACCAAACCCATCCATAGACCCGTAGCACCCATACCCCAATGATGGGCGGCAAAGTAACCCAGCAAGAACGCAACACCCCAATAAGAAAATGCGTTGATCAGCATCGGTACGCGAGTGTCTTGCAGGCCTCGCAGCATTCCAAACAAAACAGCTTGGGCACCATCGGACAACTGAAATATCGCTGCAAATATCAGCAACGTAGCTGCCAATGATTTAACTGACTCATCCGTTGTAAAAAGCGCCGGTAGACTATGGCGCGCAGCCAACAATATAACTGCAGTAGTGCCTGCCAACAGCACCACCAAGACTAAACCGCTGATTACTCGTAGCCGCACTGATGACGCTAAGCCACGGCCATATACATGACCAATCCTTGCAGTAATGGCAAACGACATACCTAACGGCAGCATATAGGTGAGTGCCGCAATACTGATCGAAATATTATGCGCAGCGGATTCTTCAGAACCCAGTAATCCCATCTGTACTGCTGTGGCGGAAAATAAGCCCGCTTCAAATAATAACGCAAAAAATATGGGTACCGAGAGGCTCAGCATCTGTTTTTGTGTGCTTATATCTAAGTAATCAAACTGTGCAAACAGTTGGTATCGCGAAAACCGCGGCCTGCGCAAAAACCAAAACAACACAAACGCCATTACGAAAGTCACCATCGTAGTAGATAAACCGATACCAACCAAACCTAACTTAGGCAGTCCAAACCATCCTAGCCCCAGTCCTAGATTACCCAACACGTTCACGATTACGCCCACTATCTGCACAACAAGCACTGGTCTGGTTATACCCGTTGCTTCAAACACATTACGGCATACCATCACCATCGCAAATGCCGGCATGCTCCAACAGGCCGCAAACAAATACTGCTGCACAAGTGGTGCTAAGCCGTCAGCCAATTTCCAATAAGGCACACTAAACGCAAGCGCAAGCCCGAGGAACAAAGACGCAAAACCACAGAACACACCCAACCACACGCCCTGCCTAAAACCCGCACCCACAGCATTACGTCGACGCTCTCCGATCAGCTTAGATAGGGTTGGTGATAAGCCTGCGATCAACCCGATGCAAATGAGTGAGGAAAAAAACCACATGCCGGCACCAATGCCTCCGGCGGCAAGCTCATCACGGCCAAGTCGCCCTGCCACTAAGGCATCCACCAAACCATTTGCCGACTGCAGCATTTGCGCAGCCATCAATGGTAAGGCCATGCGCAGCGTCCTGCGACAATCAGCGATAATCGCTCGCCTACTCAAACGTGAAACGCTAGTTGCGGTTTGCATTGAGAGTATCTAAGAGTGAACTCACGTTGATACACAAGTTGCCTTGGTGGATCGAATCTGTGGATTCTACACAATTAAAGGCCGCCTGCTTGCATTGGCACAAGCAGGGGTTTACTTAGCTAGTGCCCAGATAGAAACAGGCACCGCTGCAGACTCAAATCGCTTCAAACCGGAGCATGCGAATCAGGCGCGAAGTTTTTTGTTCTCTGGGTCGTAGATCGGTTCAGAAACAATCTCAGCATTGCGCATTTTACCCAGAACATCTATCTGCACTTTGGTGCCTGCGGTTGCCAGATCAGTACGGATATAACCCAAGGCAATGCTCTTTTCGATACAATGACCATATCCACCTGAGGTGGTGTAACCCACTACTTCACCGTTAAGCAGCACAGGGCAACCATAAACCGCATCGCAATCATCCTCATCCAATACAAATGGCACGAACACGTCAGGTAGGCCTTTTTCAAGCTCATCAACCATTGCCTGTTTGCCGAGAAAGTCAGGCTTTTCAAGGTTCACAAATCGATCAAGGCCTGAGCGCATTGGCGAGTACTCATGATCAAGCTCGAGCTTCCAGGCGCGGTAACATTTTTCAAGTCGCATTGATTCCATCGCGTAGATACCAAAATCACGGATTTCGTATTCTTCACCTGCTTTTAATATGGCATTGTACAAATCCAACTGCTTAGCAACAGGAACGTGAAGCTCCCACCCTAGCTCACCCACGTAGTTAACACGCATGGCGATAACATCAGCCCCTTCTAGCGCTATTCGTTGAACCGTTAGCCACTTGAAGGCATCTTTACTGAAGTCACCGTTGCTCATCTTTTGCAAGACGTCGCGTGAGCTTGGGCCTGCAACGACTAAGGTACCGTAATCGTCAGTGATATCGGTAAGTTCCATGCTGTGCTCACTAGGCATATGTTCGACCAACCACTGCATGTCATGCCACTTAGCCGCCGCCGCAGTCACCAATATAAAATGCTCATCAGCCATGCGAGTAATCGTCATCTCGCTCCACACGCCACCGGTGCTTGTGCAAAAGTACGACAGAGTCAAGCGCCCTACCTTTGGCAGATTACCTGCAATCATCGTATCGAGCCAGGCGGCCGAGCCAGCACCTTTAAGCTCGTACTTGGTAAAACCACAAAGATCCAACACACCTACTTTCTCTCGTACGTGCTTACATTCAGCCGCCACGGTTGAGTGGTACGACTTGTGACGGAAGCTAGGCTCCACCTCCGCTGCTGCTCCATCTTCTGGAAAGTACGTTGCGCGTTCCCAACCACCACGTGCGCCCATTAAAGCGCCTTTGCCTTTAATGGACTCATAGACGGGTGATGTCAGTGCTGGTCGGCCAGCAGGCCTTTCCTCTTCTGGGTAGTTAATCGCGTATTCGTTTTGGTATAACTCAGTAGCACGATCAACCACATACTTTTGATTCGCGTACTCTGTGTAGCGCCGAGGATCAAGCGCCCAAAGATCCCACTCAGGCCGGCCGTCAATGACCCATTCGGCAATTGATTTGCCGGCACCGCCACCTTGGCAAATACCAAAGCTAAAACCACAGGCGTGGAAAAAGTTTTTCATACCAAACGCTGGTCCGACATAAGGATTGCCATCAGGTGAATACGGGATGGGTCCATTAATTACTTTTTGCACACCAACAGTACCGAGGATGGGCATACGCTTACAGGCCGCTTCGATATACCATTCCAAACGCTCTAAGTCGTCGGGGTATAGTTCGTAGGCAAAATTTTCTGGCAATTTGCCATCAGGCCAATGCGGTGTGGCTTGCCACTCGTACGGGCCGAGTATCAAACCCTGCTTTTCTTGGCGTAAGTAATAGGAATCATCCGGGTCACGCACTAATGGCATTAAACCCTTGGCCGCTTCAAGTTCAGGTACGGCTTCGGTGACTAAATATTGATGTTCCATCGAGACCATCGGCAAAAAGTTACCTGCCATCTCTGTGATTTCAGCACCGCGGTAGCCACCAGCATTGATGACATACTCACACTGTATATCCCCCTTATCAGTTTTCACTTTCCATTCGTTGTTTGGCATCGCTTCAACAGCCGTCACTTTAGTAAAGCGATTGATTTCCCCGCCCATCTTACGCGATGCACTGGCTAGCGCTTGTGTTAGCTGGCTTGGATCAATATCACCGTCATAGGGATCCCACAAAGCACCTTCTAAATCATGGTCTTCAAGAAACGGGTTACGTTTTTTCATTTCCGCCAGATCAAGCATCTCGTATTCGAGACCCATGGCGTTGGCCATGCCGGTTACGTGATGAAACTCTTCCATGCGCGACTTGTTTTGCGCTAATCGTATAGAACCTGTTTGGTGGTAATTAATAGGGTAGTCAGGATCAGCTGCTAACTCTGCATATAATTGAGTGCTGTAGTGCTGCAATTTGATCATGTTGCGCACACCGGAGAATGTTGGGATATTACCTGCAGCGTGCCAAGTAGAACCCGATGTGAGTTCATCCATCTCAAGCAATACGACATCTGTCCACCCACGTTTAGCTAGGTGGTACATGGCGCTACAACCTACTACGCCGCCACCGATGATCACTACTTTTGCCTGGGTTTTCATAACGTATCCTGTTTGGGACTCATTGCATCTTTAGGCAATAAGACATTAAATTGTTCTCGAATTTTGTCATCCAGCTCGGTGCTGATATGACTTGGGAAGTGTGTCGTTAAGACATCATCTACTTTCGCGCGTGCGTTTTTGATCAGATTGGGTTTACCGGCTTCGGCCCATTCTTTGGGGCTAGTACGATCACCGATATCAGGATAAATATAATCCTTTTGCATCAAGCCAAAGGTTTGATCGTGTCCAAGGTAATGGCTGGGACCATCAATACAGACATCACGCATGGCGTCCAGTGATAGCGATTCATCTGTGACTTCGATACCTCTAACCGTACGATTAATCGCACCAAGCATGTCGTTATCGATAACAAAACTTTCATAGCAACAACCTAACAAGGATGCATGCATGCCCGCTGATTCATAAATTAAGTTAGCGCCCGAATGTGCTGCCAATGTGTTGGTATAAGCTTTTTCAAATCCCGACTGCGCATCAGGGAATTTTGCATCCGCCATACCAGCAGCGATGCCAGTGGGCACATTATAAAATCGGCCCATCTGCCCGCACGCTGCCATTAATACAGCTTGCTCACCACTGCCGCCACTCATTGCGCCTGTGCGCAAATCGGATACAAATGGCCATGTGCCAAAAATGGCAGGATGCTTAGGCACCATCAGATTAACCCAAACTAATCCAGCTAACACTTCGGCGACTTCTTGCACAACAGCGCCAGCAAGAGATGCAGGGCTTGTCGCACCCGCCTGCCCAGCTGCTAATAACAATACTGGCATACCGGCATACACAGCGGACTCAAGGCAGAAGCAGGAGTCCTCTGCAAAACGCATGGGCGGCACAACAAAACAATTAGACATGCTCACAAACGGGCGCTCTCGCCATTGCTTTTCACCGCCGGCAATCATATGCAGCATCTGCAAGGATTTTTCAAAATTTTCTGGCTCAACCCAGCTCGACCCAACATGCTTTGTAGTACCACTAACAGCGGCGTAGCATGTATTGAAATCCATATCTAATGGATCCGGCACATCACGCGGCACTAAGCATCGTTGGAAGTAATGAATGTTATCGAGCGTGTCGACTAAACGCGAGATGTTATACAGATCAGCTAGCTCTGACTCACGATATTCATTGCCTTCGATATCAGCGATATGTACCGCGGCACCCGCAGTACCAAAATACACGCGTTTATCTGACACTTCTATATCGTGCTTTGGATCTTGACCATAAAGTACCAATTCCTTTGCGCAATTGGCGATGGTGTCTTCTACTAGTGCGCGAGGAAAATACAAACGACCGTTTTCGTATTTACCACCGGCCTTAGTCACCGCTTCAACACAAGATGGAATCGCCTGAGACAGGCCAATGGTCTCGAGCGCCGTCATCACCGCTTCATTGATTTTCAGCATGTCGGTGTCGCTAAGTGGGTGATACTTACCACCCGACATGCCAGGGCGTACTGCCCGGTCTTCATCAGCAAGTGGCCCACCGCGCAGAGCACGTTTGGCAGCCCGCGCCCCGCGTCGGGATTGACCTTTCGATAGATTAGCCATTCAAAAAAATCTCAGCGTATTCGACACGCTGATTATTGCTGGCTAATCACTTTACAAAGCGACTCTAAGCGACTGAATACGTGGTTTTTGCGGCAAGATAAGCATACTAACGAATATTCCGCGGCGGCATGCCAAAAAGCAGCTTAAAACGACGCGAAAAATGATCCGTCGAACTAAATCCACAAGCACTCGCCACTTCGGTAACACTCATGCTAGTTTGTTCGAGCAATTTGCGAGCGGCTTTAAGCCTGATCTGCTGATAGTAATGCAATGGAGATTGCTCCAAATGCACACGAAACAAGCGCTCTAGCTGACGTCTTGAGATCCCAATCATATTGGCAAGCTCGGTTGATGTCAGTGGTTGTTCCTTATTGGCTTCCATCAATTCGATGCAGTCGAGTAATCCTGGGTGCGACACACCAGTGCGATCACGTGTGGAGACTCGTTGAGATTCACCAGTGCGCCTTATAGAGGTATGGACAAACAGATCAGCCACTTGCACAGCCAGTTGCTTACCATGCTCTGTCTCGATAATGCTTAGCATCATATCAAGAGCTGCATCTCCGCCAGCACAGGTAAAAAGACTACGATCAATTTCAAAAAGCTCATTGGAAACATTGAGCTCTGGATACGCTTCAACAAAACCTGGTAAGTTTTCCCAATGAACAGTGCAGCGTCGATTACCAATTAGCTTCGCTTGTGCTAGTAAAAATGTACCTGTATCCAAGGCACCTAAGGACACTCCATTTTTGGATAACTGCTTGAGTGTTCGCGAAATCTCATCACTATGAAAATGCGAAGGGTCATGAGGGCCACAAACAATCAGGCGATCAATTTCAGCCGTGGGTAATAAGCGCCCCTCTACTTTTTGTTCGATGGCGTTATTAGCGACCGCGATGGTGTCGCTTTCGCCAAAAAGGTGCCAGCTATAAAGTGCTTGACCACTGAATCGGTTGGCAGCTCTCAATGCTTCCAACGCGGATACAAATGGCAGCATGCCAAAGGTGTCGAGCAATAGAAAACCAATTCGGTCTTTTGCAGGCTCGCTCGGCACACCATAGCGTTTGAAATCAAAGTTCATGAACCCGTCCGACACAGTTGTCAGTGGATGGTTAGCTGCACCGTCTATACCAAAAGCGTTACACCAAACTCGATTAACCGTAAGCTATCGGTAATTCTCAGCTAAAATTACCACTATCCATTCAGGTTAGGTGTTAAGTATGTCAGACAACAATTCTCAAATAAAATTAAGTGACAACTGGCAAGAAGATGTCCTCAGCTTCTGGTTTGAAGAACTGACGCCTAAGCAATGGTATCAGTCTACCAAAATGATCGATAATAGAATACGAAAACAATTTGAACCATTGATCGCTCTGCTTTCTAATCGTTCAGCTAACTCCTTGAAAGCTGAAATGACGGCAGATATAAAAGCCAATATTACAGCCGATCCTCGCAAACTACTCGCTGCAATCATCACTCTGGATCAATTCCCCAGAAACATCTATCGCGGATCTCCTAATGCATTTGCCTATGATCCGCTAGCGCTGGATTTAGCTGTCTACACTGTCAATGAAGGTGTAGATAGCACTATGAACCAAAGCGAGCGACAATTTTGTTACATGCCTTTTATGCATGCTGAAAATGAAGACGCTCAAAATAAATCCTTGGAATTATTTAAAACGCTAGGCGTTAAAGGCGGAATCGACTCAGCCATCGAGCATCGAAACATTGTCTTACAATTTGGCCGTTTCCCTCATCGTAATGACGTGCTAGAGCGCCAGTCCACTGAGGAAGAAATCCAGTACTTAATCAATGCCAAACGATTTGGCCAGTAAGCAAGCCTGCGCCAAGGCTTAGACCACTGAGCCAAGTCTTGCCTTGAAAGCCACTCAAGTGTGATTCACATCGCACAATATCGCTGGATCACGACGAATTCACCTTTATTACCCAAGCGAGCGTGCGGAACGCACACTTTTTGCCGATAGATCGTGACGAGCAACAACTTTCTTAGTTGCGAAAACGCAGAGAGCTTCTGCGCTGTTAAACGCATTAACGGTATGAAGAAAAGAATAACAACGTACCCAGATCGTATAATCGCCGAACGATTAGAGCCACGCGTGCTTTTTTCAGCGGACCCGCTGGGTTTGGCTGTGGGCGCATTGCTGATTGATGATCAAGACACATTCGACACAACTTTATCTTTCGAACCATTCTCCGAAATCAACATTGGTGCACCAGAAGCGGATCACGCCGCAGCGCCCGTTGAGTTAATTTTTATCGACATACGCGCGGATTCTAGCCGTGAAGACATTCAAGCAATACTGGTTCAAGATCATGGCAATGCCATCGTGCATGTGATCGACCCACAAACCGGTGGTATCGATTCAATTTCAACAATCATCGCGCAATATGATGCCGTTAGTAGCATTCATTTTTTGGTGCATGGTGATAACCAAGGTTTGCGTATCGGCGCTGATTGGTTAGATGTTGATTCTATCGATGGTTTTAAAAATCAATTAACAAGTTGGGACCAATACCTAACAAACGATGCAGATGTATTGCTATACGGTTGTAATCTAACAGCAGGCTCTGATGGTTTAAGTTTGATTGGACAACTTGCAACGCTTACCGGCGCCGATGTAGCCGCCAGCAACAACACCACGGGACATGCAGAGCGTGGCGGTGATTGGGAATTGGAAAACAGCACGGGTGTTATCGAAACAAAATCGATTGGCACTGAACGACTGCAGCAAGAGTGGAATGGTTCCTTGGATTTAATCGTTGTGACCACGCCCGATGATGTCGTCGACATGGATATCACGACCACACCAGAACAGTTAAATAACAACTCTGTCAATCACAAAGGAGCGGACGGGTTAATCTCATTGCGCGAAGCAGTCATCGCTGCAAACAATACGGTCGGTGCAGATGAAATTATGCTCGACGCCGACACCTACACTCTAGACCTGAGCACTTACGGTGAAACCGAAGACAACGCTCAAACTGGTGATTTAGATATTCGTCAGGATATTGTAATTTCAGGAGCAACAACTGGCGTCACAAGGATTAGTGGGAACAACGAAGATCGAATATTCGACTTCTTCGATGATCAAACCGTATTACTTCAAAATTTGACCTTGCAAAATGGAGAACTATCTGAGCCGGACAATGGAGATGGACACGGCGCGGGCGCAGCCATTCGGATTTTTGGTGGTGACACCACTTTAAGTCACGTTACGATTGAAAATAACATCACCACCACAGGACATGGCGGCGCTATATGGTTAAAAAGCGGCGAACTAACCATCGAAAACTCCATAATTCGAGACAACGAAAGCGCTCTGGATGGCGGCGCAATCGATGTTAGCTTTGAGGATGCAGCACTCACAATATTTAATACAGAAATCAATCACAATATTGCGGGTTTAGATGGCGGTGGTATTGCGGCACACCATGCAACTAACATAAATATTATCAGTTCCCATATCCATCACAACGATGCTGCACTAAACGGTGGTGGTTTATTCTACGAAACCAATGGCAGTCCTACTTCCGGGGTCGTCACCATTGAAACCAGTACTTTAAATGATAACGATGCCAACAATGGCGGAGGCGCATATCTATTTTCAAATATCGCCAATTTGAATGGGGTGACCTTTAGCGACAATGATGCTGTACAGAGTGGTGGGGGTTTAACAGTGCTCAGTGGCGTCGCCACGATTGATCACAGCACGTTTGCTAGAAACAGCGCAGGAGCTGGCGCTCAGCAAGATGGCGATGCAATTAAAGTTGATATCGAAAATGGGCCAACGTCGCTAACCATTGGCAGTAGTATCATCGCCGAGAACAGAAGCGGTGATAATCGACCTGAGATAAGCGGACCAGTTACGTCATCAGGGTTTAACCTGATTGAGGACTCTATTGTTGGAATCGATCATTTCAGCGATCTCGAAGTTGCTGACGCTGGCATCGGAAATTTAGCTTCAACAGCAGACAAGCCACCAACCCATACTTTAAATAACGACAGCCCTGCAATCGATGCTGGTGGACCACGGGCTGGAGTCGATGCAAACGGTTTTATGCCTAATACGTTCAGCGATATCGGCGCGGTAGAGGCCGATCCAACGGCGATCGGCAGGAAATTATTTTGGGCTGATAGTAATGGATGGATCTATCGTGCTAACGAAGACGGGAGCGCTATACAACAAATTTTCCAAACCGATAATCCACCAAAAGATATCGAATACGATTCAGGAACTGGCAGAATATTCTGGTCAGAAACAGACGGGCAATGGGGAAGCATCCGATCAACCGACATAAACGGAAACGATCTGCAAGAAATAACGTCGTCAACTATTGGAGACCGATTGATGTCGCCCACTGGCATAGCGATCGATGCCGCAGGTAGGTTTCTATATGCGCACGCCGACTATGTAATCTCCCCGGCAAATGGCGTTTTTGGCCAAACAAACACAATAGACCGATACACCATCAATAATGATGGAACACTTACGTTTGAAAGTGAAATTTTTGCTGGCAGCCCTTTTACAGACCCGCAAATAAGCCAAGCCGTTGAGCTTGAGTACACCACGAACCTGGACGGTCGTGAGGCACTAATTTGGAATGATGTTGGGAATGAGGCAGTAGGTGCTATTCCCGAAACAGTGCCACAAATAAACTTATGGGACCTCACACCGGGCCCTAACACGAACCCAAACAATAGTATTGTTCCTATTCCAGAGGGTAAGTTTGATCCAAGAGGATTAGCCGTAGACACTGCGACCGGCGCTGTCTACTTTTCAGTAGTTGACGACGATGTTGTGGGTATGACGGTCGACTTAGACACACAGGTCGGCAACTATTTCGAAGTAGAAAAAGATAAAGACCTATTTGGCTTGGAATTTGACGACAGCACCGACACCCTTTGGTGGACTGAAATCGAGGGTGCTAATGGCCATATAGGTACATTTAATTCAGATGCTACCTTTGGAGCAGATTTAGATTCCTACAATTATCTAGTATCGTATGACGGCGCTCCAATTGCAGTAGCACTGGCAGATATTACACCTATTAATACGGCACCCGTAGCTACCGAAGACAGCTACATCGTTAATGAAGGCGGCACCCTAGCACATGCCACAGACTCGGTTCTGGATAACGATACGGACGCTGATGCATCGGGTGACTTAACGGCAACCCTTGTCTCCGGCCCAAGCAACGCTACTGCATTTACGTTAAATTCAGACGGCACGTTTAGCTACACGCATAACGGCTCGGAAACCACAACGGATTCGTTTACCTATACCGCTAATGATGCGGCTACTGGTGTCAGTGCTGTCACCACGGTTACGCTTACCGTTACCCCTGTTAATGATAATGACCCTGTCGCAGTGGCGGATGCATATACATTGGCAGAAGGCGCAACCTTAGCGCACGCCACAAACTCTGTGCTGGATAACGATACAGACGCTGATACACCGAATGATACGATGGATGCGATACTGGTATCCGGCCCGGCCAACGCTACTGCATTTACGTTAAATCCAGATGGCACGTTTAGCTACACGCACAACGGCTCGGAAACCACAACGGATTCGTTTACCTATACCGCTAATGATGCGGCTACTGGCGTCAGTGCTGTCACCACGGTTACGCTTACCGTTACCCCTGTTAATGATAACGACCCTGTCGCAGTCGCGGATGCCTACACACTAGATGAAGGCGGCACATTAGCCCACGCCACAAACTCTGTGTTGGATAACGATACGGACACTGATGCACCGAACGATACGATGGATGCGATCCTCGTATCAGGCCCAGCCAATGCAGCTGCGTTTAC
>CALGND010000133.1 GCA_937958675.1 uncultured Granulosicoccaceae bacterium
GGTTTATTTGGTCTGACGCCAGCTAGCGTTTAAACGACTCGATACCGGGAAAATTAAGATGAGTCTAATTAACGCTATGTTGCTGGATCTGGAGCACAGAAACCACCAGCCGAGCACGCCCGTAGCCAAGCGTTTTAGGTCTATTCGATTAAAAGGCTTAATGTTGATCGCCTTGTTTATAGGTTTCGCATTTGGCGGCACGGCTCTAAATCAACCAGCACAGACGCCCATTCGAAGCTCTTCGAATAATGCCAGTGTTGAAGAGTTTCAAGAGCCGGTCTTGAGTGTCACTCCCAATCTTGATGCCGATTTTTACACCGACCAGACAGAGCCACATAATATCGCTGCCCCCATCACGTCGTTAACACATCGCAGTAATCCGGACCCGAACACCGCAACAGTCGATATCACAGTCACCGTCTCACAATTTTCACCCACTGCTAACACAACAACTGAGCTTCAGCCAGCACAGTCAAATAATCTATACCCTATTCAAACGGCCGTTATCCCAACGCCCCAACAGTCGACAATGAGCGTTAACACGACACCGATCGCAGACGTTTTTACAGCCAAAAGAGAGTCATATACTAGCGACGCACCTATCCCATTGTTGCCACAGATCAGCGAGTCATATCCGCGTGCAGTAAAAGCAGATACCACTGCCTCACAACCCCCACAGATTGTGATCAAAGCAGCTAACTTTCAGTCAGCCCAAGTACCTAAGCAAACCGGCTTGGAAGAATTAATTTATCCCAAGCTGACGTTATCAGCATCAAACGAAACGGCTTCTCGCAATACGGAATTACAGGCAGGCGAAAATACATCACACAACACTACCAAACCAGATTTAATTTCATCGCAGAATAGGCATCCGCACCCCAGCGTTACTAAAACTAAAACTAAAGCCAAAGCCAAAGCCAGCAAAACTGTCGCACAACCCCCGTCATCTATTAACACTGTGGAATCGAATGACACTGAGCCTAATGACACTGAGTCTATTGAGGTCACTCACCGGCCTCTCTCAGCAGATCAGCTGGCGCAAAGAGCTATTCGTGTTGCGGCAAACGTATATAAGGAAGGCAACTTTTCCGAAGCGCAAAGGATTCTGGAAGATCTACTGGCACAAGATAACGCTCAGCACAAGGCACGTCTTTTACTAGCCAAGCTTTACGCACAACAAAATCTGAATAAGCGCGCCGAATTAGTCTTGTCCAACGGCCTGTTGCACTACCCTCAACATGTTCCTTACGCCAGCCTCTACGCACAGATACTTGCTAAGCAGGGCCATGACGGCGCAGCCATAGATGCCTTACAAAACGCCCTACCCGGCGCACGCGATAACGCTGACCTCCATGCCTTGCTTGCCGGCCTTTATCAGCGTACTGGCAATTCAAAAGCTGCAAGCAAAAGTTACCTGCTCGCACTCGGGCTTGAACCGAAACACGGTGAATGGTGGATGGGACTGGGCATTTCTAGCGAACAGGCAGGCGATAGGAGCACTGCTGAAAGGGCTTACAATGAAGCGTTGCAATATCCTTTGACCAACGCGGTAGAGCAGTACGCAGAACAGCGACTTCAACAGCTCGTTGCTAAAAAAGCAGCCAGCAAAGATCAAATCAATAAGTAAGGGCTGAAATCGTGTCTGCAAACATGAAACGAGCAAAGGTTCGACTGGGTGACTTGCTAGTCGAGAAAAAACTGATCTCTGAAACTCAGTTACAGTCCGCTCTTACTGAACAAAGAAAAAGCGGACGCAAACTTGGTCGAGTACTGATTGATAGCGGCTATGTAGAAGAGGAAGCTATGCTGACCACGCTGTCGGCACAAATTGGCATACCCTACGTTGACCTATCGACCTTCGAACTCAATCCACAACTCATTAAACGCCTTCCCGAAACCGACGCTCGTCGCTATCGCGCTTTGATTCTCAAAGAAACCGCCGATGGACTGCTGGTTGCAATGGGTGACCCAACCGATATTTTCAATTACGACGCCATTGTAAAAGCACTAAAGTGCTCCATTGAACTAGCCGCAGTTAGAGAGAGCGAACTGCTATCCACCATCGATCGTATGTACAGCAGCAGCGAGCAATTGCAGTCATTGGCTAGCGAAGTCGGTAAAGATATGTCCGACAGCGCAGTTAACCTTGATCGACTTATTGCTGTGAGTAGCGAGAGCGATGCACCGGTAGTACGCCTTATTCAGTCAATATTCGACAGTGCAGTGAAGGCAAACGCATCGGACATACATGTAGAACCGGATGAAAATCTACTGCGTATTCGCCGTCGAGTCGATGGGATTTTGCATGAGCAGATCCTTGACGAAAAGAACATTACCAGCGCCATGGTCTCTCGACTCAAACTGATGGCAAACGCGGACATATCCGAACGACGCCTGCCGCAAGATGGCAGGTTTACGGTCAATGTTAAGGAGCGGCAGATCGATGTGCGCTTGTCTACTATTCCGACACAGCATGGCGAGGGAGTGGTAATGAGATTGCTTGATCAAGGCAATTCAATAAACAGCCTAGACGAACTGGGAATGCCCCCAGCAATTCTCAGCACATTCCGGAAAACCATCCACAAGCCAAATGGGCTTATTCTGGTAACTGGTCCAACAGGTAGCGGAAAAACAACCACCCTTTACAGCGCAATAAGCGAACTCAATACTCCTCAGCGCAAGATCATCACTATTGAAGATCCGGTTGAGTACCGTATGTCACGCGTCAACCAAGTGCAAGTGAATAGCAAAGTGGGTCTGGACTTTGGCCGCGTGCTGCGCACCGCCTTACGCCTCGATCCGGACATCTTGCTACTAGGTGAAATTCGAGACCGTGAAACTGGCGAGATCGCCTTGCGCGCCTCGTTAACAGGACATCTAGTACTATCAACGTTACACACTAATGATGCAATCAGTACCGCGATTCGATTGATGGACATGGGGCTCGAAGAATATCTGTTGGCCTCCTCTATTAAAGCCATATTGGCTCAACGTCTGATTCGCAGAATTTGCAAACAATGCAGCGCACCCGCTGCACTGGACGCTAACGAACAAGCTTGGTTACTCGAACAGATTGTCGACCCAATGGACAAGCAGGAGTTTCGACGCGGCAGCGGGTGTAATAGCTGCAATCACACGGGTTACAACGGGCGCATCGGTATCTACGAATTATTAGTTATGGAGCCAGCACTTGCCACGGCACTTTGTAGCAAAGATCAAAGTGCATTCCAGAAAGCGGCACACGATCAATCAGGCTATCAGCCATTACTACACAATGCGATTAACTATGCACGTGACGGAATCACCACCATAGAGGAAGTGATGCGTTTGTGTGGTTGGACCGACTGATGCCCATGTTTAAATACAAGGCGCGCGGACCACATGGGGATGCAATAGACGGCACAATAGAGGCGAACAGTACCGACACGGCCGCCGTTCGGCTAACTGAAAGTGGTTTGACCCCTGTTGATATCCAACCCTATGTCAAACAGGTATCTGTAGTCAGCAATCTGAACCTCTTACTCCTTCCAAAAATCGAAAGTACCGACCTGATTCAATTCAGCCGGCAGATGCACAGCATGCTTCGTGCAGGTATACCGATCTTTCGCGCAGTTGAAGGGTTGGCAGAAACCACCGGCAACGTGAAACTTAAAAATACCTTACATGAAGTGATGAAGACGCTTGAGGCAGGCCGCACCTTGTCAGAAGCGCTCGGTCAACATCCGCACGTATTTTCGGGTTTCTATATCAGCCTGGTACGAGTTGGAGAGACGGCAGGCAAGCTGCAGGAAATATTCAAACAACTCGCGTTCTATCTAGAACGCGACCACGCTACCCGTGCAAAGATAAAATCCGCAATGCGATACCCTAGTTTTGTGCTTGCAGCGCTTGCCATCGCATTGTCTGTGATGAGCATATTTGTCATCCCGGCTTTCAATACTTTATTCGCTAGTTTTGGCGCAAGCCTACCACTACCCACCCGTATTCTAATGGTTGTTTCTGAATTTATGGTTGCCTACTGGCCTGCATTGCTTATAGCGCTAACATCTGTGGCCTATGGTATTCGCTCATATATCAATACTGAGGCTGGCCGATATCGTTGGGAAAAACTCATACTAAAATTACCGCTGGTTGGCAGTGTTATATACAAAGCGTCGTTGGCTCGCTTTAGCCACCTATTTGCTATGGCGATAAATTCAGGCGTGCCTTTAGTCACCGCCCTTACCGTGGTTGGGAAAGCCCTGAACAATAGCTACCTAGAAGAACGTCTACTCGGCATGCGAACGGGAGTGCAACAAGGCAAGTCCCTGAGTCTTACAGCAACTCACAGCAATATCTTCGATCCACTGGTATTGCAGATGTTAACTGTAGGAGAAGAAACCGGGACTACCAGCGAATTGCTAGCAGAGGTTGCAGACTACTATGATCGAGAAGTGGACTACGCTACCGACAGCCTCAGCGCAGCAATAGAACCCATCCTTACCATTGTGATTGGTGGTTTTTTATTGATTATGGCAATGGGTATTTTCTTACCCATGTGGGATTTAGCCACAGTAGCGCTAAACTAATTGACTTGTGATATCACAGATGAACACTCTTAAATCAGTAAACGTTGACAAGATAAAAGGATTTACACTGGTAGAACTTGTTGTGGTGTTGTTAGTTATAGGGATACTCGCATCCATAGCGATACCTAAGTTTATGAACCTGAAGCGGGATTCTCAGATAAGCGTATTAAAAGGTGTGACGGGCGCACTTCACAGCACCACCGCGATATACCAACCACTTGCTGCAATGAAGGGTATTGAAACTGGCAACATCCCAATCAACGGCGCTAACGTGCAATTCCATTCTGGCTTCCCGGATGGTCACTGGAACAATGCATTTCGCTACATACTCGATATTTCTACAAAACCGGGCTACACCATTTCCAACTCTCGCTGCACGCAAAACAGACTCTGCGGTGTGGGTTTGCGAACGTCCATACCAACGGTTGCAGGCACGGCGGGTGGTCGTGGAGTGATAATTTGGCCTGAAGGATATCGTATCGCGGACCATTGTTTTAGCTACTATTACAATCGCCGTGACGGTAGCTATCCCATGATCGGTTTAGTGGATACGGGTTGTTAGGTTGGCAATTAAAAATGGCGAGTGATCAACGCCTGGGGCCATGCCTCGATAGTGCGAGATACGGCGAGGATTCGTTAAGAAGGACGCTTATGTGTGTTATTTTCCTGATGGCAGACCCTCTGCATGATTAAGGAGCAACTCAATGAGTCGACAAGTCACCGTTGCAGCAACACAAATGCACTGCGATTGGGATACCCCGGGCAACATTGATCGGGCTGAAGAGCTTGTTCGTGAGGCATCATCGAAGGGGGCCCAGATAATTCTTATTCAAGAATTATTCGAAACACCCTATTTTTGCATTGAGCAGGATGCTCGCCACCTGGAATTGGCATCCACCGCCGAAAATAGCAGCACGCTCAAACGCTTTTCTCGGTTAGCTCAAGAGTTGGAAGTGGTATTACCCATAAGTTGGTTCGAACGCGCTGGGACTGTTTTTTTTAATGCGGTTGCGATCATCGATGCAGACGGAAAATTGTTAGGAACATACCGAAAAACCCATGTTCCCAACGACGTCGGTTATCAGGAAAAACAGTATTTCTCACCAGGCGATACCGGGTTTAAAGTATGGAAGACACGCTTCGGCAATATTGGAGTTGGAATATGTTGGGATCAGTGGTTCCCAGAATCTGCACGTTGTATGGCATTGATGGGGGCAGAGATTTTATTATACCCATCGGCCATTGGTTCCGAGCTTGAAATTTCTCACGACTCCGCTCGTCATTGGCAAACCGTTATGCAAGGCCATGCTGCAGCCAATATTATGCCTGTGCTTGCCTCTAATCGAATCGGCACGGAACATACCAGCAATAATGTTCACAGTATGACGTTCTATGGCTCTTCATTTATTGCTGACCACATGGGCCAGATAGTCAGTGAAGCTAATCGTGTCGATTCCTGTGCGATAACGCATCAGTTTGATCTTGATGCCATCAAACAGCATCGCAATCGTTGGTGTTTGTTCAGAGACAGGCGTCCCGAACATTATGGCGCGATCATGACTTTAGACGGCAACGTATAGCTTGAGTGGCGCAGCAATCATGGCGAACATAATCAAGAATCGTACTCCTGCTCAAATGGGTTTCAGAATGCCGGCTGAATGGGAACGCCAGGATGCTATCTGGCTTCAATGGCCAGGCACACATCCCTCAGCGATCATAGATGATGATTTGTTATATCAGATGAAAATGGAGAAAACTTGGATGTTAATGTCCTGGGCACTCCACCAACACGTTCAGGTATGTATTCTCATTAACAATGAAACTCAGAGAGATCACGTTAGCCGATCCATGGAATATTTCGGATTTGATATGAACAACATCAAATTCCACATCACCAAGTTGGTGGACGTCTGGCATCGCGACACCGGACCCATTTTCTTGACCGACGACAATGGCAATATTGCGGCGACTGATTGGAATTTCAATGGCTGGGGAACCTACCCTGAGTGGGGTGAAGCGGAAGGCCACATTGCAAAAACGGTTGCCGAAATTATCGACGTAGCCGTTTTTACTGCTCCTCTTATCACTGAAGGTGGTGCAATCGAGGTGAACGGTAGCGGCACCTTAATGGCAACACGCAGCTCAATCATCAATAACAATCGTAACCCTGGTTTGAGTCAGGAACAAATTGAGCAAGGCTTACGAGCCTACCTCGGGGTTAGTCACTTCATTTGGCTTTCAGGTGCACCAGCAGAAATTTGTGAACAAGTACTAGGAGACGGCACGGATTATCATGTCGATATCGCAGCGCGTTTCGTGGGAAAAAACAAAGTGCTTTATGCCTGGACTGACGATCACAAGGACCCACGTTACCCCTACCTCACCACACACCTTGAGGAATTGGAGGCAGCTACAAACGAAAGTGGCGAGCCCCTTACATTGATTCCGCTTCACCTGCCCGCAGGCGGTGTTTATGCCATTGGCGGTCGACATGACCCAGCGCTTGATTCTGGTAGTCACTTCACCGACGCTAGCTACTTAAACTATTTAATTACAAATGATATTATTCTTATACCCGCATTCGGTAACGCCAACGACGTATTGGCGCAAAGGGTGCTCGCCAAGTGTTTCCCTGACCGAAAGATAATCCCTATTCCAGTTGTGAGCCTCACTGCCGAGGGTGGCGCTATACACTGCGTTACCCAACAACAACCAACAATCGCAAATCAGGGATGATCTAGAAATCGTCGGGTTGAGTTACCATCGCAAAAGTGCACAAACGGATTCTGATTAATGCTAACCTCAGTATGATGAAAGCTATGGAATTCAACGTGAAGAGCCTATCTAAAGTAATATTTTTAGTAGCTATTTTTACCTACCAGAGTGTGAATGCTCTAACTATAGCGATACCTTCATCCACACCTAGCATGGAGCGCTGGGTGTATATTTTGAAAGAAATATACAAGCGTGCTGATATCCAATTCTATTCCAGCTTTTCAGATACACCATCTAGATCAATAAACATTTGCGCTGTATCACTAGGGATAAGAAAATTGCCAGGGTCTCCCCTGTCGTCAATTACATAGTCCAACTGTTGTATATTCTCTATACCGTTATCCGTAATCACGCCGCTAAATGCTTGAGCGACTTCAAATGTATGCCCGTCAAATGTCACTTCATTTCGCGAAAAGGCGGTAAACATATTACCCGACCCTGAAATATACGAATGCACCACGACAATCTCACCAAATGCCGCTTCATCTAAACCATCCGCTACTACGTCTATACGAATCGCTTGTGCAGCGTTGTCTTGGTTAGAGAAAGTCACATTTTGCGATAAATTAGCCTGCCCGATTTGGTCCACGCTATCCGCCACTGACGTAGCTTGAAGCACCCGGGGATCGATGCGGAAAGTACCCTCAATCAAAGGCGGCTTACTGCCAAGATTAATTTGTAATCCAACTGATTCCATTGTGGCTATTTGAGCTTCAGTGAAAAGAACTGCAAACTGGGCTTCGGCGAGGAACTCCCTAATAGAAGGGCTAGCGTTAATGCCACCACCGTCGCTACCATCACCACTAGTGCAAGCAACCAGTGTCGATACACAGATACCTAAGGCCGCTAATTTTTTTCGCTTTAACATAATCCCTTCTGCTTGTTAATTTGCACCGAGACCAACAACATTAACACCCAAGCAATTAATATTGCAATTTACACGGCCGTATGCCTCTTTTTCTAGCTGTTTGGTCACACTAGGCTTCGAGAATCGGTCAATCCGATAGGGATGCATAGTCACGCATCTGGCACCTGTTTAATCGCCACCGCGCAGCCATTACCCTAGCCGAGCGCCCGTGGCTCTTCAACTACCTAGCAAACTGCTAGCGGCGGTGTGCATGCTCCAAGGGTCAAACTGCTGCGACAACTATTACAGCTATTTGATAGCTTGGTGCGTAAAAGTGATGTACATCCTTCCTTTTTATCCTGAGCGGGTAGTTTATTCAGACTCCTCAACACATGTGAACCAGATCACATTGGTACAGTGATTCAGTATTGAGCCACTAACCTGCCTAAGAAAATTCAAAAGTACGAACACGAAAACATGGAACTCAGCGCCGTTGATTCACTATGGCTTCTTTTAGCCTCATTTCTTGTGCTGCTTATGCAAGCAGGTTTTTTATTGCTTGAAGGCGGGCGTGTGCGCTCAAAAAATTCGATCAACGTGGCGCAGAAAAACGTTGCAGACTTAATGGTCGCGTGGGTTACGTTCTTTTTGTTTGGGTTTTTGATTATGTATAGCATACCCATGCCAGTTGGCGGTGATAGCCGTCCATCACCTTTGCATTTTTTGTTTCAACTAGGTTTCTGTGCAACCGCAGCATCCATTGTGTCTGGCGGTGTTGCCGAGCGTATGCGTTTCATTCCTTATCTTATTATTGCAGCTGTTATGGGAGGATTACTTTACCCATTTATAGGCAGGCTGGTGTGGGGAAACACCTATAGCGAATCAGCCGTAACATGGCTAGATCAAATTGGCTTTGTTGATTTTGCCGGTGGTACTGTCGTGCATGCTTTGGGTGGAACAGCGGCGTTGGTCGCTATATTAATGATAGGACCACGAGCTGATAGATTCGATGCTGATGGTCAGCCAAAGGCCATGTCATCTAGCAACAGTATCATGTCATTGCAAGGCGCTTTAATATTATGTTTTGGCTGGATAGGGTTCAACGCTGGAAGCTTATCCATATCTGACCCACTAGCGGCGGAAGTCATTACCAACACCTTTTCAACTGCTGCCTTTGGTGCAATGGGTGGTGCAATTGTTGGTGTAATTTTAGATAAAGGAATATTTAATCCTGCTCGAACTATAAACGGACTACTCGGTGGGCTGGTTACGTCTACCGCTAGCATTCATGTTATGCACGCCTACGAGGCCATGATATTCGGCCTTATTGGTGGTGCTCTGGCAACTTGGGCCGCTCAATATTTGTTGGAACGCTGGAAGCTCGATGACCCTGTTGACGTGGTCGCCACACACGGTATTGCTGGTTTTTTTGGCACCTTGTTGTTCGCTTTCGTTGCGCCCGTTGAAATGCTGGTTGGTCAATCTAGAATAATGCAATTCGGCATACAGCTGTTTGGTTGTGCCGTCGTTATTGCAATAGCCTCGGGTACTATTTTTGCCACTCTCACTATCGTGAAGCGCTTTATGCCTTTACGGGTGACTGCTGAGGAAGAGTTGATTGGGCTTAACATCAGCGAGCATGGAGACTCAGTTGGTACCGACAGACTTAATCGCGCCTTGTATGAAAAGTTAACTTCCGAAGATGGGTTTGCTGGGGCCATCAACTTGTCCGAAGGAGATGAACACAACGATACGGCAGGCATGGTCAACAAGCTAATTCAACGCCAAGAGGAAGCACGCGCCGCCATCGCTGTATCTGAACGCAAATTTCAACAGTTTGCCAATACCGCATCCGATTGGTTGTGGGAAACCGATTCTCAATTGTCATTCACCGCATTAGATATCGTCACCGAAGAACTCGACACACTAGCTAGTGAGCAATGGCAGGGAAAATTACTACACCAAGTCGTCCAAATAGACGCTGCGCACAAGGCTGAATTTACTCAACACTGTAAGAATCAAAAAGCGTTTGGACCGTATGAAGGAAAAATAGTATTCTCTGAATTCGATTCAATATACGTTGAGATTAGAGGCACACCTCATATAAATCCTGATGGGGTATATGTTGGTTACAGAGGTACCATAAGCGATATATCTCCACGAAAAATGGCCGAAACGCGTGCGCTGTATTTGTCGAACCACGATGAACTCACCAACTTAAGAAACCGCCGCGCCCTAAACATTGATTTAACTCAGATGCTTATTAACGCACGCAATTCACTTACGAAAGTAGCCTTCGTTGGTATTGATTTAGATGGGTTTAAAGCTGTAAACGATTCTTATGGACATGACGCAGGTGATAATTTGCTGGTTGCTGTATCACGGCGTCTTGAGAACGCACCAAAAGAGAACTGCCATGTGTTTAGAATCGGTGGTGATGAATTCGTTATGGTTATCGAAAACTTGCCGCCTGCAGGCTATGACGCTGAAGTCAATCAAATTACGCAGAACACCTTGAGTTCCTTATCAGAAGATTTTCCACTACCAGAAAAAGACATTCAGATATCTGCCAGTATAGGTGTAGCGATTTTCCCAGATGATGCGTATCAGGCTGATGAGCTGGCCAGACGCGCCGACTTGGCCATGTATTCTGCTAAGTTTCAAGGCAAGTCAAGAGTCGTTTGGTTTGATCGGCAGTTGGACAATGAAA
>CALGND010000134.1 GCA_937958675.1 uncultured Granulosicoccaceae bacterium
AGTGCCACAATCAATACGGGCGTTGATGTCGCCTAAACATGTATTAGCAAAAAAGAAATTACTGGGTTGGTCAGATCTACTATCGACCCCGGTGATATTGCCAACTCGTGCAAATGGTGTGCGACATTTATTAGAAGAAGCCCTTGCCAGAAAAGGTGGGCAGCTCATCCCTCAAATTGAATCTGATAGCTTCGATTTTATTCGTAATTATTTGATGTACGAAGAGTGTATTTCGTTTCAGACCGATATCGGTTTACCGAGCGATGAGGACACCGCTAGCTTTGTGTCCAGAGAAATAGACCAAGGCGCCATTCCCGGTGGTCATCTATTTGTTGGTCAGTTAAATGGCAGAGTGTTGCCAACGGCAGCGGCGCTGTTTTCAAATGAAATAGTAAAAGAACTCGAAAACCGCTACAACGCTTAATAATGTATTAGTCTTGTTAGGGTTATCAACGTCCAATGCGTGAATAGAACACTATGACTCAAACAGCAATACCTTACCTATTAATGCGTGGTGGCAGTTCGCGTGGACCGTTTTTTAGACGTGACGATCTACCAAAAGATAATGACACACTGGCACGTTTGCTCGTGGCAGCGCTGGGCTCTGGTCATCCGCTCCATATTGACGGCATTGGCGGTGGCAATGCGGTGACCACCAAAGTGGCGATGCTATCTAAATCAGACGACGATTGGGCTGACATTGATTACTTCTTTGCACAGGTCAGCGTTGAAGACTGCCTTGTTGATTTTAAACCTACCTGCGGGAACATGATGATCGGAGTTGCGCCTGCCGCAATAGAGATGGGGTTGATCAATGCCACTGAGGGGCAGACGCTTGTCCGCATCAGAGCGGTTAATACTTGTGCCAAAGTGATTGCCACGGTGCAGACACCTGGAGGTGCTGTTAACTATGCAGGGGAAACTAAAATAGACGGCGTTCCTGGAAGTGCTGCACCGGTTGCACTGGACTTTCACGAAGTAGCAGGATCCATGACCGGAAAACTACTACCCACCGGTAACACCAAAGACACCGTGCTTGGTATTGATGTTAGTTGCATTGATTTCGCTATGCCTATGGTCATAGCCAAGGCAAAAGATTTTGGGCTTAGTGGTTATGAAACCCGAGAAGAACTCGATGCCAACAAAGATTTTTTTAAAAAAATGGAACAAGTTAGATTAGCCGCAGGGAAACTAATGGGCATGGGAGATTGCACCGAGTCAGTGACGCCAAAATTTGGTTTGATAGCTGCTCCCCAGCACCCTGATGGCACAATTTGTACGCGTTATTTTATGCCTTGGGCCACTCACCCAACGCTAGCGGTGACTGGTTCGCAGTGTATTTCTGCCTGTGCGTTGATACCTGGCACCGTGGCCCAGAGCATTGTAGCCCCACCTAGTAGCTCGCCGGTTAGGCTGCAGCTAGAACACCCATTAGGAAATATGGAAGTCGTTATGCAGTACGAAAGGAACGATTCGACAGGTACGGTACCAGTGTCCGCGGGTGTGGTTAGAACGACACGAAAGGTGGCTGAGGGCAGTGTTTTTATACCGAGCGATATATGGGCACAGCAAAACTGAGAGTAGTGACTTGGGAACACATGAGCCACCCATGAGTAATCTCTTACAAATCGTATGTACTACCTCGGAGCGTGGAGCATTACTGGTGATTGTCCTGCTTCCGGTAGAGCCAAAGCGCTAGTATAGGGAATGATGAGAATATTCAACTTAGCAGTAATTGGTACGAATTTCATCGTGCCAAGATTCGTTGATGCTGCGCAACGATCAGGGTATTTCCGTCTGCATTCGATCATGTCGAGAAAACTAGAGTCAGGCTTAACGTTTCGAGAAGCTAACCACTACGAAGATGATGTTCTCGTTTATGACAACCTCCAAGACATGTTGAATGACGACAATGTGGATGCTGTTTATATTGCGTCTCCCAATGCCATTCATTTTATGCAGGCGAGCGCTTGTATCAAAGCGGGTAAACCCGTTTTTGTTGAAAAGCCAATTTCATCGAACGCTAGGGAGGTCACTGCACTAATAACACTGGCTACGGAAAGGAATGTTTTGCTAATGGATGGTATGAAGTCACTTGTCTCTCCGAATTTCAAACTATTGTTAGAAAACCTTCCAAGGGTTGGAAAAATTAGGCAATGCACATCTACGTTTTCCAAAGTATCTAGCCGCTATCAGGATTACTTGGATGGCAAGAACCCAAATACGTTTAATCCTAAGTTATCTAATGGCTCTGCTATGGATTTAGGAATATATTGTCTTTACCCGTTCCTTAGAATGTTCGATACGCCTAGAGAAGTGCATGCTTATGCGGATTTGTTGGATTCTGGTGTTGACGCTGCCGGCATTATTATTCTCAAATATTCAGATTTTCATATCACTATTACACATTCAAAGGTTAGCGCCTCGGCAAACAGCACGGAAATTCAAGGCGATAGGGGAACAATCGTTGTAAAAAATATTTCTACGTTAAACGATATGACATTTATTGATTCAGCGGGGCAAGAGACGGATATTTCGGTTCAACAAGATGCCAATTCACTTTTATATATCGCTCAGCACTTTGGTGAAGCACTGTCTGCAGGGTTAAAAAAATCCCCTATAAACACCAATATCCTTGCCACAAAGATCATGACTGTACTCGATGAAGTTCGGCGACAAACTGGTGTCAAGTATCCTATAGACAGCCAATGATTTATTTTCACTAGCGGTGCTATCCAGAGTGATTAATAATCTCTTTGCCGTTGTGCAA
Source organism: uncultured Granulosicoccaceae bacterium (assembly GCA_937958675.1). GTDB lineage: Bacteria > Pseudomonadota > Gammaproteobacteria > Granulosicoccales > Granulosicoccaceae > Granulosicoccus. The sequence continues at coordinate 2,771 of CALGND010000134.1, forward strand.
CAAGCGTGACTGCCATGGAATAGGATTACGCAACGCGAAATGTGCCATGCAGGCGTTTTCGGCTTCTTCCATTAGTTCGCGGATGCGCTCTTCGGGCTCATCGCTATCAATAAGAACATGTGTTTCTATATACTCAGTTTTGCCGTCAGTCGTGTGCCCCAGTTGCCGCATGTTCGACAAGTTGGTTTGAAACCCAACCCTCTGTTCAAGCTTCAGTGATTTAATATTGATTTTCCGGGCTGTGTAGATGTCGGTCATGTGTGTCAAGAGGCAAAATCCAATGCCTGCGCAAAGATACGCTAGCGGGGGCGGGGCGGTGTCATCACCAATCGGAATCTGCTCATCGCAGAATAGCTTTACTGCGGAAAACCCAGGAATGTTGACCTGGACAACGCCGGTTTTCTTCTGTTTTTCGGTTGCCTCAGCAGTCACCACCACCTCAAAACTCAGTGGCTCTGGAGGTTCGCCTTTTTTAAATGGATTGGGTTGAAACTGAGTAGGCTGTGGTTGTTCTTCACTTAGCTCTCCTACATGAAATAGCTTTTTATCGATTGCGTAATTCATTATGTCTCTCCAGTAATAGTCGTGAATTGTTATGGCTTATTTTGGGATATCTGGTTTTGTGTCGTGCTTTAAAAACTTGGCGAAGGTGGGCGCGCCCAAAATGACGAGAATGATACGTGCCAGATGATGAGCAACGATGATACCCACATTAGCTCCTGCAGCCAGGCTCAGCACCGCGACTTCAGCTTGCCCGGTGGGCCAAAAAGCTAAAAATATATCAGTAGGGTTAAGGTTGCTAACAACAGATGCCAGTGCAATGAATATTGCGGCGATTAAAACTAATATCAGTACAAAACCACTTGCAGCAAGAATGTCTCGGCGAATTTCTACAGGGGTAATACCGCGGTAGTACACACCAATACCAAGGCCGATAAAATACTGCGACACCATGATTACTTCTTGCGATGGTCGTTCAGTGAGCACACCCGTCAGGCTAAGTGGAATCGATAAAAGAATAGGCCCTATTACTGATGCGCCAAACAATCCGAGCCACTCGGCAAGCTTCCATCCAGTGATACCGATCGCTAAGATTAAGATTAAGTGGTAAATCGGCAGTTCGCTTGCTGGTGGGCCCAAACGATGGGTTAAATCTGCCTGAAAAAACGTTACCAGTATCACTGGCGCGGCAGTCACCATAAGTAGTAGTCGTGTTGCGTGTATTAACGAGAGTGTGCGGGCATTGGCGCCTGCTTCCTCGCCGAATACCACCATATCTTGTAAGCCGCCTGGCATAGCGGCGTAGTACGCGGTAGTTTTGTCATAACCGAGAATACGGTGAAAATAGTTGACTCCAATAAACGCGATGATGGCAATGTAGGGTGGCACTAAAAGTAGGGTAGGCGCTAGCGACACAAATTGGCTGAGTAAAGACCAAGTGATCGATGCCCCAATCGCTACACCCAATACGGTGCGGCTGACTGTTGACAAAAATGGGGCCCCCTGTAATGGCACACCGAGTGTTGCGGCAATCAAGCAAGCGCCAAGAGAGCCAAACAAAAAAGGCAGAGGCGCGTCTAACCAATACAATAAACACCCACCTACAAAAGCTAGAGCGAGAGTGATTATTTGGTTTTGCGTTATCAATGGTTGGGCCATGGCGTTATTGTATCCAAAAGTATACAATCAGTCGAATGGTATCCGCATCCGAAAATCAAGCTATCACTTGCTATCGAGAGTTGATTAATCGATTGCAGGCGGGGCTTATCCAGCCAGGTGATTATCTGCGCGAGCAACTGGTGGCTGAAGAGTTTGGAATTAGCCGCACGCCAGTGCGGGAAGCGTTGCGAAAACTCGAAATGGAAGGTTTGCTAGTATCGGAGCCTCGCTTGGGAATGCGAGTACGTGTGCTCGACTACACCGAAGTGATAGAGATTTATGAAGTACGTGAGGTGCATGAACGAGCCGTTGCCCGCATCGCTGCAGTTAAAGCAACTGATATCGAGTTGGCAGAGCTTAAACACATTCAATCAAAATTTGAGAAAGCCAAAAATAATTCTGGAAAAATGGCCGCCCTGAATCAACAGTTTCATTTTGCATTACTACAGATGGCTAAAAATCGATTTCTCACTAAAGCGGTTGAGAGTATGCAGCGCACCATGTTAGTGCTAGGCCCATCAACATTGACCGATACAAAACGGGCAAATGGTGCGATCAAAGAACACCGAGCCTTAATACAAGCGCTCGAAAAACGCGATGCTGATAAAGCTGAAGCGATCATGAGCACTCACTTGCAAAATGCTCAGCAATCGCGCATTCGTCAATACCAAATGAATCCTTGGCATGTCTGAGCTACTTGCGGCGCCGGAGGCGGATCTAACGCTAATCACGCCGGGTGAAGGTGAGCTAGTTGCCGACATTATCGTTGTGGGCGGTGGCAATGCAGCGCTTTGTGCTGCAATAACTGCCGCAGAGACTGGTGCATCTGTGGTGTTATTAGAGCGTGCTCCACGCGAGTACCGTGGTGGTAATAGCCGGCACACGCGAAACTTTCGCTGTGCGCATGCAGCACCCTTGGGCGTACTTTCCGGTGAGTACAGTGAGGATGAATTTTATAACGACCTGTTATTGGTAACCAAAGGCAACACAGATGAGGCCTTAGCTAAGCAGGTGATTGCCAACGCGCCAGACTGTTACGAGTGGATGATTCGTCAGGGTGTGTTGTTTCAACCTTCTTTGTCTGGCACCTTGTCCTTATCTCGTACAAATGCTTTTTTTCTTGGCGGCGGTAAAGCGCTGGTTAACGCCTATTTTCAGCGTTGCAACGATCTAGGCGTGAAAATTATGTACGAAGCCACTGCGCTTGATATTCACATCGACAATGGTCGTTGCGATGGTGTGTTAGTCAATCATGATGGGCAGCAACACTATATGCGTGCCAAATCAGTGGTTATTGCGTCTGGTGGGTTTGAATCAAACAAACAATGGTTGCAAGAGGCATGGGGAGACGCCGCTAAAAACTTCCTTATCCGTGGCACGCCGTATAACCGAGGAGAAGTGTTAAAGCGATTGTTGGCCCATGGTGCAGATAGCATTGGCGACCCAACTCAATGTCACGCAGTTGCTATTGACGGCCGAGCGCCAGAGTATGATGGTGGCATCGTGACCCGATTGGATTGCGTTCCGTTTTCTGTAGTCTTGAACAACAAAGGCGAACGCTTTTACGATGAAGGTGAGGATGTTTGGCCAAAACGTTACGCCATATGGGGGCGCTTAGTTGCAAAACAGCCAGACCAAATCGCGTTTGCCATCATCGATGAAAAATCCAGCAAGCTATTTATGCCATCGGTGTTCCCGGCGATTCGCTGCGATACGCTAGCTGAGCTTATCGAACAATTAGGCTTACCCACTGATACAACCTTGGCATCAATTAACGAGTTTAATCGCGCTTGCACCGATGGTGAGTTTCAGGCAACCGAATTAGATGGCTTAGCAACGCAAGGCTTAACACCTGCTAAAACAAACTGGGCAAGGCCAATTGATCAACCGCCTTACTACGGTTACAGCCTAAAGCCTGGGGTTACTTTTACCTATTTAGGGGTGAATGTGGATAACACAGCGAGAGTGACGTTTGACGGCGTAACGGCCGATAACCTATGGGCGGCAGGCGAGATAATCGCGGGCAACATTTTGGGCGAAGGCTATTTGGCAGGCTTTGGGATGACCATCGGAACGGCGTTTGGCCGAATTGCAGGCTCAGAGGCAGCGAAATATGTTAACGCATAATCATGAGGCAGTACGGCAGCTGACCGTATGTAATTCCTGTCGCTATTGTGAGGGGTATTGCAATGCGTTTAAAGCGCTCACTCGATACCGTAGCTTCGATAAACCTACCGTTTCTCATTTGGCAAACCTGTGCCATAACTGCCGCGGTTGTTATTACGCTTGCCAATATACCGAGCCGCATGAATTTGCGATCAACATCCCCGCGTTATTAGCCGATATCCGAGCGCAAAATTGGGAGCAACATATTAAGCCCAGTGGAATTTCTAAATTGTTTCAAGCGAAGCTGTGGCCGTATCTCTTAATGACTGTTGTGTTTATGGTGTTGTTTTCATTTGGTGCAGGTGTGAGTTGGGTGTCATCTGAGCCGTTCTATTCGTCTATCAGTCATTCCGCACTAGTAGCAATATTTCTACCGTTATTTTTATTGCCATGGATTGCCTTGTTGTTTGGTATTCGCGGTTATTGGAAATCTGTAGGCGGTTCGCGCGTGGCGGTAAGTGATATTCGCAATGCCCTAGGATCGGCCGCAACTATGAAAAATCTATCAGGTGGACAGGGGCAGGGTTGTAATTACGAAGCAGCTGAGCGCTACACACATTTACGACGTTGGGCGCATCACGCCACGATGTATGGTTTTTTGATGTGTTTTGCCAGTACTTCTGTGGCAACGATATATCACTACATATTTAGTTTGCCAGCACCGTATGCCTTGTTTAGTTTGCCAAAACTCTTGGGAGTGGTGGGCGGTATATTGCTGTCTTGTGGTACCGCAGCATTGGCCGTATTAAAATGGAAAGCCGATACCAAGCTTGGCTCAGCTAATCGCACTAATGGCGAATACGCATTTGTGGGCTTGCTTTTTGCCGTGTCTACAACTGGCTTATTGCTTTACTGGGCAAGTGGCACTAGCTTTGCCGCGGCTTGGTTGATTATCCATTTATCGTTGATTGCAACATTCTTTATATCAATTCCGTATTCTAAAATGGTGCACAGCCTATTTCGATTAGCTGCTCTGTGCCGAGAAGCACAGATACAACGCCTTGCATCAGCTGGGTGATATTACTCGTATAGGCTTGCCTGCATAGTAGGCCTTAAACGCTTCCAACATTTGCCCGTAAAATACTTCAAAGGTTTCTTTAGTGCAGTAGCCCACATGTGGCGTTGCTAGCACTCTTGGATGATCAATCATCCAGTATTCCGGTGGCGTTGGTTCTTGCTCATACACATCAATCGCAGCGCCAGCAATGATATTGTTATCAAGTGCATGTTGTAGTGCCTTTAAGTCCACTATTTCAGCTCTTGATGTATTAACCAGATAGCCCGTTTCGCCTAGCCGTGATAAATCATCGGCATTGACCATACTGTGAGTGCGTGCTGAGTGCCGCAAGTGAATTGACACCGAATCGGCTTGCTCAAACAAGCTGGCGCGGCTCACGTATTCCACATTGCTATCCAAGCAGGTTTGTTCGGTAAGGTTCTCACTCCAGGCAATGACTCGCATGCCCATCGCTTGTGCAAAGCCTGCCAGCTGCTTGCCCAGGCGGCCTAATCCCAAAATGCCCAACGTTTTGCCGCGTAAATCGCTGCCCATCACTGGTTGCCATTCACTGTTTTGTAAGCCATTCACTAAAGGGATAAGTTGACGGGTTAAGCTCATCACTAAAAGGAACGCAAGTTCCGCCGTGGCGTGACCGGGGGATTCGGTTCCACACACTGTTACCCCTTGAGCGGCTGCAGCCTTTACATCAATAGAAGCGTTGGCTTTACCGCTAGTGACGATGAGTTTGAGATTGGGTAGTTGTTGAATCACACTGGCCGGAAACGGTGTGCGCTCACGCATCAAACCTACCGCCTCTACATGTTTTAGCGACGCTATCAGTGCTGCTTCATCTGCAAATGGTTCGCTGATAAATTCGATTTGCGCAAATTGTTGGCCCTGCCAATCAGCGAAGCTGTGAGCACGGTTGTGGTAATCGTCCAGCAGAGCGACAGTGGGTAGAGCAGGATTTGTTATGTTGGTCGTCATGCTAGTACCTGATTTTTCATAAAAGGGTGGCTGATGGCTTACTCAAGCTCATGCGGCAAAGTACCATGGCAGCAACGATTTTGCATCGGTTCATATCAGGGCGCGCGGTTAACCCAGCGCTAGCGTTGCATAACGCCTCTAATGCATTTGTGTGCGGCTTAACGTGTTCAATTACAGTCCGCTATTGCGCAGCCGCTCGATGCAACGCCATACTGCCGGATTTGTATTCACCCGGGGCTGAATCGAGGGTTTTCAGCGCAATTTTAAGGAGCTTGTGGGCAGCGGTGGCAGGCAATATACTATTGTCCAGCAAACGTTGAACTAAAAACACCATAAAGCGTCGAACTTTCGCCTAGGTGTTATTCAATCTAAAAAGGAAAAACAATATGCTTCGCTCTATAAAATCGCTACTGCTAGCGACCATCACTGCCACTGGACTTATCTCAACTGCTCATGCTGCTATGTCTGAGCCGGAAGGCATGGTCGTGGTGCCTAGCCCACACAGCGTTAAAGAAACACTCGATAAATTAGCTGTAGTGTTAGAAAGTAAAGGCATGAAAATCATGGCACGACTGGACCATAGTGCTAACGCTGCTAGCGTTGATCTTGAGCTACGCCCAACCGAACTTATGATTTTTGGTAACCCAAAAGCGGGCACACCGCTAATGCTTTGCTCGCAAAGTCTTGCGATCGATTTGCCGCAAAAAATGTTGGCCTGGGAAGATGAAGCCGGCAAAGTGTGGCTTGGCTACAATGACCCAATGTTTATCAAAGGGCGTCATCACACGGAAGGCTGTGATGCTGCATTTGAAAAAATCAGCGGTGCACTGGGCAACTTTGCAAAAGCAGCAACTGCTCCTTAATCTGACTTACTGCTACGTCCACGTATTACCGTCGTCCCCGCCTACGCGGGGATGACGTACCTTCTCCTTGCTCTGACTTACTGCTACGTCCGCGTATTACCGTCGTCCCGCACAAGCGGGGACCCAGCATATTGTGAAGCTTAGCGATAGCGAAATGGATCCCCGCTTACGCTGGGATGATGCACCTTCTATCTTGGCTGAACTCATCTTGAGCGAAATTGTAAAACCATGAGTATTACTCTAAGATTGCGCTAGGCTTAAGGAATGCCGCTAGGCGCCGCAGACGTATTAATGAACCTATAAGGAGAAGGGAAGTTGACTGACGAGCTCACCATACCGCCAGCTGTTTCAATGACAGATGCTTCAGCGGATACGTCAAGTACGCAATATCCAGTTGAATTCAAAGGCAGTGGCGCTGAATTCTTCAAAATCTGGATCGTTAATGTGCTGCTCACTATTGTGACCTTATCGATCTACGCGCCATGGGCAAAAGTGAGAACAAAGCGCTATTTTTACGGCAACACAGTAGTCGACAACAGCTCCTTCGAATATCACGCTACCGGCAAGCAAATATTTCTTGGGCGACTCATCGCAGTCGTCGCGTTGATTGCGGTTTCTCTAGCAGGAATTATTCATCCATACGCCACGTTCGTCGCCTATGGGCTTATCTTTTTGCTGATACCTTGGGTGATATGGCGTTCGCTTAAATTTAATGCACGCATGAGTAGCTACCGAAACGTCCGCTTTGGTTTCTCTGGCACTGCTTCTCGTATCTATTTCATAATCCTGTTGCTGCCAATACTTATTTTAGTGGTAGGCGGTTCGCTGATCTTCGGTGCTAAGACTTTATTACCCAGTGTCTTTGTAACTATTCCGTTCCTATTTACTATAGGTGGAATCTTGTTGTACTCAATTTTCCATCAATTGCTTGCATACTACTCACACAACTTTCATCGCTATGGCACGGCTAAGTTTGCAGCACCGCTGGCGAAAAAGGCCTTTTTTTGGATCTATTTAAAAACCTATTTAATGTTTTTTGTACTAATTGGAGTTCTTATAGGCATTGCGGTTTTTGTGCATAGTTTCCTCGGTATTAATTTGGATTCACTGTTTGACGATCCAGAGAGCTTAGAGGCAATGCTCCAAACTCCTATTGCTACTGCTTCATTAGTGGCGGCGTACGCCTTGCTTTTTCTCGTCGGTGCAATCATCACAGCATATTGGCGATCCAGGATTCGCAACTACCGGTATAACCTAACAAGTATTGGTGGGCGAGTGAATTTACATTCAACGGTAAAAATGATGCCGCTGTGGTGGCTATCGGTGAGTAATTTTTTATTGCTTGTTATTACAATCGGGTTTGCTTATCCGTGGATAAAAGTGCGTATCGCACGCTTTTTTGCACGTAACACAACAATTAGCTCAAATGGCCCGCTTGATAAATTTGCTGCTGATGAGCAAGACAAAGTGACGTCAATAGGGTCCGAGCTTGGAGACGCATTCGACTTGGATCTTGATATTGGTATTTAAGTTGTTACTTGATAAAAATCGACTGATGCAAATTGACTGATGAGAATAGACGGTTATTTTTATGAGGTGGGTAGTTCTACTCGCACAGACGCCCACCTCAATTGCATAGACGAGATGTACCAGCTGTTCAACAATGATGGTGAGCTGCTTCGTTCAGGCTCTTTGCACGATTTAACCGTATCTGATCGCGTTGGTGATATTGCTAGAAAGATCTATTGGCAAGATGATTCCTTGTTCGAATCGACTCACAATAATGAAATTGATCAACTGCTAAAGCAAACTAAACATAAGGGAGAAACCATTGGCATTCTCCATAAATTGGAGAAAAGCACTCAGCTTGTCGTGCTTGGAGTGGTTGCAACTGTTGTTTTTTCAGCGTTGTTTTTTGTCTATGGCTTGCCAGCGGCAGCCACATTTGTCGCGAATAAGATGCCGGTACGCAGTGCAGAGGTAATCTCAGACGGTGCGATGGATAGCATGGACAGATTTTTCTTTAAGGAAACATCATTAAGTGTAGATGAACAAGCTAAGTGGCAAGCTCAGTTTGACTCCGTGATCGCTAGAATTCCGCATGAAGGCTTTACGTTCAAACTGCATTTTAGGAATATGCGTGGTTTGCCCAATGCCATGGCATTGCCAGGCGGCGATATCATTGTTACCGATGCGTTTATTAACCTAGTTGAGCACCCAGGGGAGTTTGATGCAGTCCTGTTGCACGAGGTGGGTCATGTTGTCGAACGGCATGGTTTAACGCAGGCGGCGCAAGCCTCAGCAATGACGGTCATTTTGGCAATGGCGGTAGGTGATGCCAGTGGCATTGGTGAGCTGATCGTATCAGTGCCGGTATTTTTAATGCAAAGTAATTATTCACGTAAAGCGGAGTCGAGTGCTGATGAGTATTCGTTCAAACATTTAGCTGATCTCGGAATAGATCCGAAGCACTTTGCTACGATTATATTAAAGCTAACCGAGGAAACGCTGGAAGATGTAGACAACGATGAAGGTGGTGACGATAAAGAAGTTAACAACTATCTCTCTAGTCACCCCGGTGGTAAAAGCCGAGCGAAGCGAGCTCTGGAATTGTCGAAAGAGTTTAACGGCGAGTAAGATGGGTCTACCCCGCAGAGCGCCTAGCCCGCGTTCGTTGAGATGACGCTAAAACCGGTTTATTCCGCAACAAATAACATTGGATCAACCCACGTCCCATTCAAACCAACGGACCAATGCAAATGTGGTCCAGTCACTCTGCCAGTGGCACCAATAGCGCCGATAACATCACCAGCACTAACCGTGTCACCAATAGCTACATCAATACGGCTCATGTGTGCATAAAAGGTGAGTAAGCCTGAGCCGTGTTCGATGAATACGCAATTGCCGTTAAAAAAATAGTCGCCTGTTTCAACCACTTTGCCATCGGCGGGGGCAATGATTGGCACACCTTCGTCAGCTGCGATATCGATACCACCATGCGGGCGTCGTGGTTTGTCGTTAAAGAAGCGGCGTAGACCAAACGGACTACTGATGATGCCTTTAACGGGCCATACAAAAGGTTTCTGCAGCGCGCCATCATTGTGAATTGTACGCACAGCCGCAACACGCACTTTTTCTGCGTTGATGCGATCCATGTCGAAGGGCAGTGGGTCGACCTTGCGTTTGTTTGTAATAGTGATGCGTTGCTCGGCATATTCGTGGGGCCTGACGCTGAACATCATGTCTCGCGAGATTTCGCCTTGGCGCACTGTCAAGGAATGGTCTCCAGGATCTGTGCTCAGTGGAATCCCAACAACGGCCATCCAGTCAGTACCGCGTGGCAGTGTAGCCACTTTCTTATCATTGAAGGTGACAGAAGGC
>CALGND010000135.1 GCA_937958675.1 uncultured Granulosicoccaceae bacterium
TACACGCGTAGCGCATAGTCATGTGCGAGTCGGTACCTATCAGTATTTTATTGCGCGTAACGATTTACCAGCGATCGAAGCACTTATGCTGCATATGATTAGCACCTGCTACCCAGAACTTAGCACCGCAACTAACCCAGCATCCGCTTTATTTAAAGCCGTAATTATTAGGCAAGCAGATTTGGTTGCGCATTGGCAGAGCGTTGGTTTTATCCATGGAGTGATGAACACCGACAATATGGCTGTATCTGGTGAAACGATCGACTACGGGCCTTGCGCTTTCCTTGATGAGTACAACCCTAAAAAGGTGTTTAGCTCAATTGATCAAATGGGTCGGTATGCTTATGCTAACCAACCGGCCGCTGCGCAGTGGAATCTATCCAATTTTGCTCAAGCTCTATTGCCGTTTATGGATGATGATAAAGATATAGCGCTAAGCAGTGCGCAAGCCTTACTCGATGAGTTTCCACAACACTATGGTGATGCATACAGCAAACGCATGCTAGCCAAAATTGGCATCAGTGAGCAGCAGAATAATGATATGCAACTACTCACCGAGCTGTTGGATTTAATGGCCGAGAGTGAAGCAGACTTTACGCTTACTTTTACCTATTTAACGCATTACCATCTGACTAAATTGAAGCCATCAGCCTCTAGCGGTGTTCTCGACCCTACCCCTTATTATCAACCACCGGCATCATTGCAACACTGGATTGAACAATGGCAGCAACGCTTAATGCAGCAAAGCACGAGTAGCGAACAACAACAAGTATTAATGCAACAGCACAATCCTTCGCTGATACCACGTAATCACAGAATAGAAGCGTGTATACAAGCAGCAGTTGCCAATGACTTCGAGCCATTTAATCAATTAGTCGATGCGCTGAAAAATCCCTATAGCCAAAAAGAACAATACAACTATCTTGCCGAAGCACCCACTAAACATGAAATGGTAGAGAAAACGTTTTGTGGCACTTAAAGAACCTTCACCGCCCCTTCAATAATTCCACGAGCGGTGTGCATGCCTGCTTCAATGCCTTGGCTAATTTCCTCCATCGATATCACGCCAGCACCCTTTCCAGCCGCCGCATTAACAACAACAGCACAGCATGCATAGGCCATGTCCAGCTCGCGAGCTAGTACCGCTTCTGGCATACCTGTCATGCCAACAATCGTACAACCGTCGCGTTCCATTCGGTTTATCTCAGCAATGGTTTCCAGGTGTGGGCCTTGAGTGGCGCCATAGGTGCCATGATCAACAACGCCAGCACCAGATTTGCCAGCTGAGCTTATCAATGCCTGCCGGATTTCATCATCATAGGGATAACTAAAATCAACGTGTCGCACCTCATCAGGCATACCGTCGAAAAACGTATTCTTACGCCCGGTGGTGTAATCAATAATTTGATCAGGCACAACGATACTGCCATTCGTACACTCTTTACTGATTCCGCCCACCGCAGCAACTGCGAGTATTTTTTTAACACCAATTGATTGTAAGGCCCAAATATTGGCGCAGTAATTAATGCGATGCGGCGGGATTTTGTGAGTACTGCCGTGACGCGCCAAGAATGCAATAGGTAGCTTGTTTAGCTCGCCATAAATAATTGGGCATGATGGCGCACCATAAGGCGTTTTAATCATTTCGCGGCTTTTGATCTCTAGGCCTTCCATGCGAGCCAAGCCAGTACCACCAATAATTGCGATTGTTGCCATGTCTATTCCTTATCAAACTTCATTGATTCGTTTAATTCAATTGGTTTCTTTGGCCGCGCTAACAGCTTGAAGCAATACCGACGCACTGGCGGCGATGCCTTCACCTCTTCCGGTAAAACCCAATTGTTCGCTGGTGGTGGCCTTTACATTAACGCATAGAGCGTCAATGCCAATGTCACTGCTAATCGTGCTCTGCATCTGCTCAACGTAAGGGGCCATTTTAGGCGCTTGCGCAATTACGGTCGCATCAACATTGACGCACTCCCATGAACGTTGTGCTAGCTGGCTAACCACATCACGCAATAGTACTCGACTATCAATACCTTTGTAGGCTGGATCTGTATCTGGATAATGTCGGCCAATATCACCAAGACCTGCTGCACCTAATAATGCATCACAAATGGCGTGTAACAAAACATCTCCATCAGAGTGAGCTTTAAACTGATGATTAAACGGAATACGCACACCGCCAATCATTAGATGATCGCCATCAGTAAACGCGTGTACATCAAAGCCTTGCCCTATGCGCATCATGTTTTCACAGCCTTTTGTCCTTAGGTTGAGGAGGATCGATCTAGTAGCAACACTTCAGCAAGTTTGATATCACTGTCGCGTGTAATTTTAAAATTTGCCTGCAAGGCTTCAACCAAAACTGGTGTATGGCCAGCAAGCTCCATCACTGATGCTTCGTCAGTGATTTGAGCATCGGGGTTATTAATTTGTGCCTGATAAGCCGCTAGCAATTCGCCCGCTCTAAACAACTGAGGGGTTTGCGCCAGCCATAAGCGGCGTCGATCAACCGTCTCTCTAATTTCTAATGTTTGATCATCGCTTGCCAGTTTGAGCGTGTCTTGTAAGGGCGTAGCCAATATGCCACCAGCCCATTGTCCCTCGGCGACTTGATCAACCAAGCGTACAATATCGTTTGTGGCAACGAGTGGTCGCGCCGCATCATGCACAACTACCCAAGTGGTATCTCCAGCTTGATCAATAACAGCTTTTAAGCCAGCCATAACAGAATCTGCACGCTCACTACCACCCACCACTGTGCTGATACGAGTATCCCTGCTTGCAGGTAGTTGAGGCCAATGAGCATCATTCGCCGCTAATGCCACCACGGCACGTTCAACTTTAGGTACGGATAACAAGGCGTCTAAACTGTGCTGCAACACCGCTTTGCCGGCAATATTGAGATATTGCTTGGGCTGAGACAACTGCATACGTTGCCCAATTCCGGCAGCAGGTACCACTGCCCAGATATTGTCGATGATAGGCGCAATGGTAGTCACGCACGGACCTATTGAGCGCCAGTGGCGCGGTCTATTAGCACGCCGCTACCTTGGGTATTATTCGAGTTATTGATTGATGTCCTGCGCGTCGATTTTTCGCGTACAAATTGATAGAAGGTTTCATCAGGGTCAATCATGCCCAGCTCAGCTCGGGCACGTTCCTCGATGGCGTCTAATCCACTTTTTAAATCAGCCACTTCGGCTTGCAAGGCCTGATTGCGCCCGCGTAGCCGGATCAATTCGGTTTGTGTATCACGTGCTTCATCGCGCAGGCGTGATACCTCTTGCAGGCTGCCATCGCCAAACCATAAGCGAAATTGTAAGCCTATCAGCAGTATCACTAGTAAAGCGATCAGTACCTTCATTAACCTCGACGACCTGTCGCGTTACAAGGATTGATTAAATGCACTTGCGCCGGCATAGACTGCACGATCACCTAAGATCTCTTCGATACGCAACAGTTGGTTGTATTTAGCAATACGATCAGAGCGCGATAGTGATCCGGTTTTAATTTGCTTGGCATTAGTGGCTACCGCTAAATCAGCAATAGTTGTGTCTTCAGTTTCGCCAGAGCGATGAGAGGTCACTGTTGTATAACCTGACTTATGCGCCATGGTAATGGTTTCAAGCGTTTCAGTGAGTGTGCCTATTTGGTTAACTTTTACCAAAATCGAATTAGCTATTTTCTGTTCAATTCCACGCGCCAAAATTTTAGGGTTGGTAACAAACAGATCATCACCCACAATTTGAATCTTATCGTTTAAACGCTCTGACATTATCTTCCAACCATCCCAATCGCTTTCATCTAGACCATCTTCGATTGAAATAATTGGGTAACGGCTAACCCAATCAGCTAAGTAATCAACAAACTGCTCTGCAGAGAATTTCTTATTTTCTGATGCGAGGTTGTAGCTACCATCTTCATAAAATTCTGACGCTGCAACATCCAAGGCAAGATAGACATCTTTACCAGCCGTGTAGCCTGCTTTATCGATGGCAGTGAGGATGACTTCAATGGCTTCTTCATTTGACGTCAAGTTTGGGGCAAAACCACCCTCATCACCTACGTTAGTGTTCATTCCTTTGCCATGCAATACATCACGCAAACTATGAAAAATCTCAGCACCACAACGCAGCGCTTCGCTGAACGATTTAGCACCGACAGGCATGACCATAAATTCTTGCAAATCAACACTGTTATCTGCATGTGATCCACCGTTGATGATATTCATCATTGGCACTGGTAAGGTAACAGCATCTTCACCGCCAAGATATTGAAACAATGGCTTACCCTGAGCATTGGCTGCAGCGTGTGCACTAGCCATCGACACGCCGAGTAAGGCATTGGCACCCAGCTTATCTTTGTTCTCCGATCCATCGAGTTTAAGCATGGTGTTATCAATGCCAGCCTGATCAGTGCAATCGTGACCAATCAATGCATCGCGAATTGACCCGTTAATATTCGCAACGGCTTTAAGCACACCTTTACCCAAATAGCGGCTTTTATCCCCATCACGCATTTCTAGCGCTTCGCGAGTACCAGTGGATGCACCTGAAGGCACAGCAGCACGCCCCACCACGCCAGACTTAAGCGTGACGTCAGCTTCAACAGTAGGGTTGCCACGCGAGTCCATAATCTCACGGGCGCGTATGTCGGCAATTTGATTACTCATTTAATAATATCTCTACTTATATATGTCTAAATCAGCTTTGATCGTTGGTGTATTGCACTTCTGCAAAAGGCTGTGCTTTAACAGTTGCATCCAACGCCATTAAAATTTCTAGTAGTGGTTCGAGCCGATCAAGTGGCCAAGCATTGGGCCCGTCGCTTAAAGCGTTTGCAGGATCAGGATGCGTTTCCATAAACAAACCTGATACCCCAGCCGCCACAGCCGCCCTGGCTAGCACAGGCACGTGCTCACGCTGACCACCCGATGATGTGCCTTCCCCACCTGGTAATTGCACAGAGTGAGTTGCATCAAAAACTACGGGGCAATTAGTGTTACGCATAATCGCAAGACCACGCATGTCTGACACTAAATTATTGTAGCCAAAGGATGCACCACGCTCACACACCATAATTTGATCATTGCCAGCATCACGTGCCTTTTTAACGACATTAACCATCTCGTTGGGCGATAGAAACTGGCCTTTCTTAAAATTGACCGGAACACCTGCTTTTGCCACGCGAGTAATAAAGTTGGTTTGTCTGCACAAGAATGCAGGCGTTTGCAATACGTCAACGACATCAGCAACTTCATCAATGGGAGTGTCTTCGTGCACATCGGTTAATACCGGCACGCCGATCTCACTTTTAACCTTAGCTAAAATACGTAAACCCTCAGCCATACCCAAGCCTCGATAACTATCGATTGATGAGCGATTGGCTTTATCAAATGAGGATTTATAAATAAGTGGAATGCCCACGCGTTCGCACATCGCTTTGAGCGTTGTCGCGGTATCCATCGCCATCGCTTCGGATTCTATTGCACAGGGGCCTGCAATGACAAACACTGGTTGATCGAGACCAACTTCGAAACCACACAATTGCATGTTTTTTATACCGCTTCAGTAGGGCTAGCAACAACAGCAGATTTATCTACTGTTACGCCTCGAGCCTGAGCTGCAAGCGCTGCATTAATAAAGCTTGTAAACAAGGGATGACCATCACGTGGAGTGGATGTGTACTCGGGATGAAATTGACAACCGATAAACCAAGGGTGGTTCGGTAACTCAACCATTTCGACTAGCCCAAGCTCGTCGTTAGATCTGGCGGATATCACCAAGCCAGCAGCTGATAAGCGATTGGCATAGTTATCGTTAAATTCAAATCGGTGACGGTGGCGCTCAACCACTTTAGTATTTCCATATACACGCGCTGACAAGCTATCAGCTTGCATGGTGAACTCCTGGCCACCCAAGCGCATCGTGCCACCGAGATCTGACTCGCTATTGCGAACCACGGTTTCGCCTTTTTTATCTTTCCACTCAGTGATTAAGGCGATAACTGGATCGGGCGTGGCCAAATCAAACTCACTGCTATTGGCATTTTCGATGCCAGCAATTTCACGCGCAAAATCAATCACGGCAACTTGCATACCTAGGCAAATACCCAAATAAGGGATATTGTTTTCACGTGCATAACGAGCCGCCGTGATCTTACCTTCAATGCCACGAGTGCCAAACCCACCCGGCACTAGGATCGCATCGATATCTGAGAGCGCAGTCATATCGCCACGCTCAAGCTTTTCAGAATCCAGATACCGAATTTTTACTCGGCTATCAGTTTTGATTCCCGCGTGCGCTAGGGCTTCATTGAGTGATTTATAGGATTCGGTTAATTCAGTGTATTTGCCCACCATGCCAATGGTGACTGATTTTGCCGGGCTTCGAATACCCTCAACCACTGCATCCCACTCGCTCAAATCAGCTGGCGGTAAGTCTAGGCCAAAGCGTTTAACAACCAAATCATCTAGATTTTGCTCATGCAACATGCGCGGGATGCCATAGATGCAATCAACATCGCTAGCCGCAATAACCGCTTCTTCTTGAACGTTGGTAAAAAGCGCTATCTTGCGACGCTCAGCATCGGGCAAAGGGCGATCACAGCGACACAATAAAATGTCAGGCTGAATTCCGATCGAACGCATCTCCTTCACGGAGTGCTGTGTAGGTTTGGTTTTGATTTCGCCAGCAGTGGCGATATAAGGCACCAGCGTAAGATGAATAAACATCGTGCGCTCGCGGCCCAGCTCAACAGCCATCTGACGTATCGCTTCTAAAAAGGGCAGTGATTCAATATCGCCTACTGTGCCACCAATCTCGACCATGGCCACATCAGCGTCGCCTGCGCCTTTTACCACTCGGCGTTTGATTTCGTCAGTGATGTGCGGGATAACCTGAACTGTTGCTCCAAGATAGGCACCACGGCGCTCGTTTTTAATCACGGTTTCGTATACGCGGCCGGTGGTGAAGTTATTATTTTGACTGGTGGTAATGCGCACGAATCGTTCGTAATGGCCAAGATCTAGATCGGTCTCAGCGCCATCTTCTGTGACAAAGACCTCACCATGCTGGTAAGGGCTCATGGTGCCTGGATCAACGTTTATGTAGGGATCCAATTTGAGCATCGTCACCGTAAGGCCGCGCGCTTCGAGCAATGCAGCCAATGATGCGGCTGAGATACCCTTGCCTAACGATGAAACCACACCGCCGGTTACGAAAATGAAACGCGTCATATGCTGCTATCTGGTCCGGGCGCACCAAAGCAAGCTTATGCTAGGTGACGCTAAAAAAAGGGTAAAAAAACTCTCAGCAACGATGCTCTAAAACGACAGAAAAAATCACTAGTAACGTTGCTGAATAATGAAGCACCTGAATGCCTCAAGGATGGAAGATAAGCTTACCAGAAGCGCACCCAATCGACAATTGCCGAACTGTCAATTACAGACCTAATTAAGCGAATTCTGTAGCGTTTTGTGTGGCTGTTCGGAAATCGACCGCTACCGCAATGTTCCACACGGCAACAAGCCTGTCGTTAACATACAGCAACGGAATTGAGTCCCGCTGCCAAGGCGGCACCGAGGATTCTTGTAACAATTTTTTTACAGCTTTATGAAAAGCAGGCTCTCCCAGCTTGATCAATTCCCCTCCACTTCTATTACGCACTGTGATGCAGCCCTGTTGAGGTAAATTGATACCCTGCTCCTGACAAGCTTGCATACTTAAGGTAATACCTGTTTCCGGGATCAATAGCTCGTCGAATGGCGCATCCCACGTATATTGAAAGGGCTCGCTACTGATTTGTGGTGGCAGTAGATACAGGCGATCACCATGGCGACGGAATTCATAATCGCGCACATTAACAATACCGGCAGAATCATCACGAGCGTTGATCAGATTTAGAAGCACCTGACGTAAATCTTGCAGCCTAGGCATTCGCAACTTGGACTGACGCACCCAAATTCGCAACACGTTATAGGCGCGCTCTCTGGGTAATGATCGCAGCTCTGAGACGCTAAGTTCGGCGCTGCCTCGCAGGCGAACTAGCTCTAGATCCTCTTGTGCGATGCTAAGCAGAGTTTGGCTGGCCGCGGCGCTTCTCTTAGCGCTGCGGCTAAGCGTATGTGCGGACGCCGGCCAACGCTCCTTGAGCAACGGCATTACCACATTGCGAAGGTAGTTTCGATCAAGCGCTGTATCGGTATTGGATGGATCCTCAATCCAGTCCAGCAAATGGTTTGATGCGTATTCGGCCAACTGTTGCTGACTGCATGGCAGCAAGGGGCGGCACAGAAAACCATTGGAGAATGTGCGCTTACGCGGGATCGATGCAAGACCATCGGGCCCACTGCCACGCAACGCTTGCAATAAAAACGTTTCAGCTTGGTCGTCGGCATGTTGAGCCAGCAGGAGTTGCTCACCATCGATAAGGTTTTCAGAAAACGCTGCATACCGAGCCAGGCGTGCATTGGCTTCTGGTCCATTGCCAGTATCTTCAACATTAACCGACAGCACTTGGAGTGAAATGCCAAATTCGTCGCAGGTCGTTTTGCAGTGAGCGGCCCAGCGTTGGCTATCAGCTTGTAAGCCATGATCAACATACACCGCACGCACTGACTGCTCCGGAAACGCCTCTAACGCTGTTGCCAGCGCATGAAGCAACACATGGGAATCCATTCCGCCGCTATAAGCGACGCAAAAGTGTGTGGCTTTGGTTTGGTTGCCAAGATACTCGGCCAATGCTTGATCAATTGAGGGGAACTTGTTCATACGACCTATACTACTCCTACAACCCAACTGATAGTGCTGCGCGCTTGCGCAGTTCTAACTTCCAGTACACGCTTCCCTGTTTTCAATATTCAATGACTGCCTAACTGCGGCCTTATCCTTCTTTGAACTGCCCATATGCTCGCAGCTTTGCCAAGCGATTGCTAATTAAGTCATCGGCTGACATATTGCTTAGAACAGATAATTCTTCTTGCAATGCTTGGCGCATTGATATCGCCATGGCTTCAGGGTCGCGATGCGCACCCCCAAGTGGTTCTTCTATTATCCGATCAACTAAGTCTAGTTCAAATAATCGATCAGACGTGATACCCATCGCTTCAGCAGCATCTGAAGCTTTATCCACGCTCTTATAAAGGATTGATGCGCAGCCCTCTGGACTGATAACCGAGTACACAGCGTATTGCAGCATCATGACGCGATCGCCCACTCCAATGGCTAAGGCACCACCAGAACCACCTTCCCCGATAACAGTACAAATGATAGGCGTTTTTAGATCAGCCATAACAAAAAGATTACGCGCGATGGCTTCACTCTGGCCGCGCTCTTCAGCACCGATACCGGGGTAGGCACCTGGCGTATCGATAAACGTAATCACTGGCATTTTGAATCGTTCGGCTAGCTCCATTAAGCGCTTAGCTTTACGATAGCCTTCTGGCCTTGGCATGCCAAAATTGCGTTTTATTTTTTCTTTGGTATCGCGGCCTTTTTCGTGGCCAACCACAACAACGGGTTTATCGTTAAGGCGCGCAACACCTCCAATAATGGCGTAGTCATCGCCGTAAAGGCGATCCCCGTGCAGCTCATCAAAATCAGTGAAGACATTATCGATATAGAATCGTGTGTACGGGCGCTGAGGGTGACGGGCCATTTGCGCAACCTGCCATGACGACAATTTTGCGAAAATGCTTTGGGTTAGCGAGTTGCACTTTTTCTTAAGCCGATCAACTTCTTCGTTGATATTGATATCAGCGTCTTCGGTGGCAAATTGCAGCTCCCGAATTTTGGCTTCAAGTTCAGCGATCGGTTGTTCAAAATCGAGGAAATTCGGATTCATTGATGACGCGAATGATGCTAGACGTAGATCACCCTATTCTACCTTACGTGCCGGCCACGCGCAGCTTTAGTAAACCAGTTCGACGCTATTTTCGCCCGCTAGCAGGTTTAGGCTGGCCAATAGTTCCTGCTGGGGGTTAACAGACCACTGACGCCCTGCTTGGATTCTGGCACTTGCCTGCTGATTTTGGTAGTTAAAGCAGACTGGCGTGCTGCCACTGTTATGAGTTGATAGAGTTTTGAGCAGATCGGCCAATCCTTTCTCATCTAATTGCCCTGCCGATAAACTGATGATCAATCGTCGAGCAAATCGGCTTCTGGCACGCGCCATATCATAGATCTCAGCTGCCTTTATTTTGTGCCCCCCATTGAAATCATCCGGGCTAATTTCCCCTTCCACCACCAACACATCATCCTTTTGAATCAGATGAGCGCTGGAATCAATGATATCGCCACGTAAAGTAATTTCGACTCGACTAGTTTGGTCATCAATCGTAACAAAGCCCATCTTGCCACCTTGAAAATCACGATAACGCACGCCAATAACCAAACCAGCAGCCACCACTGGTTTACCTTTTTGACGATACGCCGGTTGGGCTGTGTTGCTGCCACTGGCAGACAGTGCACACAATGCTTTTAATGTGCCTTTGGTAAATTTGCTTAGCTCGTCGCGAAATTCTTCAATTGGGTGGCCACTGAGATATAAACCCAGTGTGTCTTTTTCGGCCCTTAAGCGCTCGCGATCAGACCAAGCAGGCACATTGGCCCGGTTGACCACAGCGGCCGGGGCCGCATCATCCAAACCAAACAAATCCACCTGCCCAGCGGCTAGATTACGATGGTACTGATCCGCCCCTTGCAAGGCATCTGCTAGATGTTCTGCCAAGCTTGCGCGGTTGGGCCCCAGATCATCCGCCGCGCCGGATCGGATCAGAGCTTCGAGCACGCGTTTGTTAACGCTACCCGGATCAGCTCGGCGGCACAAATCATCTAGGTCGGTAAATGGACCATTTTTATCTCGCTCGGCCAACACGTTTTTTAACGCGGCTTCTCCCACGCCTTTTATCGCACCTAAACCGTATAAGATTGTTTTGTCATCAACAACGCTAAAGCGAACCTGCGATCGGTTAATATCGGGCGACAGTATTGTTACACCTGATGCATCGCATTCTTCTTTAAATATCACCACCTTTTCGGTGTTGTCCATATCCGATGACAACACCGCAGACATAAACGCGGCACAGTGATGCGTTTTTAGCCAAGCTGTTTGGTAAGACAACAAGGCATAAGCCGCGGAGTGAGATTTGTTAAAACCGTAACCAGCAAATTTTTCTACCAGATCAAAAATATTGCCCGCTAGATCTCCATCGATTCCATTTTCGATGCAGCCTGCTAAAAATACCGAGCGCTGCTTGGCCATCTCTTCGGCTTTTTTCTTACCCATCGCACGACGCAAGATATCGGCACCACCCAAGGAAAAGCCACCCATCACCTGAGCAATTTGAATAACCTGCTCTTGATACAAGATAACGCCGTACGTTGGTTCAAGTACCGGCTTTAGAATTTCTAGCTGGTAGTCCTCGTGCGGCCATGCCAGCTTTTTACGCCCATGCTTACGATCGATAAAGTCATCAACCATGCCTGATTGCAACGGACCAGGACGATACAAGGCAACCAAGGCGATGATGTCTTCAAAGTTATCAGGCTGCAATCGCTCGATAAGGCGTTTCATACCCGAAGATTCAAGCTGGAATACGGCAGTCGTTTCTGCTCTTTGTAATAAGTCGTAGGTGGGTCTATCGTCAAGGTTTAGCTTGATGATATCCAGCGGCTCATCGGCGTGACGGTTAATTTCTTTTACGGCATTATCGATAATGGTAAGCGTACGCAAGCCAAGAAAGTCGAACTTAACCAAGCCTACGTCTTCTGCATCATCCTTATCAAACTGGGTGACTAAACTGCTGCCATCAGCTTCACAATACAAGGGGGCGAAGTCTGTTAACGCGGTTGGCGCGATAACAACACCACCGGCGTGTTTACCGCAGTTACGCGCCAAGCCTTCCAAAGCCAAGGCCATGTCGAGCAAGGCGGTCACTTCTTCATCTTCGCGATAAGCACGGCCTAGATCTTCTGATTCAGCCATGGCTTTAGTGAGTGTCATACCCACTTCAAATGGCACCATCTTAGCCACACGATCAACAAAACCATAAGGGTGACTCATGATCCGGCCCACATCACGCACTACCGCTTTAGCCGCCATAGTGCCATAGGTAATGATTTGCGATACTCGGCTAGCGCCGTACTTGTCGGCCACGTATTGAATGACTCGATCACGACCATCCATACAAAAATCGATATCAAAATCTGGCATCGATACACGCTCGGGGTTTAGAAACCGCTCGAACAGCAGATCATATTCAAGAGGATCGATATCGGTGATGGTCATTGAGTACGCAACCAAGGAGCCTGCACCCGAACCACGCCCTGGCCCCACTGGAATATCGTTTTCTCGCGACCACTTGATAAAATCAGCAACGATTAAGAAGTAACCCGGAAATTCCATCTGGCTTATCACCGAAAGCTCTTGGTCTAAGCGCGCATCATAGGGTTCGCGAATCGTTGCAAAATCATCAGCTTCGCGATCATAAAGCTGATCAAGCCTAGCTTCTAAACCTTTGCGAGCTTCTTCGAAAAAGAATTCCGTTTCGGTATAGCCTTCGGGTATTGGAAAATCAGGCAGTACTGGCTTACCCAAGGATAATTCCATATTGCAGCGCTTGGCAATTTCTACGGCGTTTTGCACCGCAACCGGTATGTCGCTAAACAGGGCATGCATTTCTTGCGGTGTTTTCAAGTACTGTTGATCAGTCACCAATGCAGGGCGCTTAGGGTCGGCCAATACATAGCCGCCCTGAATACAAATTCGTGAATCGTGAGCCGCGTATTCGTCTTTTTTCAGAAAACGGACGTCGTTAGTGGCAACAACGGGTATATCCAAAAACGCGGCGAGTTCACAACATCGTTGTATATAGGCTTCTTCAAAAGGCTTGCCCGTGCGGGTGAGCTCAAGGTAATAACGGTCACCAAATAACTGTTGCCATTTCAATGCGAACGCATCCGCCAATTTTGGCTTACCCAACTGGAACGCTTGCCCGACGTCGCCATCAATACCACCTGACAACATAATCAAGCCATCGTTAAACTCATGCAGCCATTCACTCTGAATAACCGGCGCGCCAGTGGCCTGGCCTTCTTGGTAGCCTTTAGACACTAAGTTGGTAAGATTTTTGTACCCTTGATTGTTTTGCACCAACAGTAAAGCGCGCGTTTCCACTTCAAGCTCTTCATTGGCAATGAGCACATCAACACCGCAAATAGGCTTGATACCCGACCCTAAGCAAGCGCGATAAAACTTAACGAAAGCGAATAGATTAGCGCGGTCCGTCACGGCGATCGCTGGCATGGTGTTCGCCACAGCTCCCACCAACGGCTTGATGCGCACAACACTATCTTGTAGAGAAAATTCGGTGTGTACGCTTAGGTGTACAAATTGGTGTGCTACATCCATCAGGGTTTACTCATTAGACCCATAGCTTTACGCACCGGCGCAAAACTCTGACGATGAATGGGCAGCACGCCATGTCGCTCTATGGCTTGGCGATGTTGCGCAGTGGGATAACCTTTATGGCGATCAAAGCCGAATTCAGGATGCACAGCATGCAGATTAACCATCATGGTGTCGCGGGCGACCTTCGCAATGATCGATGCAGCACTGATGGATTGCACGTGTTGGTCACCTTTAACAATGGCTTGGCTCGGATACGGGATATCAGGGCAGCGGTTTCCATCCACCAGCACCAGATCGGGCGACAATTGTAGCCCAGACACGGCCCGCTGCATCGCCAACATGCTGGCGTGCAATATATTTAATTGATCAATTTCTGCCACCGACGCCTCAGCGATACAAAAGGCCAGCGCGTGCTGACGAATCAGCTTATCCAGCGCCTCTCGCTTTGCCTCATCCAGCGCTTTTGAATCCAGTAGGCCATCAATAGGCTTTTGGGGATCAAGAATGACGGCCGCAGCGACTACCGACCCAGCCAATGGGCCTCGGCCAACCTCGTCAACGCCAGCAATAAGATGTTTATATGAAGTCAAGTTATGAAGTCAATGTCTGATTGAATTTTGAACAGCGAAAGTCTCTCTAAGATGACAATATACCGGTGTCGCGCCAGATGCCCAAGTTTAAACTTAAGCTTGTTACTATTTGCCGCATTACCCTAGGGCAAACTAACATTTCCATGAGCAAAGAATCACACTCACCGTTAGACAAACCGCTACGCGCGGCGGTTGTCGGCACTGGCTATCTAGGCCGCTTTCACGCACAAAAATACCAGCAACTTGGTCACTGTGATTTGATCGCAATTGCTGATCCGGACACTGAGCGTGGTGCTGTGGTTGCGGCAGAGGTTTCTACTGAGGCAGTCGCCAGCCATTTAGATTTAATTGGACAAGTGGATGCAGTGAGTGTTGCCTCCCCCACCATGACGCATTTTAAAGTGGCGCAGGATCTACTAGACGCCGGCATACATGTATTGCTTGAAAAACCGATGACGGCAACCGTTGAGGAGGCAAAGAAATTGGTCGATTTGGCAGCAGCGCGCAAAGTGACACTACAGGTGGGACACCTTGAGCGTTTTAACCCTGCCTTATTAGCGGTTGCACCACAAATTACGTCACCAATATTTATTGAATCTCATCGACTAGCTCCGTTTACCAAACGTGGTGCCGATGTCAACGTTGTGCTTGATCTGATGATTCATGACATTGATATTATTCTCAACCTTGTGGATGCCGATGTCGCCGCCATTCATGCCAATGGCGCGCCGGTGGTCTCAGAGGATGCCGATATAGCCAACGTGCGCTTAGAGTTTACCAACGGTTGTGTCGCTAACGTTACCGCCAGCCGCGTCAGCGGCAAACAGGAACGCCGGATGCGCTTCTTCCAAAAAGACACCTACATTGCAATTGATTTTCAGGAAAACACAACACGTGTTTGCAAAGTTGATCGTGATGGTGAGGCCTCAGAAGACAACGACGGTGTACCGCCGATTAACTGTGTAGATAATGCCTTGGATAAAGGGGATGCAATTCTTGCAGAGATCGAAGCGTTTTGTCATTCAATCCGCACGGGTGAGAAGCCGCTTGTCAGCGGCGAAGACGGCTTAAAAGCGCTTAAAACAGCCATTCAGATTGGTGATGCGTTAGCGTCTTAACAATCTTGTTAAATCATTGAGACCCGCAACATGACAAAAAACCTATTTACTAGCATGCAAGAAGCTATCAAACTAAAAGACCACTGGATTGGTAACCCTGCTTCCAGCCACTACCCAAGCGAAGTTGACACGCAGTTTCCAGCGGCGTCAATGGACGCTGCTCAAACCGAGATTCAATCGTGGCCCACCTATCAAACCACCGCATTGCTTGAGCTACCAGAAATCGCCCAACAAGCAGGTGTTGCCCAGGTACTTTATAAAGATGAAAGCACGCGCTTTGGTTTAGGCAGCTTTAAAGCCTTAGGTGGTGCTTATGCCGTGCTGCAATATTTGGCGACTCGCGTCAGCGAAAAACTGGGCTGTGATGTCACCATGGAAAGCATCCGCTTAGGTGAACATAAAGATACCGTGGGTAACATGATGGTCACCACTGCCACGGATGGCAACCATGGTCGATCAGTGGCATGGGGCGCACAGCTTGCCGGTTGCCAGTGCAGGATTTATATCCACAAGGATGTCAGCCTTGCGCGCGAGCAAGCGATGGCCGAACTCGGCGCAAACGTTATCCGTATCACCGGCAACTACGATGAATCAGTCAAGCTTTGCGCCAGCGATGCTGATAAGAACGGTTGGCAAATGGTTTCAGATACCTCTTATGAAGGTTATACAGCCTTCCCCACTCAAATTATGAGTGGCTATAGCGTGATGATTGATGAGATTCTTGAGCAAAGCTCTACTGTACCCACACATGTTTTTATACAAGCAGGCGTTGGTGGCTTAGCCGCAGCAGTAGCTGCAGCCCTTTGGTCACGCCTAGGAGAAAACTGCCCGACAATAATCGTCGTTGAATCAGAACACGCCGATTGCATTATCCGCAGCCTTAAAGCCGGCAAGCCGACACCGGTTGACATTAAAACTGAAACCATCATGGCGGGTTTATCTTGCGGAGAGATATCACTGATTGCGTGGGAAGTATTAAAGCGTTGCGCGGCAGGCGCTGTGAGTATCAATGATGCTGCAGTACCACCAGCTATGCGCTATATGGCCTCTGGAGATGCCGCCAACGGTACTAAAATCGAAGCGGGCGAATGTGCGGTTCCGGGCATTATTGCCCTGCTAGCAAGCGTTAAAAACAATGAACTAAGCAAAGCGTTTGCATTGGATAAAAACTCATCCGTTTTAGTGTTTGGCTGCGAAGGTGCAACCGACCCTGAGCTCTACAGCTCGATAATAGCTGACGAACTGTAGCTTGCAACTATGACTGAGCTAACACGCGGTTTTGAAACAGTTGAATTTAAACAACGCTTAGCCCGCGTTCAAACCAGTATGCAAGCGCAACAGTTGGATGTGTTGTTACTCAGTTGCGAAGCCGACGTACGCTACTTCTCTGGCTTCTTAACTCAGTTTTGGCAAAGCCCTACTCGACCTTGGTTTTTATTGGTACCACAAAGCGGTGAGCCTGTTGCAGTGATTCCATCGATCGGCGAACACTGCATGTCACAAACATGGATCAGTGATATTCGTACTTGGCCATCCCCTCACGAGACTGACGATGGCGTGAGCTTGTTAAGTGACACTATCATTTCGCTTACAGGCGATAGCGGGCGCATTGGCTTACCGATGGGGCGTGAATCATATTTACGTATGCCGGTCAGTGATTTCGAAAAAGTAAAAAGCACTTTGGCTAAACACGAATGGGTGGATGCAACACAGCTGTTGCAACATACGCGCATGATTAAGTCGAGTGCAGAAATTACAAAAATTCGTCACGTATGCCAACTCGCCTCCGACGTGTTTGAAGGCGCGCCAAACTGGCTGCACACTGGCATGAGCGAAATTGAGGTATTTCGTGAATTCAAAATTAGAGCGCTGCAAGTCGGTGTGGATGACGTGAGCTACCTAGTGGGTGGTGCAGGCTTAGGCGGGTATGAAGATATTATTTCACCTCCTGGCAATCATCTAATACAAGCCGGCGATGTGCTCATATTAGATACCGGCTGCGTATGGGACGGCTACTTTTGCGATTATGATCGTAACTACAGTTTTGGCCCAGCCTCGAATGCGGTCAATACCGCTTATCAACGTGCATGGGATGCCACAGAGGCAGGATTTACGGCCGCCAAGCCAGGCGCAAGTTTTGCAGATTTATTTAATGCTATGAACACCATACTTAGCGATGGCAACCCTACGGCTGAGAGCAACGTTGGCAGATTAGGCCATGGCCTAGGCACGCAACTTACCGAGCCAGCTTCTATCACATCCTTTGATAACACCACATTAGAAACCGGCATGGTGATAACGCTTGAACCCGGACTGGTATACGATGGTACAAAGATGATGGTGCATGAAGAGAATATCGTCATCACTGACACAGGCGCAGAACTACTAAGCCGCCGTGCATCGCAGCAGATTATCGAGGTTAAGAACTGATGAGCGCTAGCTTATGCAAATGAAGCAAGTTCACTATCAAACACAGGACTACTTCGTTAATCATAAAGCGGTTGGCTTGATCGTATTGCAAACTGATGAAGTCATGGAAGATGAACTTCGGCAATGGTTACCCTCCACTACACGTTTGTATCATTCGCGCATTCCCAGCGGGGATTTGGTAACCGAAGAAACACTCAATGCTATGCACGCACGCCTGCCAGAAGTCACGCGCTTGCTACCCAAGCTAAACTATAATGCTCTAGTGTATGGTTGTACCTCAGGTGCAACATTTATAGGCGAGCAGCGTGTTGCAGATGCAATACATACCGTGATACCCGATGTGCCTGTTACTACCCCAATAACAGCTGTAAAAGCACGCCTTCGTGATTTAGACGCTAAAAAGATCGGCCTTCTAACACCTTATGAACCGCACGTGTCGCAAGCGATTCAAGATCACCTTGAGGGCGAAGGGTTTGAAATCGCCAGCGCCTGCGCGTTTTTTGAGAATCGCGACAAGATGGTATGCCAAATATCAGAGGCGTCAATTCGTGATGCGGTAATGGAGCTAGCCGCAACTGATTGTGATGCGGTGTTTGGCTCTTGCACCAATTTGCGTATAGCTGGCATATTAGATGAGCTCAATCAAACCGCTGGCAAACCAGTGCTAACCAGCAACTCAGCTTTAGCTTGGCACATTGATCAATTGGTAAACCAATCATGAATACACCTCCAAACGATGCAGCAATACGCAAAGGCAAGCCACCACTGGTTTGCTACAAGGTAGAGAATCTACCGTTTGTTGATATGCCTGCAATAAATGATGCACGCCAGCATCTTGAAAAAACAGATGAGGTTATCGTAGCACCACGAGATGCAGCCACGTTTAGCGTACCCGCAGGGCACTTTTTCAGAATCAACAGTGTTGAAGGCTCTCAAGTTGGTGATCTAAACTTATGGAACGCTAACAACCTGAACGAACGTTTTTACAGCGGTAAAACGCGGCAACTACACGCTACCCACGTTAGCACTGGCGACAGACTATGGAGCAACTTACCCCACCTACGACCACTCGCCACAATTACGCACGACACGCTCGACTGGTACGGCTGGGATAAAGACGGTGGTGGCGTACACGATGTAATCGGCACGCGCTGCGACCCCTACACCAATCATAATTTGACTGACGCGGATTACCATTATTGCTGTCACTCCAACTTGTGTAGAGCATTGGCTGACCATCTTCAAAAACCAATCAGTGAGATCGAACATCATGTGCACGATGTTATGAACGTTTTTATGTGCACAGGTTTTACACTCGATACTCACCAGTACTTTATGAAGGCGAGCCCAGTACGCCCAGGTGACTACATTGAATTTTTAGCTGACGTTGATTTGCTCGGCGCATTGTCTGCCTGCCCCGGCGGTGATTGCGGTAGTAGCCATTCTGATGATGCAACGCCTTGCTACCCTTTAAAGGTTGAAGTGTTTAAGCCTAAACAATCGATTAAAGGCTGGATTGGTACTCAATTGAGCGGCTATGACGGCAGTCATGGCAGATAGCTCGCTGTGGAATACAAGACCACATCATTCTTCAGAACGAGAAAAAAAGCACTCGCGATAGCGGGCACACTTTACGTTGTATTCTTATTGCTCTCTCATTGGCAATTACCCAAAGCCCACGTTTGGGCTATCGCGGCGTTCTTTTCAATCGCGATGAACTTTACCTATCTTATTGAGGCGCTGTCACTTAAACGATACGTCACTGCTGAAGTGGCTGCGAGCGCAACACTGATCGCGGCATCTTTACTGGGTCTATTGTTCGCACCACTGCTGCTGATCGCTGCTATATTTGGGCACGGTTGTTGGGACTTAGCCAAACACAATGGTTGTGCAGGTATACCGTTTTTCTCTTGGTATGTGGTGCCGTGCTTTGTGGTTGATACTATTTACAGCGTAACACTTCTTTTTTATTACCTTCAATGAAAATAATAATCGATAAATTAGAAAACCCCATAGTCATTAATTTGCTGGAAGAACACCTTGCCGATATCGCAAAACACTCTCCTCCCGAAAGTGTTCACGCCTTAAATCTAACTGAACTTAAAGCAAGTGATGTGACTTTTTGGAGCGTTTGGGAAAAATCCGAACTGCTCGGTTGCGGCGCGTTGAAAGAGTTAAATTCTAAACACGCCGAGATAAAATCCATGCGCACAGCCAATGCGCATTTAGGTAGAGGCGTTGCTGCAGCATTGCTGGCACATATAATAAAAGAAGCGACAAGGCATAATTATCAACGCTTAAGCCTTGAGACAGGATCGACGGCGGAGTTTAAACCGGCACATGCCCTGTATGAAAAGTTTGGGTTTTGCGAGTGCGAGCCATTTAGTGATTACGTAGAGGATCCATACAGCAAATTTATGACGCTAAGCCTACCCGGGCTTAAATAAGATCAAGCATGGATCCCCGCCTACGCGGGGATGACATTATTTCAGCACTTCATCAATATCTGACTTCCGATCAAGGAGCTGCAGTTAAACCAATGTTTATTGAAAAATTCACGGTAGCACTGCTGGTTTCCTGCATCCATAACGTATAATCACCGGCAGCTAACGGAGGGCTAAAGCCCTGTGCACCTGCACCTACTGAAACTGCAGGCAAAATATCGGTACCGATCATACTGGTGCCAAAGTGCGCGTAGCCCAACAGATTGCCCACGGTCGTTCCTGTAGCTGGTTCGGTAAATACGGTGCCGGCTTGAATCCCGACAAAGGACGTGCTGTTACTGGATACGTACTCATCCAAAGTGATTGATGACAGTTCTTGCCCAGCCGGTACATTAACAGTGACATAGTCTAAATCCCCAACGATCACTGAGGCTCTTATACGATTTTCACCATTGGCCAGCTGCAATGGCAGTGGATTGGACGGGTCATCAGAAATTTCGCCATCATCTGCTTCATCGAATAAGGCAAGAGATGCCGGTTCGCCAGTGTCCTCGCCTTCTGGGGTGAGTTGCATTGTGAAGGTGTAGTCGACGTCATTATCACTGGTTTCCTGTATCCAGAAGGTATAGTCGCCTGCCGGCAATGCGCCTTCGAAACCCTGAGCACCTTCACCAGTTGCGATGATTGGTAATATATTCGTGCGTGCCATAGTGGTGCCAAAGAGTGCGAAGCCGAGTAGGTTTCCAACGACGGTGTCCGTTGGTGGTTCGGTAAATACACTTCCAGCCTGCACTCCAATAAACGATTGGCTTCCAGCGGAAACGTATTCATCTAGTATGATGCCGGAAAGCTGACTGCCTGCGGGCACGTTGACCGTAATGTAGTCGCGATCTGGCGATACAACTGAGCCGCTTATTGTGTTATCCCCGTCAGCCAGCTGCAGGGGAAGAGGATTGTTTGGATCGTCGGTGATATCGCCATTGACCGATTCATCGTGAAGAGTGGCGGTATTGTTGCCATTTCCGTTATTATCATCGTTACTGTTGTTGCTTGAACTACTGCAAGCAGTCAAGCCCATAGTCAGAGCCAACGTCGCTAAAGCGAATCGTAAATGTCGGAATTTCATGAAGTCTCCATTGGGTTATCAGCTCTGAGTCGAAAGAAGCTGTGTTTATAGAACGCTCGGCTAGCAGTTTAGTTCCCACAACACCGATCCTTGTCTTGTAAGTACCTGGAATCGAAGAAACGGTTCAAATTATTTTTTTGAGCCGACGCTCTGGATGCCGCCTCGGCGATAAACGTAATAGTTCCCTTAAGGCCCCAACCCGATGCAAACCGTTAAACTAGATCAACCTCTACCAATGTAGGCCCTGCAATAGCCAACGCTTGCTTCAATGCACTTTCTAGGCTCGAAGGGTTATCGGTACAAACAAAATAGGGCATCTTGCAAGCTGCGGCGATTAAACTGAAGTCTGGTGGGGTTGGATCGCAACCTATGGGCTCAACATCAGCATTCTTTAAAAAGTTTTCAATTTCTAAATAGCCGCTGTTGTTCCACACGATAAATACAATCGACAGCTTTTCATCAACAGCCGCCATCATCTCAGGAAAACTAAACTGCGCACCACCATCGCCAGTAATACAAATAACATGGCATTGCGGATCAGCGACGGCTGCACCAATCGCAGCAGGTATGCCGTAACCAAGCGCACCGTAGCCAGTCGCAGCATTAAACCAACCACCCGGCCTGTCGTGATCATAATAAAGATTGCAGGCATACATTAGTTGCGTTGAGTCACCCACTATTACGGACTTAGGTGCGGTATCGCGGATAACACTCACCAATTCAGATTGCTCTCGGTAGGTTTTGCCGATTTCTTTCAATGCAGCATCAACGGTGGATTGCGCCCGCCCTACACCTTCTTTACTTTGCTGAGGCATACTTTTTAGCGCTTCGTTTAAGGCTGTAAGTGCATCCTTTGCATCTGCATGAATCGTTAACCGTGCAGCGTGCCGCGTTAGCTGGCTTGCACAAATATCAACCCTAATCAAATTATTCATTACAGGCATATGGCCAAGATCGTACATGTCGTAGTCCGTACGCCCAAGCTCAGTGCCTACTGCCAACACAACATCGGAATCACCAATTAGATTACGTACAGATGCTAGGCTCGCGCTAGCAGGCACACTAAGTTCGTGCTTGTGCATTAATCCTCGCGCGTTGGTGGTTAGCACCACAGGTGCATCGAGCTTACTGGCCAATACTTGAAGCATTGCGTTATGCCGCTTTACACCTCCTCCTGCAAGAATCACAGGCTTGGATGCCGATGTTAGCATTTCACTAGCACGCCTCACAGAACTAGCATCGGGCACTGGCAATACCACAGCAGGCGTTGGCGCTGAAACTGAAGTACTTAGTTCTAGTGCTGTGTCTAAGGGCAACTCAATATGAGCAGGCCCTGGGCGTTCGCTGGCAAACTGCTTAAATACAGTATCCATCGCTGGAGCAAGATCTGCCTCGGATTCAATACGAATCGATGTCGCAATGGTCGCGATAGTGGCTTGTTGATCTGGCAACTCATGTAAATACCCTAAGCCTTTACCCAAACTAGGTGTGGCGTTAACGCTGGATATCACCAACATCGGGACACTATCAGCCCGCGCCTGCGCCATAGCGGTAAGGGTATTGGTCATACCTGGGCCAGTGATGACGACCGCAACACCTGGCTTACCAGTGACTCGCGCATAACCATCAGCCATAAAAGCCGCACCCTGCTCATGTCGAGGAGTGACATGCCGTACACCACTTTTTTGTATGCCACGATAAAGCTCTAGGGTATGTACACCAGGAATTCCAAAAACAACCTCGACGCCTCTGTTAACCAGGTGTTCTATCAGTGCTTCAGCGAGGTTACTCATGCGCGTTATCATGTTTAGGCGATATGTAAATAATTCTAGCACGTAGGCATTGAGACCCTGCTATCTTGCTGGACCCTTAAGTCATACGCCGACCGTTTGTTGCAAAGCATTGGCTTAGCAGATACTCTCGTTTAGATGGAGTGTTTTCGTGTTGTACGAAAAGTACTCGAAGAACACGACATGCTTTAAGGCAGATACAGAATATGTCAGACAACCGCAAAACCCACAAAGCAAGCTGCCATTGCAAGGCAGTAGAATTCACTGTGCTACTCAGTAATGAGTTCAACACAATCAGGCGCTGTACCTGCTCCTACTGCAGCATGCGCGGTGCAGTAGCGGTATCAGCAGAACTGGCGGACATCACCATCACTAAAGGCGAAAGCCTGTTAAGCGTATATCAATTTAATAGTGGTACTGCAAAACACTTCTTTTGTAGTATCTGCGGAATCTACACCCATCATCAACGTCGCTCAAACCCACATCAATACGGGGTTAATGTCGCATGTATTGAAGGCGTAAGCCCGTTCGATTTTAAAGAAGTCGTTGTATATGACGGCGTTAACCACCCAACTGATAGGCAATCTGGCCCAATTACCGCAGGGGTTTTGCGATATTCTAAACAATAGAAAATGGCTATCAATG
>CALGND010000136.1 GCA_937958675.1 uncultured Granulosicoccaceae bacterium
TGGTCGAATCATGGATGCAGATTTTGCGGTTGAATCAGCAGCAATGACGCGTTCGCAGATCTTGCAACAAGCAGGTAACGCCATGGTTTCCCAGGCTAACTCTGCACCGCAAAGCGTACTACAGCTACTCGGGTAATCGAGTGATGCGACCTAAAGATACCCTCGGGACTTGAGTCCTGAGGTGTATCGTCCATCCATCTTGTACCTATTGAGTATATTCTATGATTACTGCAGCGGGAGTAGGATCGGGAATTGACGTAGAATCCATTATCACTGGTTTAATGGATATAGAACGCCAACCGATCGAAGCACTTAACACTAAACGCGATACCTTAGACATTCAGCTAAGCGCAATGGGTCGTGTTAAAAGCACCATGAATGAACTGGCAACGTCTGCCCGTTTGCTTGGTGATGGCTCTCGCTTTGGCCCTTTTCAAGCAAGCAGCAGTGATGAAGATGTTTTCACAGCCACCGCAACGGGTGGATCTTCAGCTGAATTTCACACGGTTGAAGTATTAAGCTTGGCACAGAACCATCGCATGGCATCCGGCTTATACGCATCGCCGGACACTGCAATTGATTCGGGATCCATGACTTTTTCGTCGAATGAAAATAATTTCGATATAACAATAGACAGCAGCAACAACACGCTTATTGGGCTTCGCGATGCCATAAATGATGCAGCTGACAACACTTCAATTTCTGCCAGTATATTAAATGTAGACGGTGGTAGTCGATTAGTGCTTAACGCTAAAGAAGGTGGTACCGATAACGCGATTACAGTGGGTGGATCGAGCTCAATTGTATCTGGTATCACTGAAGTTACAGAAGCCCTTGATGCGGAGTTAATAGTAGATGGATTTCAAGTTACCAGTTCTTCAAACTCAGTATCAGAAGTAATTGAGGGCGTGACACTAGAATTAAAATCGATCGGAAACGCTAATGTTCAAACTCAGCGCGACACAGAAAGTCTACGAGAGTCACTTGACACATTTGTAGCAAACTATAATGCGCTTCGCTCCGATCTAGCTAGTTTTGCCGAAGGTCAGCAAGGCGATCAGTTGCCCAGAAACGTAGAATCGAGCATTCGAAACGTATTTAGCCAAGACATATTATTGCCCAACGGCCAGACTATCAACTTGCTAGATATTGGTTTTACATTTGACCGATATGGTGCCCTAAGCATAGATGAGGCACGCCTTACCAGCGCACAAGCTGGTGGTATGGAAAGCTTTATTGAAGCATTTATTACGAACAGCACTGGCTTTTCAGCAAAAATCGAAGATGCCTTAGACAGATTTACAAGCGTCGACGGAATTATTGCCAGCAGAGAACAGGGGATCGAGAGTCGGCAGGGAACAATAGACAGCCGAATTGAGCAGATGGACTATAGGCTTGAAAACATAGAAACAAGATACCGACAACAATTTACTGTGATGGATCAGCTAGTAACGCAGCTCCAATCCACCAGCGCCTATCTAGCTAACCAATTAGCCAACTAAAAAAATATACATCGCATGAATACTATGATCGCAGCAAATGCATATCGATCGGTTAAGCGCGCCAGTATTGCCGAAGGCAGTACTCCGCATAGTTTAATTGCACAACTCTACGAGGGCGCTATCGATTCAATTTCAGTACTTATTAATAGCGACCCAGACAATCAAGTACTAACAACACATCACGCGAACAAATGTAGAGCTATCATCAATGAACTACAGGCATCACTACATGATCCTGCCAAAGATGAAATTGCCGGTAACCTATTTTTGCTCTACGGGTATATCGTCGATCAGTTACAGTTATTCAGAAATAACGACAGCTCTGCTGAATTGCCAGCTTGCCTAGAAATTCTGCAGAACTTAAACGATGCCTGGTTACAAATCTCACCGGACGGGTTAAATTTATGAATGCCCGCACAACAGAGGGTTTATTTTCACTTGAGCAATTACAGGCTGTGAGCGCGGAAATGCTCGCACTAGCCGAATCAGGCGATTGGGATACTGTCGCAATTACAGACAAGAAACGCCTACAAATACTGCAAAACCTACACCTCAAACATGATGGAAGCGAAGTCTCGCATGCTAGAAAGCAAATAACTGAAGAGATACTTTCGATTGATACAAAAATCAAAGAACTTGCCAGTAATGAGCGAAAGATGCTTATGGATAAGGAAATACGCCAACAGGCACAAGTGGCAGCGCAAGCTAGTTATAAGCAAGCCCTAACTTCCGACACTAGATTCTAATTAAATATGCTAAGCAATTTAGACAATCAGTCCGAGAAACCATCATGTGTTTCGTCGGCACCGTTCATCAGCGATCTAAAGCCGGTTATGATGGGGCTCTCCCCTGCATTCCGAGAAACTACCACTGGTGAAATTCACCTATCGCGCGACCTTAATGGCGAGCTTTCACAACACCATTCATTCTTCCACTTACCAAAACATTGGATAAGCGAAAGTGCTGCCTGTGGCCAAGCTATGATTCTGATTCCCACAGTCGAAGCGGGATATTGGCGCTCGACTGGATTTATAACAATAACTAAACGAATTCAACTACCGTTGGATTCATGACAACATAATATGCTCGTTATTAGTTAACCAGTTAGGCGTTTTTGCTGCAATAGTTGCCTTTCTAAATATAGAATATGATGTATAACCAGTTCTTTGTCATCCTTATTCATACAGACAAATTTAACCGACACTACACACTCCGCAGCTCCTTCATCCCATTCAGACCTCACCACTTCGGCTAGCACCGGAATGTAGTCCCCTGCAGGTAATAGCGCGTATATTATTTCCAACTGATCGCCCACTTCGTACTTAACAGGTGTATGAAAACGCATACCTTCAGCTGACAGATTTACGGTTTGCGGTAATTCGTTAGGAGAAAATACTGATACGCTCAGCAATCGATTTGCTAACAAATCAACTTGCTCGCTCAGCATAGTGCAATAAATCGCTACTGCACTATCTCGCGCTTTGATATCATCAAACACGGGGGCCATCATTGATCGCTGTTGGTTAAACCGAGCGGTTAGTATCGCTGATTGGCGGAAACCTTCAAAATAGGTACTTATATCAACAATCTTAGAACGATCAATTTTTTTTACATGTAGAAGTACTTCATCATCAATCCGAAAGTAGCCGCGTTGATTATTGTCTTCATTCATTATTCGATTTCCTGCTCGGTATTCTGCACTGCCTGCTCTTCTGCATTCTGTGATTCAAGTTGTTCAGCATTATGCGCATTGAGTTCATCAAAGAATTCATTATCATCTTCGCCAACAGCGATATTAATTTCGATTCGTCGATTTCTCGCTTGACTAGCATTTTCATCATCGACTACTACTGGCAGAGTATCCGCATGCCCGCGAATTTCTAGCCGCTGGGTATCTTTTAAGTCTTGCGTGACCATATAGTGAACTACAGAAGCTGCCCTTGCAGAAGATAGAACCCAATTAGACGGGAATACCCTTGTGGATATAGGCACGCTATCTGAATGTCCGGCCACGATTATCGGCCCACTGACTTTATTAAGCAGGCCGATAATTTTATCAAGTATTTCTTCAAATTCTTTATTTACGAATGCACTGCCTGAAGCAAATGAGTTATGTTCCTGTATTCTCAGCATCACACCATTGTTATACGGTAGCACTTCCAAAACTTGCTGTTCAATTTCGGTACTCAGCTCTGTCCTTGCCTGTTCTAATAGTGCGTCAATCTCTGCACTTATATCCTGAACCACAACTAAATCCTGAACCACTTTTACATAAGTTCTTGTATCCTCAGATGTTTGCTGTTTTATAACATTCATCACTGTTTCCATAGGCTTCCCCGGGGAAAATTCCTGTGCAATGATTGATGTACCTTTTGGAATTTCATCCGCTTCGATATCGCGTTGTACCCCAAACGCGTCACTCATCGATCCCGCCACCTGCTTATACTTCAAGATATCCATCTCAGAAAACGACAGCAGCAGAACAAAAAAACACATAAGCAAAGACATAAGGTCGGCGAAGGTTGCCAACCATTCCGGTAGTCCCTCCTCCGGTTCTTCTTCGGGTAAGTCTTCTTCGGCGCTCACCTACCTTAGTCCCCTTTAGACTTACCGGCCATCGCAGCTTCCCGACGATTCCCAGGTAGATAGGTAGTGAGAAGTTGCTGCAGTACTCGCGGATTTAGCCCTTCTTGTATACCAGAGATTGATTCTAAGATTAGTTGCTTATTCAACCGCTCCGCATCCCGAATGGACGTAAGCTTGGCAGCGATTGGACCTGCTACCGCATTAGCGATAATTGCACCATAGAGTGTTGTTAACAACGCCACAGCCATAGCAGGGCCAATTGACTTTGGGTCATCCATGTTAGCTAACATCTGCACCAAACCGATAAGAGTCCCGATCATTCCCATAGCAGGCGCGGCGACAGCAATTGATTTATACATCTGAATACCGGTGGTATGTCGCTCTAAGGCCAGATTGATGTCTTTGGATAGCATCTTTTGAACTATCTCCAATGAATGACCATCAATACACAGCTTTACTCCATTATCTAAAAACGGATCAGATATCTCTTTGCTTTCAAGCGCCAAAATACCTTCCTTTCTGGCAACATCAGCAAGTTCAATGGCTTCCTCAATTAAGGTTTCCGGCTTGGTAGATTTATGCATAAACGCCGTGAGCGTAACTTTAAATGATCCGAGAAATTGAGCCAATGAAATCTGACAGAGCGTTACCATAAAGGTACCGCCCACAACGACGACGATACTAGGGACGTTTACGAATGTACCGACACTACCGCCGAGAAATATCGAACTTACGATAACAGCCAGACCGCCGAACAGACCTATAAGCGTTGCAATATCCATTTTTTATTATCAGGTTAAGACTGGATTACTGATTTGCACGAAACATTGGAAGTACCGATGCACTAAATCGAGGATGAATTAAGTCCATCAAATATCTGTCATCTTCCGACGGTACCAGTCTTTTTCCCATCGCCATAGCGGAGGCTACCAGGGTTGTAGCAGACGCCTTATTCAATGGGGTATTAATATCGCCACATTCCGACCAATAGGCCACTCGTAAGTTATTACGAATAATCGAAGTGAATAACTCACCTACCCGACATGCTCGATCTAGATTGGTAATCACACAGCGAGCTGAAGCATGCTTGCTGAATTCTGATACTACAGCCTCCGCCACCGATGACTGTATTGTGGCGGGTAGCACTAACAGGTGTCGGATAGACCGATCGTTACTATCAATGACATCGTGTTCTATACCGAGCTCTTCTGGCATAGGACATTCAATAAATTCAATTTGAGAAGATTGATCGACCAAAACAAGTTCTTTACTGGCGTAAAATGACAGTGATTCTTGTAACTCATCTTGCGTATTGGCACGCACTACGGATAAGCCTAATGAATTACCATGCGCAGTAAGAGATTCGAACACGCCAGTGCGTTTTGCATCAGCACAGATAATGACAACACTATCTGCGCCGGAGATCGAGACTTTTTGTGCAGCAAGCTTTAATAAGGTTGTTGTTTTTCCTGAACCATTAGGCCCGTACACAAAGGTAGCACCCTTGTGCGTTAATGTGCGGTCAGACGCGACTGGCAATGTATTGGCCAAGTCAGAAAGTGATTGTCGCAAGGCATTATCGAAGGTCGTAGACGAACTAACTCTGTTGACTAGCGCTACTGCCAACTCCGAACCAAGCCCAATTTCTAAAAGTGTCTGTAGATGTTTACTCTTTACTGGGTCTTTTTCGCCCCACAAGTTCGCTTCAAGCTGGCTAAGGCGTTGGTTCATCGTGCCATGAAAAGATTCTAACTTCTTGTCCACTCCGAGATTGACTTCAGTTGCTATAGATTCCGCCATTGAAGCGGCATTGTCTTCCATTGCGAAGGCAATAGTACTAGCAACATCATCTTTCGCCTCATATAAATGCTCTACAGATTGCTCTGAATTCTCCACGATAGCAGCATGACTAGATGATTCAGTTGTTTCATCTCCATCACTATTATTCTCAATTGCCGCATCGGCCTGCTGCACAGTTTCCTGCGGCAATTCCGCGGCTTCTTTTGAGATGGTATCGATATCGCGACTTACCGCTGTCTCTACAACGGTTTCCGATGCTTCAAGATCTTTTACCTTTGCACTTGGTGTACTTGAATCATTAGGAACTTGGAATAACTCAGCATTGTCAATGCTAGCGTCATCTAAAGTCCCAGTTGCAATGATCTCAATGTGATCACCTACTCGACGATTTGCCAGAATAATTGCATCTGACCCTAACGCATCTTTTAGGCTGTTAAGCACCATTGGCATACTGTCGCCAACAAATTTTTGAAGTTGCATAGTTCTTGTTCCCTTTTCCCTTTACGGTGCTAATTCTGGTTAATGATTCAACCGCCAATATTGGCGACGACCTTCAGTCTTTTTGTTTCCGAAATTTCGTTATAAGCCAGTACTTTAAGCAGTGGAATCGAATGCCTGACCAACGCTGACAACCAAGGTCGTAACTTAGGACTTACCAACAATACAGCCGCTTCACCATTGACCTCTTGATTTTGTACACTGTCGGCCAGTGATTGATACAAGCGTTCAGTCAAACTAGGTTCCAAGCCAAGCCCACCGTTAGCTTCATTCTCAATCGATTGCAAACACAATTTTTCTAGTTCTGCATCCAGTGTTATCACTGGAAGTGAGTCTTCATAATTAGTTAACTGCCCCGTGATGAGCCTGCGCAGTGACACTCGTACAAAAGCAGTTAGCTCTTCTGGATCTTGCGTAGTGACTGCCTTTTCAGACAGGGTCTCCATAATGGTTCGCATATCTCGAATCGGTATACCTTCATCCAACAGATTTTGTAACACCTTGACGACAACGGGCAGAGCAATAGTTTTTGGCACTAGGTCTTCGAGCAAGCGTGGTGCCACTTGCGCTAAGGTGTCCAACAACTGCTGAACTTCCTGATGTCCAAGCATGCTGCCTGCCTGCTGCTGCAACAACTTACTTAGATGTGTTGCGATTACTGTGCCGGGGTCTACCACCGTGTAACCTAATGATTCTGCAGTAGCTCGCTGTGTAACATCAATCCAAATTGCGTCCATTCCGTAGGCAGGATCTTTTGCAGCAATACCTGTTAAATGCTCGCTGGGAGCGGCGGTACCAATTGCTAGTTCCTTATTAGGGTAGATATC
This sequence comes from uncultured Granulosicoccaceae bacterium, assembly GCA_937958675.1. Classification (GTDB taxonomy): domain Bacteria; phylum Pseudomonadota; class Gammaproteobacteria; order Granulosicoccales; family Granulosicoccaceae; genus Granulosicoccus. The sequence continues at coordinate 7,214 of CALGND010000136.1, forward strand.
GCCTTCGCCTTCTGTAACACCAAATAACTTAATGCGATAACGGCTAGGTGCGAGATCAAGGTTGTCTCTAATGTGGACAGAATGAATTAGGAACCCTAATTGTTCGGTCAGCTTACGACGCAACGCCTTTATTCGATCAGGTAAGGTACCGTTTTGATTCGGATCGACAAGTGGTATTAATTCAAAGCCAACCTCGAGTTCCAACATGTCTGTAGGCTTAACATCATCCCAACCGAGTTCGCTCTCTTTTGAATCAGTGTTACTTAATGGCGGACCTTCTTCCTCTATAGCGTCTTCTCGCTTTTGCAGATGCCACGAAAAAGCCCCTAAACACCCACCCAAAAGCAAAAACACTAAATTCGGCATACCTGGCACTACTCCAAGTGAGCTGATTAAAATAGCTGTAATGGTTAATGCCTTGGGGTCTTTGAAGAGTTGCAATGATATTTGCTCACCCATATCCTGCGAAGCCGATGCACGCGTAACTATGATCGCTGTTGCCATGGACAATAGAAGTGAGGGAATTTGCGCAACCAAGCCATCTCCGATAGTCAATAAAGTGTAGTTTCGAGATGCTTCCGAGAAGCTGAGCTCGTGTTGCCCGATACCAACCGCCAAGCCACCAACAATATTGATTAATAAGATTAATAAGCCGGCAATCGCATCTCCTTTTACGAATTTACTCGCACCGTCCATGGACCCATAAAAGTCCGCTTCTCGTGATATATCCTCACGTCTAGTTTTCGCCTGTTCTTGATCCAAAATTCCTGCGTTCAAATCAGCATCTATCGCCATCTGTTTACCGGGCATAGCGTCAAGTACAAATCTAGCGCTCACTTCAGATACTCGCCCTGCGCCTTTAGTGACCACGACAAAATTGATGATGACCAGGATTGCGAAAACCACAAAGCCCACTGCGTAGTTTCCACCAATAACAAAGTCTCCAAAAGATTCGATTACTTGCCCCGCTGAGGCAGTGCCAGTATGCCCTTCGAGCAGGACGACTCTAGTGGATGCTATATTCAGCGATAACCGGAGCATTGTTGTTATGAGCAATACGGTAGGAAATGAAGAAAACTCAAGTGGTCGGTGGGTATACACCGATACCAACAAAACTATCAGCGACAGCGCAATATTGAATGTAAACAAAAGATCCAGTCCGATGGTGGGTATGGGTAGCACCATCATCGACAACATCATAAGAACTAACAAAGGCGCTCCCAAGCCTGTTAGCTGAACATCCCGAACCGCTTTTTCGATTACGCTAAACATGATTTACTCGTCATCTCGCATAGATTCCGGAATAAAAAGATCATCCGGAGCTTGAAGTCTTCTATTGCTAGCCAAAGTGCCATTTTCCAGTTGAAACACATAAGCCAAGATTTGCGCCACAGCGACGTAAAGCTCAGAGGGAACATTTTCACCAACTTTGGTATGGTTATAAATCGCTCGGGCTAGTGGAGGTGCGCTAAATATTTCAACGTTAGCAGCGGCGCCAATCTCTCTTATACGCATAGCCATATGGTCTACACCCTTGGCCACAACTTTGGGAGCATCAGAACCTTCTGTATATTCCAGTGCCACTGAATAGTGTGTTGGGTTAACAATTATCACATTGGCCTTGGGCACATCCAACAACATACGGCGACTAGCGATGGATTGCTGCAGTGATCTAACTTTTTGTTTTAATTCAGGGTTACCGTTAGATTCTTTACTCTCTTCTTTAATTTCTTGAACAGTCATTTTTAGTTTATTTTTGTGCTGTATCAATTGGATCGGACCATCAATCGCAGCAACAACCATTAAAACCAACACCATTGCTACCAGCATCGTAAAAAGTAAATAAAAGGTTTCGTTAACCGCTAAGGTTGTGCCTGCTCGCCCTAAATTAAGATAATCAACCAACTGACTTTTAAACAACAAAATTGAAACAAGGCCTAGCAAGAACACCTTCAACAGAGCTTTTAATAACTCGATTAGGCCCTGAATACCAAATACTCTTTTCAAGCCAGTAAACGGATCGAGCTTCTTAACATCAATTTTTAGTGAAGACAGCGACCAAACCCACCCACCCATGACCATGGGAGTACAAAGCGACACCAGAAACATAAGGCCAAGAAACGGCCCGATGATATAAAACGCGCCGATAAAAACCTCTGCAAATCCGTTAAGTATCTCTACATCGCTTAACAATCGGTCACGGCCCTGAGAGAGTTGGCCTATGGTGAGTTCCTTGTAAGCTTTAACACCTCCAGCTCCGAAAAAAAGCAAACCAACTGTGGCTGCAAACATAATGGCGGCAGTGTTAATCTCTTTTGAGCGAGCGACATCACCCTTTTTTCTTGCGTCGGAACGGCGTTTATCCGTGGGGTCTTCTGTTCGTTCCTGTCCCTGTCCTTGTTCAGCCATTTCATAAACTCAACAAGGTTACTATCGATGATAAGGCATCAGTTAAAAGGAGCTCAAATTCATGCGTAACCGATGGCAGCGTCAAATGCATGGCAATAAAACCAACAGTCATCGTAATCGGGAAACCAATCGAAAAAAGATTCATCTGTGGAGCTGAGCGCGTAATGACACCCATTACCATATTCACTGCTAGCATCGCTGCTAAAGTAGGCAAGGCGATTGCGAGCGCACCTTTAAATAATATGGCAGCCCAGTTTAGGAGATGCCATATAGAATCAGCACCAAGGCTTGCACCGACCGGAATCGTAATGAAGCTATTAGCCACTAGATTGAGCACGGCAAAATGGCCATCCAATGCAAGAAACAACAGTGTTGCGAAAATCACATAAAAGTGACTGACGGTTGGTACCTGTACGCCGTTCTGTGGGTCATTTTGCAAGGCAAATCCTAAACCCATCGTTATTGCGATGTTTTCTCCTGCTAACGTAACGGCGTTAAAAACCAACAAGATCATTAATCCCATGGCAAGTCCAATGACCATTTGTTGTAAGGTTATAAAAAGTCCGCTGCTTGTTAATGGATCCACCTGTGGACTTGGGCCTAAGGTGGGCACTATTAGCAATGTAACTAACAGCGCCAGACCAACACGCACACGCACTGGCACATCACTCGAACCCAACACCGGAACTATTGAAAAAAGCGCCGCTATTCTAAAAAACGGCCACATCACTACTCCAATAAGTTCAGTGATTTGCACTATGGATATTTGTATTCCGGACACTAGCCACCAACCATTCTTGGAATCACATCCACGATCAGGTCTTGAGTAAAATCGATCATTGATACAAGAATCCAAGGGCCTGCATAAATCAGCATTAGTGCTAATGACAATAGTTTGGGAATAAAACTAAGCGTCTGTTCATTAATTTGGGTAGCAGCCTGAAATAGACTAACGACTAGACCAGTGATAAGCGCGGCAAGTAGCAATGGAGCGCTCACCAAAATAGTCATACTCAGCGCACTACGACCTAACTCTATAACAGTATCAGGAGTCATAAGCTTAGATAAAAAAACTACCAGCGAGAGTACCCAACACCAGATTCCAGCCATCAACCAATACAAACAACATTAGTTTAAATGGCAGAGATATTATTAGCGGTGATAGCATCATCATACCCATAGACATCAAAACACTCGCTACAACTAAGTCGATGATCAGAAAGGGGACGAAAAGTATAAAACCAATTTGAAACGCTGTTTTTAGTTCGCTAGTGACAAACGCAGGCACCAACACCAAAAACGGAATATCATTAACATCTGCAGGCATTTCAGATTCAGACAATGACAAAAAGAGAACCAAGTCATCGTTACGCGTTTGTTGCATCATGAAGTTACGCAATGGCGCGCTGGCTGTTTGTAGTGCAGACTCAACTGAAATCTCTTCATTTAGATACGGCTGGACCGCATCTGCATGGATCTCTGTCAATACAGGGCGCATAACAAAGGCAGTCAAAAACAATGCGAGCCCTATCAATACTTGATTAGACGGGGTTTGTGCTGTACCCAATGCCGTTCGTAAAATACCAAGAACAATAGCTATCCGAGTAAACGAAGTCATAAGCAAAATTGCAGCAGGCAGCAAGGTAAGCGTAGTCATCAAGACCAGCGCTTGTAAGCTCACACTCCAAGTCTGCCCACCTTCAACGTCAGAGTTAATGAGCAATGCTGGAATGCCCTCAGCAGCTGTCGCACTAGCACTAGGCAGCAGTAGAGCAAAAAAAGCTGCTAACACGTACATGCGTTGCCAGGCAATCTTCACGCAGATATCTCTCTGTTTAATGCAGCATTGAGGGTTTTCTTAAAGCTTTTTGAGTCGTCGGGGTTTTCTGGATTTAGCGGCTTAGGCAATACGTGCAGCTTTGAGATGGCTGATGAAGTCACTCCAAGCAACATTTGCTCTTCGCCTACTTGCATGACGAGTAATTTCTCGCGCTGCCCAAGGCTAAAGCTGCTAATGATTTTAAGGCCACTTTTAGCCTGTAGTGATGGGGATTGAATTCGCTTAAGTAGAGTAGTAAATCCCCAA
>CALGND010000137.1 GCA_937958675.1 uncultured Granulosicoccaceae bacterium
GGATTGTACTAGTGCCGGAAATGCCTTACGCCAGTTAGCACCATGGCCATTCCATGCTCATTCGCAGCATCGATAACCTGCTGATCATTCTTTGAGCCACCTGGCTGAATAACCGCTGAGATACCAACTTCGGCAGCGTTATCGATGCCGTCTCGAAAAGGGAAAAACGCATCTGATGCCATAACTGCACCTTTAACATCTAGGCCAGCATCATGCGCCTTGATCGCAGCAATTCGAGCAGAGTAGACACGACTCATCTGGCCAGCTCCAACACCTACCGTCGATAAATTTTTACCGTAAACAATGGCATTAGATTTCACGTATTTTGCGACTCGCCAAGTAAACAGCAAGTCCGCAATTTCTTGCTCGGAGGGTTGGCGCTTAGTCGCAACGGTTAGATCACTTTCAGTGATGACTCGTGTGTCCTCGTCTTGTACCAGCATGCCACCGCTCACCGCCTTGAGTTGCATCGGTAAGGGCGCTGATTCTGTGCCCGTCTCTAGTGCTCGTACGTTAGGGAAATCTACCAGAACACGCTTGGCGTCATCATCGATTGATGGCGCAATGATGACCTCAACAAATTGCTGCGCTGTTATCGCTTCGCACGTTTTTTTATCCAAACTTCGATTAAACGCGATGATGCCTCCAAAAGCAGAAGTTGGATCAGTGACGTATGCGGCTTGATAGGCATCAATAATTTCGGCAGAAACGCTCACACCACATGGATTGGCATGTTTGACGATTACGCAGGCGGGTCGCTCATATTGTTTAACACACGCCAAGGCTGCATCAGCATCCACTACGTTATTAAACGACATCGGCTTACCTTGCACAAGAGTAGCCGCAGCAATACTACCTGGTGGCGGATTGGCATCGACATACATTGCTGCATGTTGATGTGGGTTCTCGCCGTAGCGCAGCTCGTGCACTAATTCGAATTGTGAATTAATTGTTTTGGAGAAAATTGCCGCATCATCGCCTGCTTTTGCATTCGGACCTGATAGCCGACCGAGGTAACTAGCGATCATGCCATCGTAACGAGCAGTGTGTTCAAACGCTTTAACAGCGAGCTCAAACCGTAACTGCTGGTTTGCTTCAGCAGTATCGCTAAGCGAGGCTACAACCCGATCGTAATCTGAAGGGTCAGTAACAATAGTTACGGATGCGTGGTTTTTTGCAGCGGCGCGAACCATAGCCGGTCCACCAATATCGATGTTTTCGATGGCATCATCGAATTCGACATCAGGCTTTGCAACTGTTTGTTCAAACGGATACAGATTGACGAACACGTAATCTATATGAGAGATGCCACGCTCGTGCATAACATCATCATCAATACCGCGCCGACCAAGAATGCCACCATGCACCATGGGGTGCAAGGTTTTAACCCTGCCCGCCATCATCTCACTTGCGCCGGTGTAGTCCGCAACCTCTAAAACATCGAAGCCCTGGTCTCGTAAAAGCGAAGCAGTGCCACCGGTTGAAAGCAAGCCTACTCCGGCATCAGCCAGAGCTTTCGCAACAACAGTGATATTTTGCTTGTCCGAAACGCTTAGCAGTGCAAAGCGCTTAGTGACATTCGACATAGCTTGTTTCACACCAAGTGATGCTAAGGGTTACGCCCATCGCGCAAATTTAAGAACGATTAGTTTCTGGAAGCTTGCCGCGAAGCGTGCCACGGCTGATACCAAGCCATTGCGCTGCTCGACTTTGATTACCCCTGCATTCTTCCATAACGTAAGCAATAAGCGCAGATTCAACCTGACCCATCACCAAGCGGTGAAGTTCACGAGGAGCTTGGCCGTCTAACATTTCAAAGTAACGAGCTAGTTCGTCTTGAACACAACGCTGGATAGCGGTGCCTTCATTATTTTGACTTTGCTCAGTCATAGTTTTCTCACTTTGCTCGCTAGGGGTTTCAGTTGCACTTGTAGCAACATTTACATCGGTGTTTTCTTCGTTTGGATTATTTGGCACGTTTCATCACTTAGGCTGCGGCGGATGACTCATCCGACCGGATAAAAAAGGATTCGGTTAGCGACAACTGTTCGGTTGCCGTTTCCACCAAGTTTATTTTAACTCGAAACTCATTTGCGTTTTGTTGATTTTTGCAATACCACGCAATATGTTTTCTAGCGATACGCACGCCTCGATGTTCTCCGTACAATTTATATAACGCTTTTAAATGTACGTGTAATGTCTCGAGTTTTTCGGCGTTCGACGGCGGCTTGGGAGTAGCTTCATTGTTTAAAGAAGCGACTATGCTTCGCAGCAGCCAGGGATTGCCTTGGGCCGCGCGTCCAATCATCACGCCGTCGGCCCCAGTATAAGCTAATACCTGCTGCGAATGTACAGCGTTTTTTATATCGCCATTTGCAATGACAGGAATTGACACTGTTTGCTTGACATTCGCAATCGTATCGTATTCGGCATCGCCACTAAATCGATCAGCGCGCGTGCGGCCATGTATGGCAAGGCATAAAACACCTGTATTTTCGGCTATTTTTGCAATTTCCACCGCATTGCGCGTTGCTCTACAAGGGCCGGTTCTTATCTTTAATGTCACAGGGACGTCGACACTCTTGACAACCGCTTGCAAAATTTGCTTAACCCTATCTGGGTATTCTAACAACGCAGAGCCTGCGGCTTTGTTGCACACTTTTTTTGCAGGGCAACCCATATTGATATCAATAATTTGAGCACCTTGTTTAACATTAAATGCAGCGGCTTCAGCCATTGTGTGAGGTTCAGAACCCGCTATTTGTACAGCGTGCGGTAGATCGTTTTCTGCGCGCGCTATGCGGTGTTGTGTTTTGTCACTCGCGTGCAGAGTGGTGTCGCTTGAAATCATTTCAGAAGCAGCAAAGCCAATCCCTTGACTGGCGCATATATCTCTAAACGCGCGGTCGGATACTCCCGCCATGGGGGCAAGAAAAACACCGTTTTTTAATGTGTAGGGGCCAATCTGAATCATCCGTTTATTCTAAGGCATAAGAAACGGGAATACCGTTACGGCATGCTACGAAATTGCAATTCGAAACCGGTTGCTTGATTACCCGGATCCTTCACTTCCAAGGTCACATCAAGCCTTTTACCAGGAGCGATAGTATCGCCGAGCTCCCAACCTTCTAGATAATCCTTGGGTATAAAATCCCTTTTCGCCACAGTTCGCCCATTTCGATCGCTGAGGCTAATAACGAGTACGGGCAAAGATTGCTCGAATTCTGCGTCATTACGAATACCCATAGTAAGCACCAAAGCGTTATCGACTTCGGGATGAGAATAGGCGTTTCTCTGCACCGCTTTTAAAGCACTTAGGTCGACTTGTGGCGGCACCGTGCATCGAAAAACAACGCAGCCTGCTTCTAGTATTGGTCGCATCCCCGCGATTTTAGACATGCTTTGAAATTCGCGAGAAACATACATACCACCAATAATCAATGCCAAAGTGACAAACAACAACACCGACAACAACCATGGAACGGGCCGTTTGGTGTCGTTATCTATGTCCTGAAATTCTATCGTTTCTGCGCCTTCAGCTTCCTCTTGGCTTGCAGGCGTTGCGTCAACTGGCGCATCGGCCTTCGTGTCAGCAGGCTCAGCATCTCGGTAGTTAAAGATCAATGGCTCATTGGGCAACTCATCAGCAACAAACTCTACATCAGCAGACTCCGCAGATGCTGCTGCTTCCACTTGAGCAACGTTTGCATCAATAGTGACATCATGGGCAAACAAGGTATCGCTAAACGTTTCATCGTTTTCCAGTGCAACGGTGTCGAAATCGAAACTTGCCGTGTCACGAGTTTGGTCAAAATAAGCAATCTCGGGTAAGTCCGCTTCTTCAGAAAACAAGTCAAAGTCTGAATAGGTGACATCTAATTCAGCCGTATCAGCGGAAGCCGCACTAGGCGGTGTCCCTTCCTCAGCGTCAGTATCATCCATTTCACGTGGTTTTAAGTCACTGACATTGTTTGGTGTTGCATCGTCAGAACGCAAGCCTTCGCGAGCATCAAATATGGACAGACACTCACCACAGCGCACGCGTGTATCACTTGAAGCAAGCAATTCACGGGAGACTTCGAACACTGTCAGACAAGTAGAACAGCGTGTCTGCAGGTTTTGTTCGATTTCTGTGTCTGAGCTGGGGTAGGCCATTATGCAGTGCGACGGAATGCGACAAGCCTCGCCCATCCGTCCTGAACCTCGTCTGGTTCGAATTCAAACACATCATTGTACCGTAAGCGCAGCGGCTCGATCTGCTCCTCCAATAAGCCTGACATCACTATCGTGCCCGAGGGTCGCACCATATGCGCAAATGTGTCAGCCAACTGCATTAATGGTTGAAACAATATATTTGCCATTAGTAAGTCACACATGTGGGTTTCAGGCGCGTCATACGCGGTCTCGATACAATCACTTACGCCATTGACGACAGCATTTTGTCGGGTGGCCTGCAGCGCTTGAGGATCAATATCAATCGCTAGCAATTGAGTTGAACCAAGCATAGCAGCCGCAATAGCTAACACCCCTGAACCGCAACCATAGTCTACGATTCGCTTCCCCGCCAGCGATTGTGGAGAGTCGCTAGAAAGCGACCCCAACCATTTTAAGCACAAAGCCGTTGTTGCATGCGTACCTGTGCCAAATGCCAAACCCGGGTCGAGCTTAATATTGATAGCGGTTTCATCAACGAATGGCCGATGAGAAGGACATACCCAAAGTGACGGACCAAATTGCATTGGTTTGAATGAGTCCATCCAAGCTCGTTCCCATATTTGATCGCCTAGCATGGTGAGTGAATAAACAGTGGGCACTAGCCCATTGGCGGCTGCAGCTAGCATCATCGAATCATGCACACGCTCCGGAGTGTAATCTTGTGTGAATAGCCCGATCAGCTCGATGTGATCCCATAATCGAAATTCACCCGGCGCAGGCTCCAGAATTGGCTCGTCCTTCTCATCCCGGTAACTAACGGACACAGCGCCAGCGGCAAACAACCATTGCTCTAGATCGTCGGCCGATTCTGGTGTGGCGCGTATATGCACCTCTGGCCACGGTTGATCTGCAGATTGATCCACGGACTAATCCAGCGACGACTATTCGTCTTCTAGTTTACGTTCAAGATAATGAATATCGGTGCCGCCAGCTTGAAAATTTTCGTCGGAAAAGATATCCATATGCAAAGGTATATTAGTTTTTATGCCATCTATAAAAACTTCGCTCAATGCGCCACGCATGCGAGCTATGGCGGTTTCGCGAAAGTTAGCCGTCACAATAAGCTTTCCGATCATCGAATCATAATGGGGTGGCACGCGATAACCGTTGTAGATATGAGTATCAACTCGCACACCTAAACCACCTGGCGCATGATATTGATTTATCACACCTGGTGAGGGCATGAACGTTTGCGGGTCTTCTGCGTTTATCCGGCACTCAAACGCGTGACCTGTAATTGAAATATCCGACTGCTTGTGGCGCAGTACACGACCTTCTGCAGCAAATATTTGTTCTTTAATGATATCTACACCCGTCACCATTTCCGTTACCGGGTGCTCAACTTGCACACGAGTGTTCATTTCGATGAAATAAAATTCGCCATTTTCATACAGAAACTCAAACGTGCCAGCACCTCGATAACCAATGCGCTTGCACGCATCAGTGCAGCGTTTACCCATATCGGCGCGAGTCGCTTCGTCCACGCCTGGGGCGGGTGCCTCTTCTACCACTTTTTGATGGCGACGCTGCATTGAGCAGTCGCGTTCACCAAGATGTACAGCATTACCATGCTTGTCGGCAATCACCTGAAACTCTACGTGACGTGGAGTTTGCAGAAATTTTTCCATGTAAATTACGGGATTGCCAAACGTGGATTGCGCTTCGCTGCGAGTCATTTCAATCGATTGCAGTAATTCGCCTTGCTCATGTACAACACGCATACCGCGACCGCCACCACCACCTGACGCTTTGATGATGATTGGATATCCGATTTTTTTTGCGATCTCAAAATTTTGTTGATCATCATCCCCTAGCGGGCCATCGGAACCAGGCACACAAGGTACTCCGGCGGCGCGCATTTCGTTGATAGCGCTAACTTTGTCACCCATTAATCTGATCGTTTCTGCTTTTGGGCCGATAAATTCAAATCCGCTGGATTCAACTCGCTCAGCGAAGTCAGCGTTTTCAGCGAGAAAACCATAGCCAGGATGAATCGCCTCGGCCTGCGTAATTTCTGCGGCACTGATGATGGCAGGAATATTTAAGTAGCTTTGAGTCGAAGAGGGTGGCCCAATGCATACGGCTTCATCCGCGAGCCGCACATGTTTCAAATCACGATCAGCTGTCGAATAAACCGCTACCGTTTTAATACCAAGATCACGGCAACAACGCATGATACGCAACGCAATTTCGCCACGGTTGGCGATCAGAATTTTTTTAAGTGGCTTTTCCATCTGCAACAACTCAATCAATCACGATTAACGGCTCGCCGAATTCAACCGGCTGCCCGTCGTCCACCAAAATAGCCCTAATCGTGCCACTCACCTCGGCCTCGATCTGATTCATGATTTTCATGGCTTCGATAATGCACAAGGTGTCGCCCTTGTTCACTTGTTGTCCAACATCAATAAAAGGCTTAGCATCAGGTCCCGAGGCACCGTAGAAAGTACCCACCATTGGTGACATAACAGTACCAGGAGGTAATTCTTCAGAGGCCGGAGCACTTGCTGCACTGTCAGCAAGCGCCGGCGCTACTGACACCGGAGCAGCGGCTGGTGCCGCCATCATCGGTGGGTTGATAACGGGCGATCCAGCGATGCCCCTGGCAATTCGCACTGACTCTTCGCCTTCAACGATTTCGATCTCTGCTACATCGGAATCTTCTAGTAATTCAATGAGTTTTTTTATCTTGCGAATGTCCATCAACTGGTCTCTGTATAGTGTTCTGTTGCGGTAATGGAAAGTGGCCTGCCGCAGAGCGTCAGGTGATAAAATATTAGGCGACAAGATATCATCAAATTGACGCAAATTACAGACATTTCGCGACATTAACTCCATACATCAGGGAATTTACGATCAAATCAAGCAATGCAACACTGGCTTTCCAACACTTGGATCCGGTACAGATACTGGATGCCATTGATGCTCACGGCTGGCAAACCGACGGCCGAGTTTCAGCACTGAATAGTTACGAAAACCGGGTGTATCAAATTGGGCTTGAAGATGGTAGCAATGTTATCGCTAAGTTTTACCGACCAGAACGGTGGACAGACGCGGCCATACTCGAAGAACACCGCTTTTGTCAGCTTCTCGTTGAATACGACCTACCTGTAATCGCACCAATTGCTAACGAGGACGCTAAAACGCTATTGCAAGCTGGGCCGTATCGCTTTTGCTTGTTCCCCCGTGCAGGCGGCCGCCCACCCGAACTTGATAATCCAGAACAACTGACCGTTATAGGACGCACCCTCGCCCGCCTACATAGCGCTGGGGAACAAACCTCGTTTGAACATAGGCCTACCATTTCTCCCGCACGTTTAGGGGATGAATCAGTTGCGTTATTACGCGACTCAAACCTAGTGCCATCAACATCGCACGAAAACTACTTTTCGCTGGTTGATCACATTATGCCGATCGTACATGAGCGCTTTAAGCATGCCAGCACTTGCGCACGAATTTGCATACATGGTGATTTCCATCCTGGCAATATTCTATGGGGGCAAAGCGACACCCCTCATTTACTTGATTTTGACGATGCGGCAACTGGGCCTGCCGTGCAGGACATTTGGATGTTTGTTTCGGGCGACCGAGCTTATGCCCAGGCCCGCTTAGGCGACATACTGGATGGATACTTTGAGTTTCGCGAATTTGATGAGCGGGAGCTTTCGCTTATTGAGCCGTTACGCGCATTGCGTATTATTCACTACGCGGCGTGGATCGCGAAACGCTGGGATGATCCTGCATTTAAGCAAGCGTTTCCGTTTTTTGCCGATGCAAGGTTTTGGGATGAGCACGTGCTCTCACTAAGAGAACAATTCGCAGCCTTAGAAGAAAAGCCACTAATCTATTAGTAGTAGTAACGTTAATTGCTATTCCCGCGAAGGAGAGGATCTACAATGTGATGTGACGGGTAGTGTTAGCTGCTAGATCCCCGCCTTCGCGGGGACGACCCTAAAGCTTACGAAACACCAACGATGCGTTAGTGCCGCCAAAGCCAAAGCTGTTACTCATCACCGTATCGACTTTTGCGTTATCCATCCGCGCACGTACGATAGGCATGTCTTGAGTCTCGGCATCTAGGTTATCGATGTTGATCGACTCAGCTATAAACCCAGACTCTTGCATTAACAAACTATATATTGCCTCCTGCACACCCGCGGCACCCAAGGAATGACCAGACAGTGATTTGGTTGATCCGATATGCGGAATTGCATCACCAAACGTAGCTTTAACCGCTTTGAGCTCTGCGATATCTCCTACCGGCGTACTAGTACCATGGGCGTTGATGTAGTCGATCGGTGTATCGACTGTTGCGCTTGCCAATTCCATGCAACGTCGTGCGCCTTCACCAGAAGGTGCAACCATGTCATAACCATCAGAGCTTGCACCATAGCCTACTACTTCGGCATAGATATGCGCGCCTCGCGCTTTGGCAGCTTCTAGCTCTTCTACTACCACCATGCCACCTCCGCCCGCGATAACGAAACCGTCACGATCTGCATCATAGGCGCGTGATGCTTTTTCTGGAGTATCGTTATATTTTGTTGATAGGGCACCCATTGCATCAAACAAACAACTGAGTGTCCAATGTTCCTCTTCGCCACCGCCAGCAAAAACTCGGTCTTGTTTGCCTAATTGGATTAGCTCTAGAGCGTTACCAATACAATGCGCACTCGTGCTGCATGCAGAGGAAATTGAATAATTGGTGCCTTGAATTTTGAAAGGCGTTGCCAAGCAAGCAGAAACGGTACTGCCCATGGTTTGTGTTACGCGGTACGGCCCTACTCTGCGCACACCTTTGTTGCGCAACAAATCGGCGGCATCCACCTGGCTCGATGACGACCCTCCGCCAGAGCCTGCAATGATGCCAGTACGATCGTTTGAGACTTCCGCCTCTGATAGGCCGGCATCGGCAATAGCATCTCGCATAGCGATATAAGCGTACGCGGCAGCGCCGCCCATAAAACGCAATTGCTTGCGATCGATGTGCTCTTTTAGGTCGATAACCGGTGCTGCAGCTACCTGGCTGCGCATACCTAACTCAGCGTATTCAGGCCTAGCAGTAATACCCGATTTACCCGCTCTTAGGGATTCAGTCACCGACGCCTTATCGTTGCCAAGACACGAAACAATACCAATACCAGTTATGACAGCACGTCGCATAATTTTAAAGCTTCTTAGAAATTTTCAGTGGAAGTAAACAGGCCAACTCGCAGATCCTTAGCTGTATAAATCTCCCTGCCATCGACGAGCATACGGCCATCGGCAATACCCATCACAAGCTTGCGTTCAATCAAACGCTTCATTTGAAGTTCATAGGTGACTACTTTGGCTGTAGGTAGTACTTGGCCAAAAAACTTAACTTCACCAGCACCCAGTGCTCGTCCGCGCCCAGGGTTGCCTTTCCAACCAAGAAAAAAACCAACCAACTGCCACAAGGCATCTAAACCAAGACAACCAGGCATAACTGGATCACCGATAAAATGACAATCAAAAAACCATAGATCAGGATTGATATCCAGCTCGGCTTTTATCTGCCCCTTACCATGCTCGCCACCTTCTGCAGTGATCGACGTAATGCGATCCATCATCAGCATGTTGGGAACGGGTAAACGAGCGTTGCCTTCACCGAATGTTTCGCCACGACCGCAGGCGAGTAACTCTTCACGATCAAAGCTGTGTTTGTCTGTTAACTTGGTTTGTCCCATGGAACAGGATTTTACTCTTAGTGGTTAATAGGGTTGAAGCGGCATTTGATAGCTTATATAAGCCTAGATTAAGTCTGATGTTAAGACTAACTTCGTAAATAAGTAATAAATGTTAGTACTAATACAAGCACTCTCACATTCATTAACTACTACCAAATACACGCTGTAACAGTTCGGTTGTACGTTTGACCGGGTTTGTTCGAATGGCTTTTTCTTCTTCAGCTAAATAAAGAAAAATTCCGCCAATGCCTTTATCAACAACATGGCCTGTTAAATCAGCACTGACGTCCGGCGCAAGCGGAATTGATTTGTATTTGGCCATTGCAGAATTAAATGATCGAACAGCACCCACCTGGTTAAGCGCAGTATCAACTAACGGACGCATAGCGTTCTCGAGCGATACCCCCGTTTTTTCTTGAAAGTACTGCGTTGCAGCATTATCTGGCCCTTGCAATATGGATTTTGCATCGTCGATGCTCATATCGCGTATGGCGCCAAGGAATAGTTTTTTGGCTTGTGGCGTAGCACGCTCAGCTGCCTCATTCAGTTTAAGTTCTAGATCATCAAAGCTGCCTTGCAAACCTACCTTGCTGGCGTAGTCCCGTGCTTTGGCTAGATTTTTGGGTAATGGAATGCGTATGCGAGGATCCTTATTGAACCCGTCCGGCTGGCCAAGCTGCGCCACCACAATATTTGAGCCTTGCGTAAGGGCTTGCTTTAAACCCTGCGTGATCTCACCGATGCCGAGCTCACTACCGCTGCCATTTAGTACTGATGAGGCGGCACGATTGAGATCGTCCAACGTTGGGCCCGAGCTGCCACAACTACCTAAAGATAAACTAAGCCCAAAGACACTTGATACCAACAATTTACGCATTAACTTTCCGTTTGAGTGCAACAACAAGTTGTAGCCTATCTATTAGCTGCTTTTAGGAGTTTTTCCAATTAGCTTCCAGACAGCCGGCAGTGCAATGGCTGCCAGCACTAGCTTGGCGATGTCGCCTGGAATAAATGGCAGTAGACCCCAAGCCAGTATTGGGTTTTCCCAACCCGCAACCGAACCCAGCCACACCAGCCCAGGTAGATAGATTGCGACGTTACCGATTAGCATTGCCGCAGCGGCAGTGAGGATATGTCGATCCCAACCACGTTGGGCAAGCCAACCAACTGTAACTGCTGCCAGCAAATAACCCAGCAAGTAGCCACCAGTTGGGCCCATCATATACGCTAGGCCAATCCCCTTTTCTGGTGTACCTGCAAAAACGGGCAAGCCCATAGCACCTTCGGCAAGATACAAGGCGATGGTTGCTCCACCAAGCCGCCAACCAAATGTCATTCCAATAACCAGAACGACAAAGGTTTGCATGGTGATAGGAACCGGAAGAAACGGTATTTGAATCTTGGCCGAAACCCACAAAGCAAGACTGCCGAGCACCGCTAAGACAATATTTCGAGCTAGCGTGTGATCACCTTGCCATATTGTTTCTGCAAGAGTTGGTTGATTTTGAACCAGGGCTGTCATGTTTATCTCCGGAGTACCTATAGTGTTTCAGCAATTTTACCAGCTTCACACGCCATTCGACGCTTTAATACGACCGAATAACCGAATACAAGCCCAAAAATGACACCAAACATAAACCTGCGCCGATCAAACGGTTAAACCCCGCTCGATCACCGCTGACAATTCGGCTGTGTAGTTTCAAACCAAAAAAGTGACCGATACCAACCAACGGCAGCGTTAACAGCGATAATTGCCATTGCAGATCGATATCTGCAGCCTTTAAGGCAGATAGCTTACTTATCACCATTACGATCCAGAGCATAAAAAACGTATCGCGAACTTGGGCGCTAGGCAAACGATGACTACTTGCCGCCACAATAAGCGCCGCCCCAATCAACGCTATGCCGCTAACGTAAGCGCCCAAGCCTAAGGACACGGCATTTACAATTTGGTTACCGCCTGTGAGCATTCGATTGGCTACATACGCCATTCCAAACATGAACGTTGTGGTGTAGACGATGGCCGCAAGGATATTGGGTGGCAGGCTCAGCAGACCGAACAAGCCAGCACCGAATGGAATGGCTAACTGCAAACTTAGCTTAGCTAAAAAACGCCAATTAACGTTGTGCAGACGGGTGGCAATGGTCAGGGACGAAAAAAACAAAAGCTGCCACGCTAAGGCCGGCAAAAAGACTAACGGCGCTTCGACAATTTGCAAAAAAATGGGTAGCGATAGTGCCGCGCCTCCAAAGCCCAAGCCAGAGCGAACAAAACCGCTCCAAACAAAGCACAGCGCAATACCTACGATGCTGCCAAGTGGGAGAGAAAGTTGAGCTAGCTCATTCATCGACGAAATTGACGCTGTGGTTACCGGCAGCGATATGACTTTAACGAGGCCAATGCTTTGGGCGCTTGAGCTTTTTGACCAGCGCTTCAACATTTGCATGGGAGGGACAAGACACCATGTGATCATTGACCATCCCAGATGCTTGCATAAAGGCATAGCAAATGGTGCTGCCAACAAACTTAAAACCTCGCTTTTTTAACGCCTTGCACATCGCGTCAGATTCTGCAGTTTTGGAGGGTACTGTCTTCATTGACTTGTGATTGTTATTACGCGGTTTGTAATCAACAAATTGCCATAGAAAATCGGCAAAGGGTTCGTCGTTTTTTTCCATCTCGAGATAAATTTTAGCGTTAGATATCACCGCGGCAATTTTGCCTTTGTGGCGAACAATACCGGGGTCGAGTACCAACTTATCGAGTTTCTTTTGATTGAATCTTGCTAGCTTGCTTGGCTCAAAGCCTGAAAACAATCGACGGTAGTTTTCTCTTTTATTTAAAATTGTTATCCAACTTAATCCAGCCTGCGCACCCTCTAGATTGATCAGCTCAAACAACTCGCGACTATCGTAACAAGGCACACCCCATTCCTTGTCATGGTAGTCCATGTATAGGTCACTACTGGTACACCAGCTGCATCGTTTGTCTTTGACTGATCCCACGTTGCCACCACTACGTTATTGAGTAGTACAAGAGCTTATCAGCTAGCAAAGCGTAAGGATTAAATATTTAGAGGGAGACAGCTAAGAAATTTGGGCATAACAGCACTAGCCACTGCGGCTACGCGAAATCTGAACCCGATGCCTTTGGCATGTCATTATGCAGGTCTTCTAATCGTTTCGTGCCTTCCACACCGTAAGGCCAGCGCTCTAGCCACTCGCGATAATCGATGATGTTCATTGGTTTACTGATGTAAAAACCTTGTGCGATATCGCAGCCTTGAGCTTTCAAGAATTGCAATTGCTCTTCATCTTCAACACCCTCAGCAACCACCTTCATATTAAAGTGCTTACCAAGACCAAGCACAGCTGCCACGATAGCAACGTCATCATTATCGTTAGAAATATCGGTAATGAACGCACGATCGATCTTAAGCGTGTCCACCGGAAATCGTTTTAAATAAGCTAGCGACGAATAACCTGTACCAAAATCATCGATAGCTAACCTCATTCCAAACTCGCTTAGCTGATGCAATGAGTTGATAACTTCTTCTGGATCATGCATAACCGCACTTTCAGTGATCTCGAGCTCGAGATACTCAGGGTTGAGCTTGCTATCCTTCAACGCTTTGTTCACTAACGGGAGTAAATTGCCATCAGTAAATTGCACTGCTGAAATATTCACCGCAACGTTAAGGCCTGGATAGCCCGATTGCTGTAGCTCATAGGTAGCCTTGCAAGCTGTGCGCAGTATCCACTCACCAAGCTCGATAATCATGCCCGCTTCTTCTGCGACCGGGACGAATATCTCGGGAGAAATGTAACCGTTAGTCGGATGCTTCCATCGTACCAATGCCTCTGAACCGGTAATTGCACGTGTATTTATGTTGATCTTTGGCTGGAAGTACACTTCAAACTGCCCTTCCTGCAGAGCTAGTTTTAGATCTTGCTCCAACCTTAAACGTGCAGTCAACCGGCTTCGCATCGACTCATTAAATAATTGGTATTGGTTTTTACCGTTGCTTTTGGATTCCTGCAACGCAACCGATGCATTGTTGACGATTTCTTCGCCCAAGGCATCAGCGTCTTCAAAACTATTAACATCCTGCGGGTAACACGAAATACCCACCGATACGGAGGCTTTGAGTGTAAACCCTCGATACTCGTATGGCTGTGTTGCAACACTCATCAATCGTTTTGCCACTTCTTCTGCAGCAGCTCGATTATCAACATCTTTTTGTATCACGACAAACTCATCACCATCCAAGCGCGCCACCAGATCCTGATCCCGCATCATGGTACGTAGACGATTACCCACTTCGGCCACCATCTTGTCACCAACCAAATGGCCATACTGATCGTTGAAAAATTTAAAGTTATCAAGATCAACAAGAAAAACAGCGAAATTAAGCTGGCCCGTCATGGCATCTGCGATCGTGCCTTTTAGAGCATCTTCAAACATCAAGCGATTCGGCAAATGTGTTAGCGGATCGTGGTGCGCTGCGAACTCTAGATACTGCTGTTTAACCTTTACTTGTCTTGCAGCTTTTTTCTGCGCTTCAATTAGGCTGTTAAATTCATCTGCGAGCGGATCAATATCTTCGGTTTCGGAATACTCAATCGGATCAGGTATATTGCCTTCACTAGCTTCCCGACTCTCGCGGAGCATCTTAACGAGATTATTTAACGGGTTGATATAGAATCGAGCCGCTGTAATAAGTGCAACCATAGCGCCAGCTATACTTATTGACACTGCAACAAGTAAATAACTTACTGTTCGGCTTATGGTGCGTTTAAAAACGCTGGATTTATCCAACCTAACTAAGGCCCAGAGAGTTGACTCCTTAGCGCCATCTAATCTCCAAGCGGTATCAACCGTACCCGATTTGTTAGATATGACTTCAGCTCCACCCTGCGGATAGATCTCAACCATCTCCGGGACGTCACCCACTCTAACTAAAATTTTACCTTGCGCATCGCTTAGCGTTAATCCGGTTAGCTTGTTGCCAATCAATTCTTTGGCGACTGCCAGATTCTCAGGCTCTATATTGCGCACAGCCGCTTGCAGCTGACTTTTTTGTACACGCTGCAACGCAGCGCCTTCAGCCTGATGCTGAGACCATAACGATGGCACAAGAAATACCATCTGGCTGGCCAGCAAAACAAGCAACACTAACAAAGACAGGTCTCTAGCTGTCTTTGACTGTGTTATCAACGTTGTAAGCTTGCTGAAACTCAAAAATCCAGTCCAAGTTAATCAATGGGAACAACAAAAACACACCGCAACTGCAAAAACGCAATCAATTCAGGCGCGGCTCCACCCACTTTGGGTGCAGTTATTAAGTAACTAGCGGCCATAAAACGAGACCCTGAACCCATTTGTGGCGGGATATCAGGTGATACAAGACAGTTTACGTTTGTTGCATTGGCACAAAACAGCCAAACCAATAATGAACCAAATGCAAACCAAAAATGTAAACTATCGAAAATAAACCAATAACCATTGGTTAATCACGGCAACCCAGACTCCGACCCATGGCTTTATGCCCCTGGCGGATATCAGACACCAAGTAAAAGGCAAAAAAAAACCCCGCTTGAGCGGGGTTTCTTTCGAACCATTATGTGACCTAGATCACATCATGCCGCCCATGCCGCCCATGCCACCCATTGGGTCCATGCCGCCACCTGCAGGAGCTGCACCGGCTTCACTTGGCTTGTCAGCAACCATTGCTTCGGTTGTGATCATTAAGCCAGCAACAGATGCCGCATTTTGAAGCGCATAGCGAGTGACCTTAGTTGGATCAAGGATACCCATGTCAACCATGTCGCCATAATCGCCAGTCGCTGCGTTGTAACCATAGTTGCCAGTGCCTTCGCGTACTTTTGCAACCACAACCGAAGGTTCATCACCTGCGTTAGATACGATTTGACGAAGTGGCTCTTGCATAGCGCGTAGCGCAATTGAAATACCTACGTCCTGCTCGTGGTTGTCGCCTTTAACAGCTTCAACAGCGTTCATTGCACGAACTAGCGCAACACCACCGCCAGGTACGATACCTTCTTCTACAGCAGCACGAGTTGCATGTAGCGCATCGTCAACACGGTCTTTCTTCTCTTTCATTTCAACTTCTGTTGCAGCACCGATTTTGATAACGGCAACACCACCAGCAAGCTTAGCAACACGCTCTTGAAGCTTCTCACGATCGTAGTCAGAAGTCGCTTGCTCGATTTGAGTGCGAATTTGCTCAACACGTGAAGAGATGTCGTCTTTAGAACCTGCACCGTCAACAACAATTGTGTTGTCTTTGTCTACAGTAACGCGCTTAGCAGTACCAAGATCGTCAAGCGTGACTTTGTCTAGAGACATACCAACTTCTTCTGAGATCACCTGGCCGCCAGTCAAGATAGCGATATCCTGAAGCATTGCCTTACGACGATCGCCAAAACCAGGTGCTTTAACTGCACAAGTTTTGATAATGCCGCGCATGCTGTTTACAACCAATGTAGCTAGCGCTTCACCGTCGATATCTTCAGCAATGATCAATAGTGGCTTACTAGATTTTGCTACCGCTTCAAGCGTTGGAAGCAAATCACGGATGTTTGAAATTTTCTTGTCGTATAACAACACATACGGCTCTTCAAGCTCAGCGCTCATAGAATCTTGGTTGTTAACGAAATAAGGAGACAAGTAACCACGGTCAAACTGCATGCCTTCGACAACATCAAGTTCGTTATCAAGAGACTTACCTTCTTCAACAGTGATAACACCTTCTTTACCGACTTTTTCCATTGCATCAGCAATGATCTGGCCGATTGATTCGTCACTGTTTGCAGAGATAGTTCCTACTTGAGCGATCGACTTAGCGTCGTTGCATGGCTTGGACATAGAAGCCAGCTCAGTGCTTGCAGCAGCTACAGCCTTATCAATACCACGCTTAAGATCCATTGGGTTCATGCCAGCAGCAACTGACTTCAAGCCTTCGCGTACGATGCTTTGAGCTAACACTGTTGCAGTAGTGGTACCGTCACCAGCGATGTCGGAAGTTTGCGAAGCAACTTCCTTTACCATCTGTGCGCCCATGTTTTCGAACTTGTCTTCTAGTTCGATTTCTTTAGCTACAGACACACCATCTTTAGTTACCGCTGGGGCACCAAAGGATTTGTCTAGAACTACATTTCGGCCTTTAGGGCCGAGAGTTACCTTAACCGCGTTGGCTAGGACATCAACACCAGCCAGCATACGATTGCGGGCGGCGTCGGAAAAACGTACTTCTTTTGCACTCATTGAATAATTTCCTTTAAAACAGGTTGGCGCTGATAAATGGCAACGCTAAACGATGGTTCGTCAAATGACGAAATTAGCCGAAAACACCCATGATTTCGTCTTCACGCATCACAAGCAGCTCTTCACCGTCGATTTTGATTTCTGTGCCTGTGTACTTACCAAACAGCACTTGATCACCAGCTTTTACATCTAACGGACGAACATCGCCGTTTTCATTGATCTTTCCATTACCAACCGAAATAACTTCTCCACGGCTTGGCTTTTCCTGAGCGGAACCAGGAAGTACGATGCCACCGGCAGTGGTGGTTTCCTCTTCCATACGCTTGACGACCACGCGGTCATGCAAAGGGCGAATATTCATAGGGGACAACTCCAACTAATAAACAATTTGAATCGATTAACCTGAACGGGGAGTGCTAATTCTAAAGACGTCGGAGCAAAAATCAACCATCAGAGCAAAGAAATTTGAGGATAAATCTCTTAATCAAGACGCTGGTAATCCCCATCAATGACATCGCCACTCTTGGAATTGCTGGGAGAGCCACTGTTTTGGCCGTTTTTTGGCTGTCCTGCTGCACCTGAATGGTGCTCATAGGTTGAGCCTCCCGGGGTGAATACTCGTGCATTTGCCATGGTTTTCGCGCCGATCTTGTTGGCCATCCAGCGCCTTGTGACTGGAAAAAGGCACAAAAAGCCAAATGCATCAGTGGCGAAACCTGGGGTTAGTAGCAAAGCGCCACCAAATACGAGCAGTAAACCTTCGCCAATCTGTTGAGCGGGCATTTGGCCTGATTGCATCCGTTGCTGGGCTGCTTGTAATGTGGCCAGCCCCTGTTGCCGGAGCATAGCTGTGCCGATAACAGCAGTCAGAATGACGATACCAATTGTTGGCAACAGGCCAATTAAGCCGCCCACCTGTATTAGTAGGGCTATCTCTATAATGGGAATGAGAACAAATAGCAAAAATAAGTAGGGCATTTATGTCTCCGACTATGCTTAATGAACCTAATGACAATACCCCTATCTTACAAGGCCTGAACTGCACTAAAATTGGCTTGATAACTAACTAAACCGATAGTTATGACGACAGACCGCAAACATTTCCGACGTTTTTTGGCACTTGGGTCGCTAACGGCTTTTGTGCTGATTTTGATAGCCGCCGTGCCCGCATTTGCTGCCAAATTTAGCTTCGGCGGCGCTGACAGCAAACCACTTCCTGTTGACGAGGCTTACATCGCCTCTGCAGTAGCTGAAGATCGTAGCACTTTATCCGTGACTTTCGATATCGCCGACGGCTATTACCTGTATCGCGACAAAACTGTCATTACATCAAACACTGCAGGTATTGAGCTAAGCGAACCGTTCTTTCCAAAGGCTGTTGTTATTAACGATGAGTTTTTTGGTGAGACTGCCACCTACCGCGACCAAGTCACTTTCGTTGTACCTATTAATACCAACGCAACATTGGCCAGTATCGATTTAAATGTCAAATTCCAAGGATGCGCCGATATTGGCTTGTGCTATCCACCCACGGACTACCCGCTTCAAGTTGAGCTACCAACCGCGCTGACATCTGTTACCAATGGCGCTTTGGCTCAGCTCGTTGCTAAGAGCTCGAGCAGCTCTGCTAGTCGGTCAGACCCACTGCCGCAGTCCGCGCTTAGCAGCAAAGCGAAAACCGGCCTTGAGCTCTTCTCAGAAGACAACCTAGAGCCCATTTTGCCTCCAGAGCAGGCCTTTATACCCAGCGCAACGGTAGACAACAACACCATAACCGTCAGCTGGTTTATCGAACCCGAATACTATATGTATCGCGACAAGATGCAGTTTAGTTTTGCCGATGATGCCGCAACCATAACGAATGTTGCCTATAGCGAATCGCAAATCCAGTCAGACGAATTTTTTGGCGATGTACCTGTTTTTCGTAAACAAGCTACAGCCACAATAAGCACAACAGACAGTAAAGCAGGCATTGCCACGCTCGATATTAAGTACCAAGGTTGTGCTGATATCGGGGTGTGTTTTCCACCTAAATCCACCAGTTTGCCAATACAGTTTGCAAGCATTACCGGCCCAACTAACGTTGCGGCCAACGCTACCAGTGCAGCGGCTAATGTTTCAGCAAACCAGGCAAGCATCGCCGATAGCAAAACAAGCACTACGACTCCGCAAACTGAACAAGACCGCATCAGAGCTAAATTATCTACTAGCAGCTTATGGATAAATGCGGCGTCGTTTTTTGTACTCGGTTTGCTACTCTCCTTCACACCCTGTGTGTTTCCGATGATCCCAATCTTGTCCAGTTTGATATTGGGCCAAGGTAAATCAATCTCTACCGGTAAAGCGTTCGGCCTATCACTAACTTATGTACTGGCTATGGCAGTCACCTACACATTAGTCGGTATTTTCATCGGTTTATCCGGATACAACTTACAAGCTTGGTTTCAAAACCCGTGGATCTTGTCAGTGTTTGCATTAATATTTGTATTGCTGTCACTGTCGATGTTTGGTTTCTATGAAATACAAATGCCTGCAGGAATACAAAGCAAGCTAAATAACTTGTCGAACAAACAGGAAGGAGGCAATTGGATCGGCGTGGCAATAATGGGTGTGTTATCCGCGCTCATAGTCGGTCCTTGCGTGACAGCGCCTCTGGTTGGTGCACTTATCTACATTGCTGAAACTGGTGATGCCACAGTTGGTGGCGTAGCGCTATTCTCAATGAGCATGGGCATGGGCCTGCCATTACTAATCATTGGCACATCCGCTGGCAAGTTGATGCCTAAGGCTGGCGCTTGGATGGATATCACTAAAGTCTTGTTTGGCCTAGCGATGCTAGCAATGGCTATCTGGATGCTGTCGCGCTTCCTGCCGGCTAACGTGATCATGATATTGTCGGCAATACTCGCCATATTTGGCGGCGTGTTTCTTGCCACCAGTGCACGCTTCGGCACTGCTATTAGTTGGATCAGCAGAAGCCTTGGCCTGATCATCACACTCTATGGCGCGGCCTTAATTATTGGTTTGCTATCGGGTAGCAATAGTTTGATCACTCCACTAGCGCAGATTGGCAGTAGTGGCGGAGCAGAGCACAATGAAATCGTCTTTGAACGAATTAAATCGGAAGCAGACCTTGACACGGTACTAAGTGAAGCCGCCGCCGATGGCCAATACGTGTTGCTGGATTACTACGCTGACTGGTGCGTGAGCTGTAAAGAAATGGAAGCCTATACGTTTACCGATCCAGCTGTACAGAGTAGCCTCGACAAGGTTCGGTTAATTCAGGCTGACGTGACTAAAAACGACGCCCAAGATCAGGCGATGCTCAAACGATTTGGTTTGTTCGGGCCACCGGCTATTTTGTTTTTTGCGCCTGGTTCGGGTGAACTTCCTAATGCGCGTGTAGTGGGTTATATGAAAGCAAGTGCGTTTAACACACATATCAATGCTCATTTGCAAACGCCTTAGTTATTTTTCGTCTTCTAAATGCTTGACCCGGGATTTAAATGCGCCTAGTCGTGCGAGTTTTAAGCTGCAGAGAGTGATCTAAAACCAATTATCGCAGCGAACGCACCCATCAATGCAACAAACATCAAAAACAATCCACCGGTCCACCACAAGCCAGTAGCTTCAACCAGTTGAGTTAATAATACTGGCCCCATCCATTGACCCAAACCAGCGGCTTGTAACATGAGACCGATAAGAATACCGGTTGTGGCAGGCTTACATGCAACACGCGGGGCTGTCGCAAACAAGGATCCCGGTATCAAGCCACCCATCACTGCAAACATAATGGCGCTACAGATTCGAATATACACCGGCAACGGCAATAGTGTAATAAAAGCCATTACTCCCAGCGACACAGCAGCCACACACAGCAATTTATATACAGCCACACCACGACGAATCAACCGCCCTGCTAAAAGGTTACCAATGGTGTTACTCAAAAGCACTAACGCAGTCCAGCGAGATGCTGATGCCAAACTCATATCACCTTCGGTCGAAAACACAGTGGGCAGAAAAGAGGTAAGCGCCATAAACTGAAACGAGTAAAAGAAAAAACAGAGAAACAAGCCCCTAGCCTGCGGTGACTTTATTTCACGCCACGGCTTAATCGTTGAACTTTGTTTAAGTGGCGAAAACAAATGATGGTGTCGACGGCCGATCTGCAACACAATCACTGATGCAACAACGGAGGCAAACGCTGCTACCCACCACGACAATCGCCAGTCACCGTTGCTTTGTAAAAATGGCGCAAGTAATAACATCGTACCGGCACCCGCAGGCAAAAACGCTCCCCAAATACCCAGTACCACTGGGGTATCGTTCGGCGTAGCCAGTCTTGCCATTAAGGAGGGAATAGCCACCACCGCCACTATCCAGCCTAAGCCTTCGATGGCACGGCTAAAGATTAACACCGTAAAGGAATCCGACGTTGCACCTATAATGCTGCCCACCCCGGCAAGCGCTACACCAATTACTGCGAACGTGACATAACCAAAGCGTGCTACAACCGTCCCGAAGAGCAACCCAGTGATGGCAATCAATATAGAGAAGGTCGCGACTAGACTACCCGCTTGCGACAAACGAAGAGAAAACGTTTCAGTTAGCAAGGGTAATGACGGCGGTAATTTACCTATATGCAACGCTAATGTGCAACCACAAAAAAATAGCAACCATATTGGTCGCCATTTCGTTTGCTCACTCATGCCTTTGCAGGTGTTGTGTCATCGATCGCATCATCAGATGCTTCATCAGCGTGAGAATTTAAAAACCCACCAGACTGACGTTGCCACAGTTGAGCATATAGCCCTCCTGAACTAGATAGCTCTTGATGATTGCCCTGCTCGACTATTGTGCCAGCATCCATAACCAGCAATCGATCCATTGCAGCGATAGTCGACAATCGATGGGCTATCGCGATCACAGTTTTACCCTCCATCAATGCAGCTAGGTTATCTTGAATCGCAGCTTCGACTTCGCTATCCAGTGCTGATGTAGCCTCATCCAACACTAGGATAGGTGCATCCTTTAAAAACATACGGGCTATTGCCACACGCTGCCTCTGTCCGCCTGACAACTTAACACCACGTTCACCAACATGCGCATCGTAGCCGGTGCGACCGCTTGGATCCTCTAAGCCTAAAATAAATTCATGGGCATCAGCTCGCTTGGCGGCAGCGATGACCTCATCTAAGGTGGCATTTGAACGGCCATAGGCGATGTTCTCCATAACCGAGCGGTGCAATAGCGACGTATCTTGCGTCACCACCCCAATTGACTGACGTAGTGTCTCCTGGGTGACGTCTTGAATATTTTGACCATCAAGCAAAATCCGACCATGCTCAATGTCAAACAGCCTTAATAGCAAATTGGTAAGGGTAGTTTTACCGGCCCCGGAACGCCCAACCAAGCCGATTTTTTCACCACCGGCGATGCTCAAGTTAATATTATCCAATACGCCTTCTTCTTTATCGTAGTGAAACTTAACGTTATCGAAGTTGATCGCACCTTTAGTAACATTCAATGCTGGCGCATTGGGCTTGTCTTGCACCTCTCTGCGCTGCGATATCATTTGAATGCCATCAAACACAACGCCCACGCTCTCAAACAAACCAGCGAGCTCCCACATGATCCACTGAGACATACCCTGTAAACGCAGCACTAAACCGATCCCCACAGCCATTGCACCAACTGATGCGGCGCCGCTTGCCCATAACCACACGCCAGCAGCTGCAACAGAAAACAACAACAGGCCATTAAGCAGCGACAAACAAAAATTTAGCAACGTAACAAGCCGCATTTGCGCATGCACAGTACCTAAAAATCGGTGCATACCGTTGCGGGCGTATTCAGCCTCATGGCCTGCATGCGCAAACAATTTAACGGTAACAATGTTGGTGTAGCTATCGACAACACGGCCTGTCATTTCGGAGCGGCTATCTGCCTGCGCTCGAGAAGTCTCTTTTAGCCTAGGCATAAAGTACGACAGCAACGCTGCGTACAAGCCAGACCAAAAAAGAAACGGCAACATCAGCCAGATATCAAATGACGCTGTGAGCACCAATGCACCTACAAAATACACAACGACATACACCATGACGTCCATAAGTTTGGTGACAGTCTCACGCACCGCCAACGATGTTTGCATCAGCTTAGTAGCTATGCGGCCAGCAAACTCATCTTGATAAAATGAAAAGCTTTGCCCCATCATATGCAGATGAGCACGCCAGCGGATGGCCATTGGAAAATTACCCAATATTGTTTGATGCAATATTGTTGACGCCACCAATCCTACTGCTGGCAACAACACCAACACCAGCAAACCCATGCCAATAAGCTTTGTTTTTTCTTGTTCGAAAAATGCGGCCGGGCTGCGATCGCCGAGCCAATCTACCAAGCTACCCAAAAAGGCAAACAAGGTGATCTCCAGCGCAGCGATTACCGCAACGAACAACGCCATCGTTAACAGCCAAGGCCACATTGGCTTAGAGTAATACCAGAGAAACGGCCAAAAACTCGAAGGTGGCGCTACGTTAGATTCGTTTGGAAATGGCTCAACGCGGCTTTCGAAAAAATCAAATAGGCGATCGAACGTTCTCATGCAAATAACTTCATCCAAACAACTTCATACAATCAATCCCATACGAGCAAATTCCTTATGCGCGATTACCCAATGGGTGGCGCTTCAGGCAGTGTAACCTCAGTGTCATTTAAGTGGTTAGTTATATTGGTAAAAAATATTGTGCTCATGGCCATCGTAATATCGAGTAACTCAGTATCAGTAATGCCTTTGCTGCGTGCATCTTCAAGCAAACTTGAATCAAGCGTACCCGGCTGTGTATACAGGTGCCGCACAATGCTCATCATGGCGTTCAAGCGCGGGTCCTCCAGCGTATCTCCTCGGCGAATAGCCAGCTGAGTTTCTGTATCCACACCGGCCTTGCGGGCTTTCATCGTATGCATGGATAAACAGAAATGACACTGAGTAATTTCGCTGACCAGCAACTTGATACATTCGAGATCATGGTCCGATAATGACCCTTCGCGTAGCGCGGTTTCCATTTGCAGATAGCTGCGGATTGCAGGTTCGCTATTGGCAAACTGTAGGTAAACATCAGCTAATTTGCCATTTATTCGGGTGGCTTCAAGGGCATCGAGCGTGGCGGCAGATAAGGCAGACTCTTTGCAAGTGTGTAAACGTGCCATAATTTTATCCTAGGTAACACAGCAACAACATTAACAGTAGCCATTATGCACTATGCCTTATACAAGCTTCTAGAGGGTCGCTTTGCACCCAGGCTTATCCCGTGGATAAAGCCTGAAGTACTGCCTAACGAACCCCGGTCAATAATTGATCCAGCATTGCCTCTAGTTTATGTGTTGGAAGTTGGCGGCTTGGCAGATCGAGCTGCGCTAGCTCAAGTTTGTGCGCACCATGACTTACCAATGCCTTCCGCTGAGTGTCGCTACGCTAGACAATCAGAGCGCTCGTCTGTGGTGGTACTTAAAAAACGCCGCGGAGGCTTTTTTCGTAAACATCGCAGTGTATTGTCTAAGCGTTTAAACCGATTAATCGAGGCTGGTAGCCTTGACGGAGCTGGCGAACTACAAGTTGTGCCAGTATCAATTTATTGGGGTCGTGCACCTGAAAAGGAAGCCTCTTTCTGGAGTCTACTGTTTACTGAGAACTGGCAGATCGGTGGGCGCACCCGCAAGTTCTTTACAACCCTTTTTCACGGCCGCCACACACTAATACACTTTAGTGAGCCGCTTTCGATGCGAACACTACTCGATGACAGTAAATCGTCAGAGCAACTACAACGCAAACTCTCTCGCATTTTAAGGGTTCATTTTCGTAACCGTCGCGTTGCTAGCCTTGGGCCCGATCAATCCCACAGGCGCATGTTAATTAGCCATGTGTTATCTGACCAAACAGTTAAAAACGTCGTGCAAACTGAATCACAAGACACCGAGGTTGGGTTGCGGCGCCAGCAAAACAAAGCACAGGCCTATGCATATGAAATAGCAGCCGATGTGTCATACCCCACTATCCGAATTTTGCATCGGCTGCTAACGCGACTATGGACCCAACTCTATGATGGCGTGCAACTTGATGGCTTATCACGACTTAAATCGATAGCGGATGGTAGAGAAGTAATTTATGTTCCCTGCCATAGGAGTCATATCGATTATCTGCTGTTATCGTATATTTTGTATGTCAACGGTTTTTCACTGCCGTATATCGCAGCTGGAAAAAACCTTGATCTACCTATTGTAGGCGGCATCTTGCGGCGCGGTGGTGCATTCTTTTTGCGCCGTACTTTTGCTGGTAACAAGTTATATGCTGCGGTATTCAATAGCTACTTAAAAGATCTTTTGCAACGCGGGCACTCGCTTGAGTACTTTATTGAAGGTGGGCGTAGCCGAACCGGCAGATTGCTTCCTCCAAAAGGTGGCATGCTCGCGATGACGGTACAAGCTTTTTTAAGCAATCCCAAAACACCTGTTATATTTGTACCGGTTTACTTCGGCTACGAACGCTTGCTTGAAGGTCGAGCGTTTATTAGTGAGCTTGATGGCGGCAAAAAACAAAAAGAGTCCATTTTTTCGTTGATTCGATCTCTCAAAACGCTTCGCGAAGACTATGGCAAGGTTTACGTCAATTTTGCCGAGCCTATTGCCTTGGATCAGCTACTTGACAAGCACCAAGCTGATTGGCGCGACCATCCAGCAAATGATGACAAACCAGCATTTATGAAACCAGTTGTCACCGAGCTGGGTGACTGCATCATGCAACACATCAATCAAGCCGCTAGCGTGACACCCATAAGCTTATTAGCCACGGCTCTTTTAGCAACACCGAGAGGCAAACTTGGTAAACCCGAATTAATCAGGCAAATTCAGGTCTACCACCAGATACTTAACAACAATCACGAAGGCACACATGTTGTTGTGCCTGCGATCGACCCGGAATCCGTAATCGAGCATGGTAAAAAACTCGGCTTTATAGAGGCACAACAGAATCAACTCGGCATGTTGATATCGATAAAAGACCGCCAGTCTGCACCCATGACTTATTTCAGAAATAACATTCAGCATTTACTGGCACTACCAGCACTGATCGCTAGTTGCTTTAGCAGTAGCGTGACACGCAGCAAACAAGATCTAGTACGTATGGTCAACTATGCCTACCCCTATATGCAAGCAGAACTATTTTTAACTGAAGAAAAATCTGAACATGAATTTGATCGCTCTTTATTGGCATTAAAAGATTGCGGTTTGCTACAACAATCCGGCGACACCTATAGCAGAAGAACAGCAGGTACTCCTGAAGCGGTATCACTGATTCGCTTAGCTGAATCTATTGCCCCCGCCCTTGAGCGTTATTTTCTCACCGTTGTGTTAATCGCCAGATCACCACGCTCAGGCATCACAGCTGCCGACTTGGCAGGGCAAATTGAAGCCTGTGCTGAGCGCCTAGCTCTAACGCACGGCCGAGATGCGAACGAACTACACGATAAACACCTTTTTAATACCCTCATCCAAGCACTAACTGAGCGTGAAGTTCTATCGCTTAACGACGGGCTTCTTATAGCCAATCCAAATCTACTAGACACTGAAACTGACCCAAGGGTGTTTCTTAGCGAACAGATACGGCATGCTGTGTTAAATACCACAATGGCGTTTGACGCGCCGGATTCTATTCTGGCGTTAAAGCGCCACAGCCAAGCAACTAACTCGTAACCTTTACCATTAAGAGGTCCACGGTATGGTATCTGCATAATGGGGCTTATCTAAATAAGTCTGTATTACTGAGATACCCTATGCGTCACCATTTTTTTGCAGTTTGTCTTCCCGTTAGCCTTATCACGATAATGATATCTGGCAATGTCCTAGCACTGGACGCCCGCTCTATCGCTTTAGGAGGCTCAACGATCAGTAACGGCCGTGGAGTACACGGCACACTCGAAAACCCCGCTACTTTGATGCATCATCAAAATATTGGGGAACACACCCATTTCCATATGGGAGGGGCCGTTGATTTGCGAGACTCCGTAAAGATAACTGACATCGTCGATAACAACCCAGACTTAGTTGATGATTTTGAAACCGAAATCGATGCTCTTAGCGGGCAAACAATCAGCTGCGACATTATTACAGCCGATGCAAACACGGTTTGCTTAACCGATACTGCAGAACTCGGCGCATTGTCGGCAGATGCCTTGAACATTCTCAACACTATTGATGGGCAACAAATCGGTGGACAGGCAACTTATGATATCGGTTTTGCCAAAACCAATGTAGGCATACCATTTGGAATACATTTAAGAGTTATGGCTACCGGCATTGCAGCTCCCAATATTGCCGATACTGACATAAGCTACACCAGCGTTATTGCAGAAACCCTTGGCGATGACAACTTAACGTTTGGTGAGATCTCTGACAATATTGAATACGCAGTCGAAACAAACGGTATATCTTTGTCTTTACGTCAGCCAGAAGATACATTTGAATCCACAGCTGAAATTGCAGCACTATTTCGAGTACAGGTGGGCATTAGCTTAGCGCAAACCTACACTCTTAATGGGCGCGACTATGACATCGGCTTTACGCCAAAATTTTCACGACTACAAGCAGAATATATTGATATAGACGTGGCAGATCAATTCCGAGAAAACAGCGAATCGCTGTCTGATCAATTCGACGATAGCAATACCAAAAGCAATTCCACTACATTTGATCTTGGAATATCAACACAGCTCGACAACAAACCTGCTCAAGTAGCGGCAGTTCTTCGAAACGCGATTCGCGAATCGATCTCACTGGACGGCTACACTTTCGAGACAACGCCTCAGTTGATCTTAGCCGGAAGCTACCAACTCGCTAATACTAAGCTTAACGCAGACCTTGCACTCAACAAAGCTAAGCTCGACAACCTGGAGAGTCAAAAATTCGGGCTAGGGCTCGAGTGGCAGCGCTCATTTGTTGCACTACGCGCAGGCATCAGCCATGACGCTGCTCGCGATGATTCAGCTACAGCGCTTAGCTTGGGTTTTGGTTTAGGACCTTTAGAATTTGGAACACGACTAACTGACACTAATGAAGGTCAGTTTGGCTTGCAGTTGGCATTTTCATTCTAACGTCATCCCCCCCACTCATGTCGTCCCCGCGAAGGTGGGGATAACAAGTCTGTGCGAGATGACAATCTTCACAGCACTAGCTTGCGTCGACTAATATGCATGGCTTGTTTTTTAGCAGAAGCACTTAAACCAGATTTTCCAAGATTACGCGACCAACTCTTAGCGTCCACCGGTTCACGCAAGAACACACCTATCGCATTATCGTAGTTTGGTAAATGCCAACTATAGCCATCAACAAATCCTTTCCCTCGGTATGCTGCTAGCGACGTTTTCAGCTCTTTAGTTGACTCACAATTACAAACCAAGGTGCCATCAGAATTAAGGCATGCGCTTAGGCTGTTCAGCCAAGTAGAATCCAACTGATGCGATCGTTTTACATCGCTACTGAGGTGCCCAAACAGATCATCAACAATATAATCAAAACCTGTACCGGTATATCGTGTTAACCAAGCCACCGCATCAGCCTCGACGATGTTGGCCATATCATCGGTAATACCAAACCATTCACGAGCAACTTGTATATGGATCGGATCAATCTCGATCGCAGTGATATGCGCTTCTGGTAATAGTGATTGCAGCTGTTGTACAACAGCACCGCCGCCTAAGCCCAACACTAAAATGCGTGCTTGGCTTGTGGCACTGCGATAGAGAGACGGCAGACTTAAACAATCCCATACACCGCCGGCGAAGGGTTTACGTGGATTCCACTGGGTATGAAACACACCGTTAGAGTATAGGCGGACAGACTCACCAGCACTACGCACGCTATAGTGCGTATCTTGATTTGTATGCTCCCAAAGAAGAGACATCAAACGGCACTCAAGCAGTCCCGTCCACCAACTGCAACCGTCTTAGTTAATGAAAAATTCAACTCGACGATTTTGAGACCTGCCCGCGGCTGTGTGATTACTATTGTTGGGACGGGTTTCGCCGTAGCCTTTCTTACCCATTCGCGAAGCGGGTATACCCTGCGCAATTAGGTAGCGATAGACCGCATCAGCTCGACGCTCAGACAAGCTCTGGTTGTAGCTTTCATCTCCAACCCAATCAGCATGCCCTTCTACTACAAACGAATACTCAGACTGCTTTAGCTCTGCGGCATAGCTTGTAAGTTGCTCCTGCGCAGTAGAACTAAGCTGATCATCATCGAAACCAAAATAAAGAAAAGGTGCAACTGTCGGCACTAATTGGCGCGGCTCTACCTCTACAAATTTAGGCGTCGCATCAGGCACAACACTGGCCACCGTGGCAATCGGCGCAGCCGCTTGAGCGACATTTCCGAAGCGTTTTAACAAGCTGAGCGATGCGTACTGAGCGTCTGAATCAAACGCAGTGTATTCACCACGTACGGCGAATCCATTTTTGAATCCGTATTCAGCACCAAGGCCAACGGCCAGATGAACACCATAATCTCGATTGTATTCTAGATCGGTATCATTATCGATTGTTCCGAAACCAACGCGCGTGTAAACCGATAAGCCTTCGCGACGATGCATTCCAAGGCCATTATTCTTAGACAGCAGCGTTCCACTTTGACTGTTGACTAAATAGGCAATGGCGCTTACTCCCGCAACTGAATAGTCGACAGGACCAACATCGGTGCCTAAAAATTCGACTGTCGCGGCTCCTAAGTCGGCAAAGTACACCTCGGCGCTCAACCAACGCGCTATGTCGTAACCAACCATAAGATGATGACCAGAGGATGAATCATCACTTATGCCAATACTAGGTGATTCGTCTTCAGGCTTGAGAGTAGACGCACCGAAGCCACCACCAAGATAGAGTCGAGGTGTAAAGTTTGCTACGGGGGTTGCGCTCGTTGTTGCAGCAGCTCCCACTATGACTGCTGAGCTCGATTGCGCAAATGCTATCGCATGCAAGCCCGAAACAATCATGCCACCGGCTAGTAGCGCACAGCCCGTACGAAACCGATATCCGCTTCGTGACGTCATAGTACAGCTCCGTGATCGCGTCGATTGCGCAGCCTTGCCAGGCCAACAAGAGCCAACATCAATAATAAGTCGATCGGTAACCGTCCGAGACCAGATCCATGCACACCCGTTTCCAAAACCAAGCTAGTGCAATTACATTCATCAAAATCATTCACATCGTTATCGTTAATATCAGAATATCGAATCACTTCTACATTAACGGTACCGACGGACTGCGTGCCGTCACCATCTTGAATCGTGTACAGGAATGAATCCATACCGAAAAAACCAAAGTTTGGCATGTAGCTTAACTGGCTTATCCCGTCGACATTAACAATCGCTATGCTGGCATTGGGCGATTCACTAACGCTTTGCAACGTTAAGCCAGAACCAGATCCATCGACATCATTGTCAAGAACATCTATCAGTACAGTTTCACCCTGATTTACAGTCGCGCTATCCGGTTCTGCACTTGTAGTCCCGTCGTTTACACTGCCTTCAGTAGTGCCGTCTGTTGCATTACCACCTTGCGTAGTACCACCAGTTGTATCGCCACCTTGAGTCGTACCACCAGTTGTATCGCCACCTTGAGTAGTACCACCAGTTGTATCGCCACCTTGAGTAGTACCACCAGTTGTATCGCCACCTTGAGTAGTACCACC
>CALGND010000138.1 GCA_937958675.1 uncultured Granulosicoccaceae bacterium
CTACCTACTCACTGGCTCACCGGGTGGCTCTCGTATAATCAACTACGTAACACAGTCTGTTATCGCGATGCTAGATTGGGATATGAGCCCACAAAGCGCGCTTGATATGGGCCACGTAGTTAATCGCAATGGTAAAACCGATCTAGAGGAAGGCACAACTGCCGCCGAATTAAAGGCCCCATTGGAGGCATTGGGACACGAGGTCAACGTACGGGCACTAAATTCGGGCTTGCACGCAATCATGATCAAACATGGCAAACTTCTCGGTGCTGCAGACCCACGACGTGAGGGTGTCGCGCTAGGAAGATAAGTTATCAAGACGAGTATTGGAATATGATTACGCAAGAAGACATCGATCAATTCGAAAAAAATGGCGTGGTTTGCTTGCGTGGCGCTTTCCACACTGAATGGCTGGAACGTTTGGCCAAAGGTGTTGAAAAAAACTTCGACAACCCTGGCCCATACAACACGGTTTACACTGACAAAGATAGCCCTGGCGGTTTCTATGACGATTATTGTAACTGGCAACGTATTGAGGAATATCGCGACTTTATTCAACAATCTCCAGCGGCCGAAATAGCAGCACGCTTAACGCAGTCACGCACAGCGCGCATTTACCATGAGCACGTTTTAGTCAAAGAGCCTGGTACTCGTGAATCAACGCCTTGGCATCACGACCTTCCCTATTACGGTGTCGATGGCGATCAACTATGTTCTATCTGGCTACCACTAGATCCAGTACCTAAAACAGTGTGTCCAGAGTTTGTTGTTGGTTCGCATAACGCCGGCACGCTTTATTATCCCAAGTTCTTTCTCACCAGTGAGAACTACGCACAAGGCATAGACGGTTTTGAAACAATCCCTGAAATAGAACAAAATCGTGTAGAGCACACCATCCAATCATGGGATCTCCAGCTGGGTGACTGTATTGTTTTTCATATGCGCACCCTACATGGCGCACCACCCACTGAAGGCTTAAAAAATCGTAGGAGAGCGTTTTCAACTCGTTGGTTAGGAGATGATGCTCGCTTTGCTAAACGCGCTTGGAAAACATCACCACCTTATCCTGAAGTTGATCTTCAGCATGGTGATGCTATGGAGCATGATTCGTTTCCGCAAATATGGCCAGCGTAGTGAGGCTGTCCAAATTTTGGGCTAATTATCTAGCTCGAACAATGCGCGTAATACGTGGTGGTTGCAGGCCAATCACTAAATACACCCACTACACCTACTTGTTGAACTAACACATCAAGCACGGTTAGCACATCGCCTTCATTGTCGATAGCAGCTTGTATGGTTTGGTAATACCAGTTTTGCCCGCTTGCGATTGGGCCTGAGCGCTCTAGCGTCCATGCTATTAATTTTAAGCCGGCGGCTTTAGCAGTTTGCGCGTATTGGGAAGGGATAATATCGCCGTTGGTATCAAGCGTTAGTAGCATCCAAGTTGGTGATGCTAAATACTGAATGCCGTCTGCAATCAATGAGTCCATCGATGGCGACCAACTACTCGCATCGTTGATATCAAATGATGCGTTTCGATATTGCCCGTCAAGATAGACCGCTTGCGATCCAAACTCGGGTACCGTTTGTAGCCAAAGCTGTAAATCGGCAAGATTAAACGATTGTGCAAACACGCGCGATGGGTTTACACCTGCATCGATGTACTCGTTTATCATTTGTGATGCATACATTGCCTGAGTGTACTCACCTTCATATGGCATTGTTACCTGTGGCGCTTTTAGCTCAGGCGTCATGGCGACGTTCATCGAATCAAACAATGCAATACTCTGCCGATGCGACATTAGCTCGCCGTAGTCAGATTCGGCATTGTTACCTGGCGTGCCACTAAGATACTCGTCCAGTGTGGAAGCACTCTCGTTTGCACCATCCCGCTTGCCTCTTAATGTTAAAAACTCCGTTAAGGTGATATCCGATGTACAACATTGGACATCAGCATATGGAGTAGCACTATTTATATCTGGTGGAATGCTGCAGCTTGAGGCCAACGGTGTGGCCAATATGTTAGTAGTGGTATGCAGATCGCATTGTGAATGACGGCAAACCAGCTCACGATCTTTAGTAAAGGTGACATCGCATTCCACTAAGCCTGCCCCTTGTTCAATAGCGGCCAAATAACCTTCGCGCGTATGCTCAGCAATTTGAAACGGCGCACCACGATGACTAATCGACAGTGGCGAGGATGCTATATCACTGATATCACAATTTGTAAGACGGCTCTTTAACGCACCTTCAGGCAACATCGCTGTAAGCAACGCGGGCCGATCGCCAATATCGATAGCGTTAGAATTTGCATTGGCGTCGCCATCGGCATCGCTCTGGCCGGCACCATCGCCGCCAGAACAAGCGTTCGCCAATGACAACGTTAATGCTGATGCCAGAATACGTAGTTTCACGATTGGTTCCCCTAAGGTAAAACCAGCTACTACAAAATCGTTTTTCGTACCTGCTTAGGCGGCGATCCTACATTCAGAAACCTGTACATGATCACGAACAGATCCCCCGCCCACGCAGGAATGACAACTACGGCTTTTTAGGCGTCTCGTAAGGAACTTCTTTTTGAAATTCTTTCCACTCAGTCTGGTAACCAACGAAACCTTTATCAGTAGGTTTCATTTGACGAGTAGTGACATATTCAGTTTTGCCCTCTGGTACTTCAGGTCGTGTGCTTGATGGCTCGCTCATTTTCGTTCTCTCTTACGTTTAATTAGTTTTCGTTAAACCTGCAATGATGCAACAAGCTCTTGTGCTTGTTGCGATCGTTCCTGTGCATTTGTCTGATAGCTCACATAATCTGTCCCATCAAACAATTGATCAATCTTGTTAAATTCCACTACCGCGGCTTCTGCCATATCCAAAAAATCAGACTCACCTGCCAAAGCACTCATCGCCGACGCTTTGTTCGCCTCTACCATTGAACCTACTAGCGGATACTTATCGCTGCCTAATACTTTTAGTACGGCGTCGTACATTGGTAAAGATGCCTCCAGAGAACCTATATCCTCTTCATGCTCACCCAGCGCTTGCATCGTGGCGGCCAAGTTGTTCTGAGTGATCGCCCATGCAATTGGATTCTTTTCACTGGTACGTTCGCTTAGCGTATTACGTAACGCCACAACAGCCTGCTCTAGCGTCCGAGCGCCTCTGCGGTGTGTGCCGAGTTGGTACAGCAAGATGCCAACACTATTCATAGCCGCCGCCCAGTCTTCAGGTACCTCAGCGCGTGGCAAGAAGTTTACGGCCTGCTTTATCGAGTCCAATGCTGTTTTCAGCATTTGTGTATCGTCTTCAAGAAGCCCTATCGCCTGCATCACCAAGCCAAAGTTATAGGTCGTCTGCCCCCATTCCAGTGGCATGGATTCTTGAGTTCTTATTTCAAGCGCTTGCTCGTATGACAATGCTGCTTGTTCTAAAAAATGAACACTGCCACTACGCTGACCAATAAAACCCATTACATCACCAATATTGTGATGGATCGCTGATAGCCTATCAGGGGCTTCCTCTCTATCTATCATCATCTGCATGCCTTGCAACAACTCGATCGACTGTTGGAATACATGAGCGCCACCTAGGCGAAGTTCTCGAATATCAGCCGTATCCTGCAAGGTAGTTTGCGAATTCGCCCATTCTATTAACGATGGCTTATTGAGTTCTAGTTCGAATACGGTAAATTCAAATCGATCTATCGCCTGCCCTAAGGCACCGTACACTGGTGATTCTGGGTCAATGATGTTTAACAGATCACGGCCATCATTTTGATAGCGCCATAGGAAGCTTGATTTTAATCCCGGCGCTAACAGTGATTCTGCATAGATATGATGAGGCATTGATATAGTCGCAGTAACCTAAGAGATCGGTTTAACCACTTGGTCCTTACCTACGATCTCGCTGATATCAGGCTCATCGCCAAGCGGACCACCGTGCTCAGCTTCTTCGTCGGTTGGATCACGTACGGTCACAATATCCAATTTAAAAACGACCTCGCGCCCACACAGCGGATTGTTACCATCAATGGTGACAGTTTTCTCGTCTACCCTTGTAACCAAAAATGTTTTGGTTTTACCAGAGTCGTTCTCCATCAATATCGAAGTACCAACTTCGCGATACTCTTCGGGCACGTTGTCGATATGATCAGTGATCACGAGATTCTCATCACGAGGACCAAACAAGGTGTTGCAGTCGATAGGC
Source organism: uncultured Granulosicoccaceae bacterium (assembly GCA_937958675.1). GTDB lineage: Bacteria > Pseudomonadota > Gammaproteobacteria > Granulosicoccales > Granulosicoccaceae > Granulosicoccus. Next base: position 4,207 of record CALGND010000138.1, read on the forward strand.
ACATCAATGGTATCTCCAGGTAATTTACCTTCTATTTCTGCAGTAACCTGTGGTGCGAGTATTTCAGTTAAGCCGTGTATATAACCAATTGGGTATTCCACCTCAGTCAACACACTCTTAGTTTTAGAGTCGATAACCTTGTACATAAGCTCTACCAATTTACCATCGGCAACTGGGTCTTCCATCTTCATATCGCTCATACAATTGTCACTCAACGTGCTACACAGAACAAGAATATCTAAATTAACTTAGAAAATTGACGCGCCAAAAATGCGAATCTCTTCCTCTTCACTTTCTTTATTGGCTTTGCCATATCCCAACACTAAACGGCCTAACCACTCACCTTCTTTTTTGGTACTACGAACCCGATATAAAGCAGTTATGTGCTCGCCACGGCGAATCAGCCCTAAAAAATCATAGCTAGGGTCAAGGCTTCTGGTGAGTTCGCTCTTGGCAAACTGTTTGCCAATCTCAATTTCATTAAGGCCAAAAAGCAGCTCATACGAAAATTTTCGAATAAATTTTCCGTACTCACCTTCATTGGAATACTTGATTAGGTCATCCCACATGGGGTGCGCTAAGGCGATTATTTCTTCGTCTGAATGCTCGAGGATATTCATGTGCGGCTCAGTGGGGAAATAGGGCTAGACGATCAAGGCGCTACCGCGAAACGCGATAACGCCCTTTCTAAAGACGCTTAGGCTGCGTCAGTTTCTTTCTTGTCGACGTCTACCAGGTGATAGCAAGGTGCTTTCTCCATGGTGTATTCGCCAGTTTCCGGGTCACGCCGGGAAACAGTTAATACATGCCAGTTCTCATCGTCCACCTTCATGTGGTCGCCACGGTAGTAGTACCCAGGCCAACGAGTTTCTTTACGGAACAAGGTGTGCTGAACCACCGCTTCAGAAGTGAGATGACGATGCTTGATTTCCCATGCACGTAGCAGCTCGTGAATATTTTCAGCAGCCACTTTTTCCAGATCTTCTTCCAGTAGCTTAAGCTTCTTTAATCCGATCAACAGTAGTTTTTCGTTAGTCATGTAGCTAACGGTCACACCACCAGCATACTCATCCATCAACTTTTGCAAACGATCTAACGCCTGACGTGGGTTGATGTAGTTAGGGTTAACGTCGCCTGCAGTGATTTCATTACGGAAAACACGGTAGGTTTCCATTGGCTTGTAGATCTCTTCCTTACGGCGATCAATTTGAGCTTCAGATACGCTTATACCATTCGCTTTTCCGTCGTCGATGTACTTACACGCAGCTTTTGCAGCAATTCGGCCTTCTGTAAATGAACCAGAAGAAAACGCATGAGGAGTACCACCAACAGCATCACCAGCACCAAACAAGCCTTCAACCGTTGTCATGCGGTTATAGCCCCAGTAGTACTCAGGCGGTGAAAGATCTTCAGGACCAGAGCACCAAGCACCACAGCCAGTTGCGTGAGAACCCATTACATATGGCTCTGAAGTTGTTAGCTCAGGGTTTTCGTATTTTGGATCAACGTCAGTCGATGCCCACAAAACGGCTTGGCCTACTGTCATACCCAAGAAGTTGTGCCAACCAATTTCCTCTAGGTGCGGATCTTGGAATGCTTCCATCGTCACCATATGGATTGGGCCACGACCAGCGTTAACTTCTGAAATAAACGCATGGTTACGTAAGCACGTTGGTATTGGACGATGCGATAAATGCGACACTTCAGGATCAAGGTATTCTTTCCCTACAATCTCTTGCAACGACGGCCACCACTTTGATTCGTACTCTTCACCTTGGCCATTACAGGTGTAGGTTTTTAGATGCAAGAAATACGCGCCTACCGGGCCGTAACCATCTTTGAAACGCGCCAATACAATGCGGTTTTCCATCTGAGTCATCTTGGCACCGGCGTTAATCAACAGACCATAAGCCGAACCAGATGACCATGGTGCATACCAAACTCGTCCAGCACCTTCACCAACAGAACGTGGCTTGAAGATGTTAGACGCGCCACCAGCAGCAACCACTACGGTCTTAGATTTAAATACGTGGTAGTTGCCTGTGCGGACATTAAAACCAACAGCACCAGCTACTCGATTCTCTTTAGCGTCATCCATTAATAGGTGCGTCACACAAATACGGTTGAATACTTGATCAGCTGATTTTTTGGCTGCGTCAGCAACGATAGGCTTGTATGACTCTCCGTGTATCATAATCTGCCAACGACCTTCACGCAGGTATGAACCTGTTTTAGGGTTTTTCATTAGTGGTAAACCCCAGTCATCAAACAGATGGACTGTTGAATCAACGTGGCGCGCCATATCAAATAGCAAATCTTCGCGAACCATGCCCATTAGATCGATACGCGCGTAACGCACGTGATCTTCTGGGTTGTTCTCGCCAAAGCGCGTGCCCATATAACAGTTGATCGCGTACAAACCCTGTGCAACCGCACCGGAGCGATCGATGTTGGCTTTTTCAGCGATAACGATTTTTTTGTCTTGGCCCCAGTATCTAGCTTCAAAAGCTGCACCGGTGCCACCCAAGCCTGCGCCGCAGACTAAGATATCGATGTTGTCTTCGACAATAGTTTTGTATTTCATTTTAGTGAGCCACTCCTTTTCTCATCTCAAGTCCATTGGACTTAAGTGTGTGGACTTCACCATCATCAAAGCGGATGTACTTTGGTTCATTAAATAGATTCTGGCTATCACGCTGTGCATCAGTAGGCGCATCTTCTTCACTCAATACGTGCGTGCCACTACCCCATGGCTTAGTGGTGATTGGCGCGAGTAGATCCATGTCTTTCTTGCCATTGCGAAACTTGATACGCCAGGCGATGACACCCTTCTCTTCGTCACGCTTTACACGTACCGAGTGGCCAAGCGGTGCAAAATCAGCATAGCCGCGAACGTCGATGGCTTGGTGCGGGCACGCTTTCACGCAGGAGTAACACTCCCAGCACATGTTGGGCTCAATGTTGTAAGCACGACGAGTAGTGGTATCAATATGCATGATGTCTGACGGGCAGATATCGACACAGTGGCCACATCCGTCACAGCGGGTCATATATACAAAAGTTGGCATTTTTTATTCTCCAGACTAGTGACAGTCAAATTAGAAGTGGCGAGGAGCTTCACGCTTGATACCAAGTCCCATGTTTTCAGGATTGGTACCCATATACGTTGGGATATCAGGAAATTTAGCTTGCAGCTCCGGATCCGATAGATCGAAGTCCGCTGGCAAGTTTTCGTTTGAACCGTCGGCTTGCGCAACCTTCTTTTGAAAAGCAGCGGCAGGTTTGAAAAACATATGAGCAAACTTAGACCAATAAACCGAACCGAACAACATGGTCGCGCTGGCAATAAACAAGGCAAACATCAGCCATTTGAAACCGCCAAGGCCCATCGCTTGCGTAATTGACCACAACAAAGCAAAGGTTGCAGTGAACAGCAGACCCAAAATGAACAAGTCTCCTCGGCCATTGAATTGGTTCCACTTAACCCCTTCAGAGGCAACGTCTACACGGATAGCGAACCAAAACCAGTATCCACCAACACATAGTGATAACGCACCAAGGTGCCACAGGAAAGGAATGATGCCTGGAGCAGTTGCGTCGGAACCTGTGTACTTAAAAATAAGTAGTGCAGTGGTAACAACAAAGAAGATGAAACCGTACATTGTCATCAAATGAGACAAGCGACGCTTCGAGTTGCAGAATTCAGACGACGTCAGTACTTCGTTAGCGACTGTTTTGACCGCTAAACCGGCCTTTTTACCACCGCCTACTTTGACCTTGGCACCAGCCTGAGCCTTTTTTGAATTTGCGAAAAAATATTTGGCACTCTGCTTATGCATCATGTCCAAAACGGTTCCACCGACGACCAAAAGGATCATCAGAACAACATAGCCCTGCATCACCGAGGGTGATATGACAGCCGATATTTCGGTAAATGGATTATTAGTGAGCATTATGCTGTATTCCTCCGGAGGTACTGACAGCGGTACAAGTGATTCTGCGGAAAAGCTTTGGTCTTAAAACTGCTCGAGAGCAGGTTCTCATGTGACTTCCAGCGCTAAATTGCGACAGAGGCCCAATCTGTTCAATTACTACCCAAAGTTGATACCTAAGAGTAGCCCAAGCATAGTAAAACGCTTGTGCAAACGGCACAATCTAATAGGTCTTATGTATCCCCAAGTTATACTAATGTCCATCAAGCCAATTTATGCTTCAAAATGGATCAATCGTGCCAAGGTGCGTTAAGGTCTGCCGCACATGAGCAAAATAACCCTAAGCACGCTAAACGCCAAATATATCCATGCATCGCTGGGTCTACGGTATCTGTATGCCAATATGGGCAAACTACAAGAGCATACAACGCTACGGGAATTTACCCTGGCGCAGCGTCCAGAAGATATCGTCGAACAGCTCATTACCGATGACCTAAAGATTATCGGCTTTGGGATCTATATCTGGAATGTGACGCAGACAACAGAGGTTATTCGTCTGGTCAAGGTACTTCGGCCCGATATCAAGATCGTTATCGGCGGCCCAGAGGTTAGCTTTGAGACCGACGATCAAGTTATCGCTAAGCTGGCAGACTATATTGTGACCGGCCCGGCAGACGTATCATTTGCCCAGCTATGCCAAGAGTTACTCGATGGAGAAAATCCTCGGAAGCAGGTTTCATCCTTGCCGGTTACTTTGGATGAACTAGCGTCACCTTACTCTTACTACGACGATGAGGATATTGCTAACCGAGTCCTATACGTGGAAGCATCCCGCGGATGTCCCTTCAAATGCGAATTCTGTTTATCTTCTTTAGATAAGACAGCTGTTGCATTCGATTTGCCCACATTTTTGAATCACATGCAGCAACTAGTGGAGCGAGGGGCTAAACAATTTAAGTTTGTTGATCGGACATTCAACTTAAAAGCGGATACCAGCAAACAGATACTCGAATTTTTTCTGCAACATATGGATAAAGGATTGTTTCTACACTTTGAGTTAATACCTGATCGCTTACCCGACGTGCTACTAGAGTTACTGCCAAAGTTTCCTGCCAACTCCCTGCAATTTGAGATAGGTATTCAATCATTTAACCCTAGCGTGCAGAAACTCATTAGCCGTAAACAGCAGCATGAAAAAACCTGCCACAACTTAAGCTGGATTCGCAGCAACACACAAGCACATATTCATGCTGATCTGATCTTCGGATTACCAGGTGAAACGTTAGACAGTTTTGGCGAAGGGTTTGACTTGCTTTACTCGCTGGGGCCACAAGAGATTCAAGTGGGCATACTTAAACGTTTGCGCGGCACGCCGATAGCTCGTCATACGCAAGCATTTGATATGCGTTACCAACCAACACCACCTTATCGGCTACTTGCTCACAAGGATGCCGACTTTGATACCGTGCAACGCATGGTTCGTTTTGCTCGCTACTGGGACTTAATAGGAAATTCAGGGCGTTTTTCAAATACACTTCCCTTGTTGCTAAATACGGGAGCGTTTGATCGCTTTATGTCGCTAAGCGACTGGCTTTTCCAAACAACCACTCAAACGCATCGCTTTGCCTTAAGCAAACTGTTCGAGCTATTGCATGAATTTATGACAGCACATGAACCGCGAAATACTCCAGACATAGAGAGCGCATTACTGGCAGATTTTAAAAACAACAAATTAAAGGGCATGCCTAAATTTGCACGGCGCGCTAAACCCATACCAAATGTTACGAATGACATCACTTCTAAATCATCCACTGCTCAACGCCAACGACGACATATCAATGTCTAGCAACTGATGGTTTGCTTATGAATCGGTATTAGCTTAGAGAGCCTTCATAGAGCACTATGAGCCCCAAATTCAATGGAGCTCGTATCTCCACCGAAAAATTCATACGCCCGTCTTTAACAAATTCAGTTGTGTTGCTTATTGGTAGCAATATCGACGGAATAGGAATACCCAGGCAGCGACCGCTCACTACGTTCATGTGCATTACTCCTTCATGCACTGGGAGCTGTAATACAAACTTCATTAAGCCAAACTGTTCCTCAACAGTTTGCACAGATAGGATGTCGTTTTTAACCACAGGCCTTAAAGTCGACTTAAATCGTTGACCACCAAAATCACGCCACCAAACTTCTTTATTCCCAAGTCGTGTTTTTGTGACTTCCACTGGAGTGCTTTCCACCGCTTTCGGAAATCTAAACAACGCTGCTATTAATTCAGTCATTAATGAGGTGCCTCTGGTGATTTTTGCCGTACCGCTTAATATCTTCCTATCGACTACCGCGTGAGTGATACGCATCGCCTCTGGCAAGCTCAACCACTGCTCTTGCAGTGCGGCTTGAAACAAATACTTAAATTCTGAATGCTGTGTTTCGGCGTGGATGCCGATATCACTCATTGCTTCAACATATTCGTTGAGTGGTAGTTCATTTATACACGCTCGAGCGCCACTAGGCACTTTGTCAATGTTCCGCAGTAGAGCTCTTGCCGCTACGGCAGGCACATACGGCCCCTCTCCCGGCTCAGCTAATAGTGTCCACGTGTTGTGCTTTAAACCCGCCTTTCTATCGTTTGAGTGCCCTATCACCTCCACTAACATTCCGCCATGGTCGCTGCCGATAAACGATAAGGTGTTAGCAAGCCAGGTTAAGGGTGATATAAATCGCGTTAGAGCAGGAATGCAGCGCCTTTGACGTAAGACGCCAAGCCACTGCACTGATTTGTGCATGATGGTTTGAGACAAGCCCGCTCGAAACAAAACAGTGCGTGCCTTGAAATGCTCTGGAAACAAAACGACATCCGCTGTACTAATAAGATTGGCATCCCGCTTAATGTGATTAGCAATCGCTTTTCTAACGGGTTCCGACCACCCTATGCACGCCACCCATTTGCCTGAACGCCAAAACGGCCTTGGATTTCCAACTTGGTTAAGTATGGCCCACATCACCGAGTAACCTTTTGGGGCTCGACCTCCAGGCAAAATAGTGGTTTCAATTTTCTCTATCGATTCTAAACCTTCAAGCATGGCCGTGACCGCAGCACCTGATATCGCTGGCGTGCTGGATACACCTGACAAGGCAAAGCGATGACATTCTTTTGCAAGAGAATCAATTGAGACAATGTCTTTGGTGAATTTTCCGTCATCACTTAAATCAAGGTAGTGCGCACCACTTTCCAACGCTGCAATGGCTACCCTATAACGTAGGGCATCTTCGCCATAAGACTGAAATGGGCCAGCTGCGTCCACGACAACGTCGACCTTGTATTTCTCTAGGCTCGCAAGATCAGTACGGATATCAAATTGTTGGGGGATACCACCGTATTGCTGACAAAACGCGGAGGCTTTTCCAAGGCTTCGTCCAGCCACAATTACGGAGTGATTATCACGCAGAAGTAATCGAGCAAGACGTCCACCAAACTCTCCGTAGCCGCC
>CALGND010000139.1 GCA_937958675.1 uncultured Granulosicoccaceae bacterium
TCAGCAAAAACAACAGTAATACGCCGATTCTGCTTACCCTTATTTTCTATTTTACGCACCATCATTGCGCCGATTTCACCAGTCGATGCCACATGCGTACCACCACAAGCCTGTAGATCCACATCCGCAAATTCAACTAAACGAATAGTGCCTTCAGCATTAGTAGGCGGTGCAACCGACATGGTTCGCACCAGCTCTGGTTGTGCCGCCAGCTCTTCGTTAGTAATCCAACGCGTACTCATTGGAGCGTCTTTTTTCACTAGTTCCATCAATCGCTCGGTAACATCGGCCTTATCCAGTGGCTCTTGTAGATCAAAATCAAGCCGGGCTCTGTCAACTTGTATTGATCCACCGTTAACCGGTGCATCAATCACCACGCACATCATGTGTAAGCAGCTATGAAAACGCATCAAGCGGTATCGCCTGTCCCAATCGAGGTGTAGCTCGACGGTATCGCCAATATTCATGTCTGCGGTAGTGTCGATTTGATGCCAGTGCACGCCGGTGTCTTTATCTTTGCGGGTGTCGGTAATGATGTGTTCGCCATTGGGTGCGATCAGCTTGCCGGTATCGCCTAATTGGCCACCACCATGTGCGTAAAATACAGTTTGATCACAAGCAATCCCTTGCTCGTTTATATCGACTATTTTGGCTTCACAGGTTTTTAGGTAGCTGTCGTCACGATAGAGCGGGGTAGTCATGGCTGATTATGATGGTGTTTGTGTATTGTTACCCATGGTATACCACGCCTTAATGAAAATTGCGCGAATGAGTTGTTAGCTCGCCCAGCATCCAGCTAAGGTCGGTGATCTTGCGGGCCACTAAATGTGATACATCGCCCTCGCGTTGTGTCATGCCTTCCACCGATACCATGTTAGCGCTCAATACTTCTTGACGAAACTGCTCCACTATCTTTGGCCACACAATCACATTGAATGGGCCGTACTCATCTTCGATAGTCATAAATAACACACCACTGGCAGAGCCCGGACGTTGGCGTACTTTGATGATCCCCGCCATGCGTGCTGGGCGGCCGTTGGGTATGTCTTGCCAGCTGTTGGAGTCAACAATGCGGTCCTTGTTTAGCCGACTGCGCAGTAATGATAAAGGGTGCCTGCCCAGTGTTAGCCCGGTGCTTAGGTAGTCGGCCACGATGTTCTCACCCTCAGACGGTAGTGGCAATTGCTGGTACGGCTCATTAGCTGAGGCTTCATCGAGTAAGCCGGGGAGTTGTTCGATGCCGAGTAAATCCCATTGTGCTTGATGACGATTGCCCGCAATATTTTTTAAGGCTCCCGCAATGGCTAAGGCTTGTTGATCGCCTTTGTGTATACCGCTGCGGCGAGTTAGATCGGCTGCATCAACAAAATCACCTGACTGGCGTGCGTTAAGTACTTGCTCGCCACCGTTGCGTGATAGCTTGGCAACGATACGTAAGCCTAAGCGCACAGCAGGCTCGTTGTTTTTCTTGTTGCTGTTATTGGGCACTAACTTGTTATCCCAATCGCTTAAGTTGATATCAACCGGTAGCACTGTTACGTTGTGGCGCCTGGCATCTTGAGTTAAGTCGGATGCATCATAAAACCCTAAGGGCTGGCTATTGAGCATCGCGCATAAAAAGGCTGCTGGTTCGTGGCATTTGAGATAACACGACACATACACTAACAAGGCAAAGCTAGCTGCGTGTGATTCAGGAAAGCCGTACTCACCAAAACCTTCTATCTGCTTAAATATTGCTTCAGCAAATTCAGGCTCATAGCCTTTTGCTAGCATGCCACTAATTAATTCATCACGAAACCGAGTAACAGCACCTACGCGGCGCCATGCTGCCATTGATCGGCGTAGTTGGTCCGCTTGGCCAGCAGTAAAGCCTGCCGCCACCATGGCGATCTCCATCACTTGTTCTTGAAACACCGGCACACCCAAGGTGCGGCTGAGCACGCGTTCAAGTTCAGGGCTGGGGTAGGTGACTTCCATTAAACCTTGGCGGCGTTGCAAATACGGGTTAACCATGCCGCCTTGTATCGGGCCAGGGCGCACAATGGCCACCTCGATCACTAGGTCGTAGTAGTTGCGTGGGCGTAAGCGCGGCAACATTGACATTTGCGCTCGTGATTCAATTTGGAATACACCGATGGTGTCAGCTTTGCAGATCATGTCGTAAGTGGGTGTGTCGTCAGGTGGGATGCTCGCCATGCTGTGTTGCACACCTCTAAAGTTTTCAATCAAGGTAAAACATTTGCTAATCGCCGTTAGCATGCCCAGCGCTAATATATCCACCTTAAGTAAACCAAGCTCTTCAAGGTCGTCTTTATCCCACTGGATAATGGTGCGATCAGCCATGGCAGCGTTTTCGATCGGCACCAGGGACGCCAAATTTTGATCAGAAATAATAAAACCACCCACATGTTGAGATAAATGACGCGGAAACCCCAGTAGTTGTTCCAGCAGCCATGCAAAGCGGATCAGCAACGGGCTACCAGGATCAAAACCCATATCGTGTAAGCGTTCGCCAATAACCTCCGCGCCATCCCACCATGCAAGGGATTTAGACAAGGCCTCGATTTGTTCTTCCGCCAACCCAATAACTTTGCCGATATCGCGTATAGCGCTGCGTTTGCGATAGCACACCACTGTTGCTGCTAAGGCTGCACGATGACGCCCGTACTTGTTGTAGATATATTGAATCACTTCTTCACGGCGCTCGTGTTCAAAATCAACATCGATATCCGGTGGCTCGTTACGTTCTTTAGAGATAAAGCGTTCAAACAACATGCTGGTGCGGGCAGGGTCGACTTCAGTAATGCCTAGGCAGTAGCACACTGCTGAGTTAGCAGCAGAGCCTCGTCCTTGGCACAGTATTAACTGGCTACGCGCAAATTTGACGATATCGTAAACCGTTAAAAAGTACGATTCGTATTGCATCTGGCTAATCAAATTAAGTTCGTACTCGATTTGATCGGTAACGCTTTGTTTAACACCTTCAGGCCAACGCCAGTTAGCGCCATCAAACGCCAACTCGCGTAAGTAACTTTGTGCCGTGTGATGCTCAGGCACGACTTCGCGTGGGTACTGGTAATTAAGTTGATCCATGCTGAAGTTGCACATAGCGGCAACATCAGCAGCGTTTTGTATGGCCTGCCAAGGGTAGATAGCCTGCAAGGCTTGCGAATCACGTAGGTAACGTTCGCCATTAGCAAAGAGCTTACGCCCAGCAGTATCTAAAGTGCAGTTATGCCGAATGCAGGTGAGCACATCTTGCAACGCACGACGCTTACGCCGATGCATATGCACATCCCCGCAGGCCACCACCGCCATATTGAATTTGTCGGCTGCGTCGATAACCCAATGGCTGTGCTTTTGATCATATAAGCCGTAGTGCAACTCCAAGGCTAGATAGGTGTGTGGGCCGAGTTGTTTAAACCAGCTTAGCCAAGCGGGGAGTGCTTTATCAGGTGACGGCGCTTTTGTGGTTGTGTCAGAGACGACAGCCGTCGCATCGCCATAATAGGGAGGTGCCAGGATTAAACAACAGCCTTCTAGCCCAGCACGTTCAATCATTGTGCGATTGATATCGTAACTGCCTTTATCAGCTGCCCTGCGTGCCTGGCTGATCAACAGGCATAAAACGGTATAAGCATCAGCGTCGCGTACTAATGCTATCAGGCGATAACCATCGTCAAGTGCAAACTCACTGCCTACAATCAGCTTAAAACCCAGCTCTTTGGCTCGCGCATGCGCCCGCACCATACCCGCCATCGAACACTCATCAGTAATCGCCAACGCCGTATAACCCAGCGTTGCCGCCGCATCCACGAGTTCCTCAGGCCTTGATGCCCCCCGCAGAAAGCTGAAATTGCTGATGCAATGTAGCTCGGCGTACTCAGGTGTGGGTGTGCTGGGCATAACGGCCTGATGGGTTGCGGGTCAATCAGTATACTGTAAAAAATAACAGTAATGTGGTGATGAGGTGGATTTTGGGTATGTTGGCTTGGGGTTGTTATGTGGAAAGAGGCTCCCGCGGGGGGATTTTCGGGATTTGGCCCTCAACTCCCTAAAGGTAAAATTACGCATATGCGCTGCAGCGATGCGCAGAACGGCAACGCTAGAACCAATATTCTGAACCCCTGAAACAATCACTTCGCAATTGAATAAGGGGTAAGTCATGAATACAGCAGTAGCCACACGGATTTCCGCTAAAGCAGCACAGGCCACCATCAATGACCTAGGTGTTCAGTACAGTACTGTGTCCACTGCCCGCAAGACAAAAACAGATTCGCCGAACAGATCATTTTCACAGGCGAGAAAGCGTCCTGTGATTGCCAAGCCAAGTCAGATAAGCCAAATTCAGTTACTCAATAAACAGCTAACTAAAGTTGGAAACCAACAATGTCCTGACGCCTATACTGCGATCTATAGCCATTTCGCTGGACGAATCAAGTCTTTCTTAATTGGCAAAGGCATCAATGATGATATTGCAGAAGAGCTTATGCAGGAAGTCATGATTATAGTCTGGAGACGAGCTTGTACTTTCGACCAAACGAAAGCAGCAGCCAGCACTTGGATATTCACTATCGCACGAAATCGACGAATCGATTATTTACGCGGAACACCCCGTGTCGAAATAGAGCTAGAAGATTCACTACTACAACTAGAGTCAGACGATTTGCCAGCTGAACAACAGGTCGATATTTTACAAGATGCCACGCGCCTGCATAGCGCCATCGAAAAACTGCCCGCTGAACAACGCAAGGTAATGCACTTGTCATTCTTTAAAGGGGAGTCACACAGTGATATCGCCACTCGCCTAGGGTTGCCAATGGGCACAGTTAAATCACGAATTCGATTGGCCATGCGAAGCATACGAAATAACTTGCAGGAGGAGCAGTTATGAGCATCTCAGATGATGCTGGCGTAGCCGATCAATCATGACCCACTAGCAGCCATATATTTGACAGCGCAATGCTGAGCCACTGTGACAAACAATTTAAAAAAGGTACGCGACGGGTGCGATTTTGGTAATACCGTTTGATCCTGGCAATCGTTATTGAGTGTAAAAAATGGAAGGGGCTGAAGGTATCGTGGGTAGGGGTTGGAAATCTGTTTTCTCTGCTGTGTTTAATGGTACATATTTTGCCCGTGTAACCCTGTTATTTGGTCTAGGTTTCGCAGCGTTTAGCAATGCTGTGGGCTTTTTTTGTGTGCTCAAACTATTGCACAATCTAATGATCCATGGAAATACGCTAGGAATCATCAACTGTGGTAAGTCGTAAGAAATATCTGCTGTCTGGCTTGGGGCTGCTATTGTTGCTTGGGATGCTCGGGATTAGTCTGTCTAGTTTCTTGGTATCCAGAGAATCCATTCGATCGCAACTAACCGATTCTACGCTGCCGCTGATCGGCGACACCATCTTCTCTGAGATTCAACGAGATCTGCTGAGGCCCATATTTGTATCGTCCCTGATGGCGAATAATACATTTGTGCACGACTGGGTTGAAGGTGGTGAGTCTGACATACTAGGTATGCAGCGTTACCTGGATAAAATCAAACAGAACTACGGCGCTTTTACTACGTTCTTCGTCTCTGATGTTACGCGCAATTATTATTATCCTGATGGTGTACTTAAGCGGGTAGAGCAAGCTAATAATCGTGACGCTTGGTATTTTCGTTTGCGCAGCGGCACAGATGAATTCGAAATCAATACGGATCCAGATATGGCTAATGATGATGATCTTGCCGTATTTGTAAACTTTCGAGTACTAGACTCAGAAGGTGAATTTATAGGTGCTATTGGTGTGGGCTTAGCCATTCGATCATTGCTTTCACTGGTTGATCAATACAGTGATAAATTTGATCGCAAAATATACTTTGCAGACAAACAGGGCGAGATTCAACTTAATAGTTCTGTGCATGGCGATAAGTCCAACATTTTAGAGGTTCCTGGATTTGAATCACTAGCTCAGAATATATTGAGCTCGACTGAAGAAAAAAGATTCAGTTACACACGCAATGGCTCTGAAGTATTTTTAAACAGCCGGTATATCGATAAACTAGGATGGTTTTTAATAGTCGAAGAGCGTGAAACCCGTGCAATGTATCCCGTCACAAACACATTCATTTTCAACTCACTTTTAAGTTTGTTTATTGCCTTGTCTGTATTGGTAGTGGCACATCGCATTTTGAATCGATACCATAAGGATCTAGAATATAGCGCTCATCATGACAACTTGACGGGCGTTTATAACCGGCAGTTTTTTGAAAGCGTCGCAAAAAAATCCGTTGAACATACTGGGCGACGAGGTGATAGCAGCTGCATTATGTTTATTGATATTGATCATTTCAAAAATGTTAATGATCAATACGGGCATATAGCGGGTGATAGCGTGATTGAACACATCGCTCAAACCGTAAAATCCTCTATTCGTAAGTCTGATTTGATTTGTCGTTGGGGTGGTGAAGAATTTTGCGTGATATTGCCAGACACCTTGCAACACGATGCCGTTGAGCTGTCGGAGCAGGTTTGCCAAGCAGTACGCGACACGCATATTCAATTTGAAGATACATCGATAAAAGTCACGGTAAGTATCGGTGTTACTCAGAGAATCGCAGTTGAATCATTCGAAGATTGTTTGCAGCGAACGGATGAAGCGTTGTATACGGCTAAAAACAATGGCCGTGATCAAGTCTGCACCACATCGCAAAAAGATAATCTAACAGTTTTAGATAGATCGGATGCAGCGTAAGCTTGGCGGCGCAGCAGTTCCGTTCTACCGCAGCACTCCCGTATAAAGCTTTTATCAAATAGCCGCCTTTGCGGTGCGAAGCATGTTAGATGTTTTCGACAATCGATTTAAGGCCCACCTGTGGGCCTCACAGCAAATTTTCTATACCAACACATCCGCAACAATAGACAGTGTCTATCGCACCATTTACTCAAACGATTTGATATCGTGTGACGCAGTTGGCTACTCTGATTTAGCCGAAAAGCAAAACCTGTAATTGTATTTTGAACCACTTAAAGCCGTACTTAGTGAGGATTAACAAGAAAAACGAGTCTTAAAAAGTCACATCTAGTCATTTTAAAAAGCCACATATAGAAAACCGCATATGCTGAATATCGGTTCGGTGTACTGCAGTTTCCACACCCATGAGGAGAAAAGAATAATGACGGAAAAACAGACAACATTGCAGCCTATCTCTAGAGGCTCTCCAGAGAAATACACTGAGCGCATGGCGCTTGAGGAAGGTGCGATAAAGTCCTCTTCTCGACGTTCTTTTCTTAGTGGTGCTGCAACGGCAGCTGCCGCCGCAACAGTAGCTTCAACAACCGGCGCGATCGCCGCCCCTCTAGATGTTCAACCTTCTTCAAAATCAATGGGCCGTACTACGGTTCCAAATGGTTATGGTTTGCCATCTAAGTTTGAAGCGGATGTCACCCGAAACCGCAGTGATATATTCGTCAACAAACAAAATTTCTCTGATTGGAGCATGACGCCTATCCAGCACCAGCAGGGCATCATTACACCAAACGGGCTCATTTTTGAGCGCCATCACGCAGGTATTCCTGATATAGATCCAGACGCACATGAGCTCGTTATTCATGGCATGGTGAAACAAGCTATGAAATATTCAATGAGCGATTTGATGCGCTATCCATCGGTGTCTAAATTTCATTTTATGGAATGCTCTGGTAATGGATTGACAGATTGGCTCTCGGTTAAGTCCGATACAGTCCAGCAAACGCACGGCTTGTTATCGTGCACGCAATGGACTGGTGTGCCGGTGTCGTGGTTATTGGACGAAGTCGGTCTAGACTCCGGTGCCAAATGGTTGTTGTTTGAAGGTGCTGACGGCTCGGCTCATGCCCGTAGTATTCCACTTGATAAGGCAATGGACGATGCACTCCTGGTATTCGCTTCTGGTGGTGAGATGTTGCGCCCAGAGAACGGTTACCCGCTGCGTGCATTTATGCCTGGTTGGGAAGGCAATACATCGGTCAAATGGTTGCGACGAATCAAGGTTTCAGACCAGCCGTGGCATCTACGTAGTGAAACTGCCCGATATACAGACCCAATGCCTGATGGCAAATGGCGACAGTTTTCCATGGAAATGGAATGTAAATCTGTCATCACTAATCCGTCTGGTGGTATGCAAATGCAAGGGCCTGGCATGTACGAAATCCAGGGATTTGCCTGGTCGGGTCTTGGCAAGATCAACTCGGTCGACATCACGCTTGACGGTGGTAAAACTTGGCGCACAGCCGATTTAGAAGACCCAGTGATGGACAGGTGTCTTACTCGTTTCCGTTATCGCTGGAATTGGGATGGCAGCCCGGCAAAAATCGCCAGTCGAGCAGTAGACAGCACCGGCTATGTTCAGCCAACGGTTGCCGAGCTTGCCGATAAGCGTGCGATTGTTGGCTTCGTACAACACCACAACGGCATCTTTCCATGGGCCGTTAGTGAGAGCGGGGAGGTGACTAATGCAATTGCATAAAATCGCTTTAGCAGGAGGGTTAGCTGTTGCTGTGTCGATAGGCGGCGCTTTTGCCAGCAGTTCTAAACCAGCGGTGAGTTTTGGCACACCGATCAGCGAAGCTGATGTTGCCGCTTGGGATATCGATATACAGACTCCCACAGGAAAGGGCCTGCCGGAAGGTTCCGGTACGGCTGCGCAGGGCAAAGAGCTGTACGATGTGCAGTGCATTGCTTGCCACGGTGAAGACGCCGGTGGTGGTGCGCAGTATGGTTCAATGGTGGGTGGCGTCGGTTCGTTTGTTACTGAGAAACGAAAACTGACTCCCGGTAGCATGTATCCGTACGCGCCTATTTTGTTTGATTATATAAAGCGTGCGATGCCAATGACGGCACCTCAGTCATTGTCTAATGATGAAGTTTACGCGTTGACTGCATATATTTACGCATTGAATGATTTGATTGCCGAGGATACTGTGCTTGATGCTGCATCCCTAGCCGCTATTGAGATGCCGAACAAAGACGGGTTCATCGTCGATGATCGACCCGACGCGGCGGCCACCCGGTGTTTGGAGAATTGCGAGTAGTAGAGCAGCTTACCGACAGGTAAGCAAAAAATTAAGCCGCCGATTATGGCGGCTTTTTTATTGGCGATGGAGAAGCAGATTCTGAGCTTTTTTGCCACTATGAATGCAACTGCGTGACTAGAATTTAACCCCTGATTGAGATTGATGCTAAAGTCTAAGTAGAATTTGATGTCAACGTCGTTGAACGGCGTTGTAAACATCGACGCATCAGTTAGCTATATCGCAACCGAATGTTTGTGCTATTGCGAGTAGGGTCAAGGGAATTATGACAAAAAAACCTGTTATTTCGTGCCACGTTTTAAAGTTCTTCTCTATCTTAATACTAGGGCTGTTGGTCTCTGGTCCCGCCTTATCCGATCTACTCAAACTCGATACCGAATCTGCTTTCGATTCAGTGTTTCTGCTGCAAACACCTGAGTCATCAGTTATCCGGGTCGGGTTGACGTTTAAAGCAGGTGAGGTTGATGCTGAGGGTCCCGAAGGGTTATCACACTATCTTGAGCATCTTATGTTCTGGCATGCCGATAATGTAGATGGCCAAGCCTTGCATGCTCGCGGAGGTAACGCCTCGGTAAACGGCATCATTACCAACTACTTCAACGTGGGAGAAATAAGTGAACTGGACGATATGTTTAAGTTCGTTCAACGGCTCTTTGTTCCATTTATCTTGGACAAAGGCTTTGTGCTAAGAGAGCGTTCAGTGGTTGCCAGAGAGTATGATCTGCGCGTATCGGAAAATCCGGATGTGCGAGTATACTTCGCCATCCGGCGCGATTTATACAACAACCTGCCTGTAAGTCGAAGCGTCATTGGTACGCCTGAAACTATTCATTCCTTAACGATCAAGCAGGCTCTAGATTTCCAAGATAAGCATTACCGATATGACAATGCTGTGCTTTTCATCGCGGGTGATTTTGAGCGCGAAGAAGCCGAAACCTTGGTTAATCGTCAATTTGGCAGTGTTGAATCTACCGGCACTATTGCCGAAGATTCTATGTTGAAGTGGCGTGATGCTCGTATTGATGCAACTTCAGATACGACTCAGGTGTTCACTGACCCGCAAGTAAACTATGAGCGGTTGCTTTATCTGACGCTCTCCGAGTGGCCCTCCAGCGCAAGCCCCATGGATAATTGGTATACGCTGCTGCTTTTGGAAGCCGTGTTGGATTCTGCATTGGAAGGCGGGATAGCGCGCCCATTACGCATGGACAACTTTTTTGTAAAGTCATTCGCTATTACACTTGATAGTTATTTGTCAGACTATTTCGAACTGGAACTATTTGCCGAACCAGACAAAGGTGTCACTCTGGATGAAGCCTCGGACGCTATCACTAAAACGTTTAGCGCCTTAGCTACTACCGGCGTCCCAGAGTCAACGCTTGATCGGGTTCGTACCCGAATGCTGCAAACTGAAAACAGACAAATCGATAGTGTTGAAAGCACTACTAGCCGATTACGTGCGCAACTCAGTGCCGGATTGATTCCAGCAACATCTGAGCAGCATCTAAAAAATATACAACAAGTTAGTCTTGACGATGTGAACAGTCTGTTGAGTGCACTTGCCGAGCCCGAGCGCCGTTCCATTGCTTTTATTAAGCCTGAAGGAGAATAGGATGTTGCCAATAAGCTACCAACTCAAATGCAATAGAACTTTGTTCAGAAGTAACATGGCAACGGCGCTGTTTATTGGTGCTTTCCTAGTGCTGTGCTCATCTTCTTTAGTCGCGGACGACACCACAGGGAACGGGGTCGATGCGTTGCAGGAGGTCACAACACCTGAGGGTCACACATTTTGGTACTACCATATGCCAACAGCCGATCGTACGGCGCTGGCTATTACCTGGGATCAGGAAGTACCCTTACTAAACAACAGCCATCCTAGTGCCGCGTATATTGGTGTTAACGTGATGCTAAACGGAGGCGCGGGTGGGCGCACTGCTGCCGACATTGTTGCAGACTACGAAGATCTTGATGGTGGCTCGGCCTTATGGGTTGAACCTAGAGAGGTGTCCGGGTTTGTAGTTGCTCCTGATAAACACCTTGCAAAGGCCCGTGAAATTGCCGAACAAGTGCTCAGTGAGCCTGCGCTTGAAGAGCGCTGGTTTGACCGTGAAAAACAAAATCTTATCGATGCTGCGAACGATTACAAAACCAATTCATGGGGGATGGCATGGAATCTTGTACGCGCAGCTTTATGGGGCGATCACCCATACCGGAAAGCGTGGGAGCTTGCGCCAATAGATGAGATACAAGCGGTCACCTTAGCCGATGTAAACCAATGGCACGCGTTATCCTTTAGTACCAATGCAAACACTGTTGCCGTAGCGGGTAGCGAGGCAGCTGACACAGTGGCGAAGGAGGTTGATTTATTGTTTGCCGATTTACCGACTAATGTGCCAGCTGAGCCCATCGCATTCGCAAAGCCTGCTGTGCCTGGCAAAACAGTGTTATTGCATATTCCAGAAGCGCCAAAGAGTGTCGTTGTATTGATAGGTGAAATGCCTGCAAACGATCAAACAAGCGATACCTCGCTTCAGTTAGCCACCGGAGTGCTTGGTCATGGGAAACAATCCCGTTTGTTTAAAACCGTCAGGTCTGGCTTGGGGGCTTCGTATGGCTTTGGTGCCAATTTACAAAACTACACGCGCGAGCACCGTTTGCTTGAAATGACTGGTGAAGTGGAAACAGCAAAACTGCAGGCCGCACTAAGTGAAATAGAAAAGGCCTATAGTGAGTTTGTAGAATCGGGCGTTGGCCGTATTGAGTTCCCGCTTGCAAAACGGATTTACAAGCGTGAGGCCAAAAAGGGGCTAAAAAACCCGGTTAATGTTGCATTTTCAATAATCAGTGCTGTGAAGAATGGATTTGACAGCACTCATGTGCACAGTGCGATGGACAGAATCGATGCGCTAAAGAGAGGTAGCACAAATGATGTTATCAGCGCATCATTTCCAGATTATGAGGATCTGCTGAAAATAATAGTGTCGCCTGATGATAAGGCTGTGGCGGATGCTTGCGTGATATCGACAATAGAAGACGTCAGCAAATGTCTTTGAGCCATCCGTGGATGGGTGACTACCTACGATGACAATTCGATGAAAATCGATACGTTGAAAGCGCAGCAAAGAGCAGCAGAGTTGGAACGTATAGAACGTTTTAGAACCAGTGGTATGTGATTCTGTTTGTGAGTTAATATGTAACTAGTGTTAGCGACCAATCAAGCGAACACGCTATTATGATCATTTAGATTTCGGCATTGTCCATAACCCGGCTCTAACACCTTCAGTCAGTGCCAACACAATATGATAGAGCAGACGGCTTAGCGCGTCTGACCATAAAACCTTGCCACTTGCATCCAACTGGTTAATAAAGGCGGCATGGCCTGAAAAGTACTTTTTAAACATCAGCAGTGTGAGTTGTTCAGCACTGGCAGAGTGCTCAGCCTGTGCTTTTCTGATAGCAAACGTTTTGATCGCCTCTGTTTGTGGCCAAAGCAAAAACGTTTCTTCGCGCCAGCTGGTGTCTGATGAAACTGCATCGAATACAGCGCCTTGCATTGTGCCGGCAGTGGTTATGCCGTGAGTATCAGCGAATGCTAAAAGGGTATCGGCAATTTTGCGCACGTTACCGTAGTCATTGGCATCGCCTCCGAGTTCCGCTTCGCGATACAGCAGCCAAGCCCATTCGCATTGATGGCCGATTTCGCGCCATTGGCCATCCTTCGCTTTTAAGGCGCTGAGATCGGGTGCGATAAATTCCATGATGGTACCGCTGTCTTGATCGTAAAAATACTCTAGCCCTTTTGCTCGCATGTGGGCGGCGCGGTTAAGCCAGATCGGTTGTTGCGTCATCTCATACGCTTGTAGTGCCGCTTCATACAAATGCATATGCGGGTTTTGCGCACGATAAGGGGCGGCGGGATGGGCTGGGTCGGTGAGTCCATCGTGCTCTAATAAAAGACCCGTTGCGTGATCCGTTAGATTAGCGTCGATCGCCAACCAGCAGGCTTCAAGTTCTGCATCGGCGTTATCATCTGGATGTAATCGCCCCCATGTAGACAAGCCCAGTATAACGAAGCTTTGATCATAGCTCCTGGCAAATGCGTCGTCCGCTTCACTGGTAGCTTGTTTGTTGTCAGAACGAGCGTAACAATAGCTGCCAGGTGCTTTACGAAATGCTGGCAATGCATCCCGTGCAACACGAGCGGCATCATAAAAATCGGAGTTGTTTGTTAGCAATGCCAAATGCGAGAAAGTAAACAGTAACCTTGCCTGTGCCAGCACGGTACGCTTGTGTGGCTGTGCGGCGGTTGCGTTTTCATCCAGCAAGTCGTAGAAGCCGAAACCTGAGGGGTCGCCAGCGCGTTCGATCCAGGCAGGTAAAAAGTGTAGAAAAAACCAGTCTACCCATTCTTGGCTTGAGGCCTTGTCACCAGGTTGATGTGTGACGATTGATTGTGCTGTTGATGCAGTTTTCAAATGTTATCCAGTGCCTCAACCCCGTCAAAGTAATCAGGGTAGGTGTTGACTACTTGTGGCAGATCCTTTTTAATTTCGCGCAGATGTATGCGCATTGCTTTGGCAGCACTGTTTGCGTCCCCCTTTCTGATCGCATCGACGATCGCGGCGTGCTGCGCCACCAGTTTCGCTGGCGAAAATTCTCTAGCGCTGATATTTCTTACGCGAGTCATTGGCACGTTGAGCACTTCAAGGTAGTCAGACACATCAGGCGCTTTGGCATACTTGGCTAACGATTGATGAAACGCTTCATCAAGGAGCATAAACTCGGCGGGGTCTGAGGCATCTGCCGTGATTCTTTGTTGCTCTATTTGTTTATCAAGTAATTTGAGCATATCCGGATTCGCGTGCTCGACCACAATACGAACAAGATCCGCTTCGACGGCTTCTCTTATAAATCGAGCGGTTAGTGCGGCAGAAATCGAAATGGGATTAATGTAAGTGCCGCGCTGTGGACGAATGCTTAATAGGTTTTCTTCGGCAAGCTTGATAAACGATTCACGTACGGGCTGGCGCGACACGTCATAAGTGGAGGCAATTTCAGTTTCAGAGATGCGCTGGCCAGGAACAAGCTCACAGCTAATGATCCTATCGCGCAGGTGCTTGTGAAGCTGCGGTGCTACCGCGCCTTTGAGTGAAAGTGGAGTGATGCTGCGGGCCTCGTGCCAATAAATGGAGGAATGATATATCAATTTTAGGTGTTATGCCATTCTTGTAAACTAGTATGTTAGTGTGATAGCTTAGCCATAGTTTAATGAGGAGAAGGATTTTACATGCGGCAGACGTGGCGTTGGTTTGGACCACACGACGCAGTTTCAGTTGATGATTTGTTACAGGCGGGTGTTCAGGGCGTAGTGACCGCTCTGCATCACATCAAGCCTGGTGTTGTTTGGTCAATGGAGGAAATCAAACAACGACAATCCGAGATTGCAACACTGAGTGATGGTGCCGCCTCTTCTCTTAAGTGGGAGGTGGTCGAGAGCCTTCCTGTGTCAGAAGACATCAAACGGCAGAGCGGAGAGTGGAAGCAACACATCGAGCACTACCGCCAAAGCCTGACCAACCTGCACCAATCAGGTGTTGAAGTCGTGTGTTACAACTTTATGCCAGTGCTTGATTGGACGCGCACAGATTTAGCGTATCGATTGCCCAGCGGCGCTACCTGTATGCGGTTTGACTACATCGACTTTGCCGCATTCGATATTGATATTCTTAAACGCACTGATGCGACTAACGATTTTCCTGAACGCATTGTCGATGCTGCTAAGCAGCGTTATGCCGGTATGTCAGATAAAAGACAGGCCGAGCTTTTAGATAACGTGGTGAGTGGATTGCCCGGGGCAGCGGAATCGCTCTCGATTGATGATGTACGTGAGCACTTATTTGCTTATAACAACATCTCAGCTGAGCAGTTACAAAAAAATCTTATTGATTTTCTTGCAGAGGTTGCTCCTCATGCGCAGAGCTTAGGCCTAAGGCTGTGTTGCCACCCGGACGATCCGCCTTTTCCGTTATTAGGACTTCCACGAATCATGTCCACAGAGAATCATTATCAACAGATTCTGAATGCTGTGGACCTGCCAGCTAATGGTGTTACGTTGTGTGCCGGTTCATTAGGTGCCAGAAACGATAATGACTTACCCGGCATGATGGAACGCCTAGGTGATCGTGTGCATTTTTTACACTTGCGTAATGTGATGCGTGAAAGCGATGATCTAATCGGCAGTTTTTATGAAGCTGAACATCTTGCCGGAGGCACCGATATGGTTGCGTTGATTGCTGCGGTAGTTCGTGAAGAAAACAAACGTCGTGATGCAGGGCGTAGCGATTATACAATTCCGTTCAGGCCTGATCATGGGCAAAATATTCTTGATGATCACACTCGTACAACCCAGCCTGGCTATCCCGCTATCGGTAGGCTTAAAGGGTTGGCAGAGTTGCGAGGGGTCGAAGCCGCTTTACGTCATTCGGCATACGGAGTGGCTCAGTGATTCAGACGCGGCTAACGACACTTGATGATGTATCCGGCAATGCACGTTTACCAGGCTATCAGCCGCATGCTCATGGCGTCGGGATTGCGCATCTGGGCGTCGGTGCTTTTCATCGTGCACATCAAGCTGTGATGACTGATGATGCATTAGCAAAGCTGGGTGGGGATTGGCGAATAGCGGGCGTTAGCCTGCGATCAACAAACGGTGCTGATAACCTTAACGAACAAAATGGCCTGTATACCCTAATTGAACGAGGCCAGTCTGCCACTACTGCACGAGTGATTGCCTCAATAGATCATGTAATTGCTGCAGATGCCAAGGCGACATTGAATTTACTCAGTGATGCTGCCATACGCATCGTGACACTAACTGTCACTGAAGCAGGCTATGCAATAGACCGGGAGAGTCGCTTACCTGATAAGGATAATCCAGTTGTTGCGCGTGATTTATCTAGTCCTAAGAATCCAACTGGTGTGCTAGGGCTACTGGTTGCCTCCATCGAACTGCGCCGTCAGGCTGGGTGCGAGCCGTTCACCGTGCTTTCCTGTGACAACTTGCCCGCTAACGGTGCGTTGCTACGAGACGGGGTAATCGGTTTCGCTCGTGCCGCATTTAATGATGAACTAGCGCAATGGATAAAAGCCAACATTGCTTTTCCCAATTCAATGGTTGATCGAATTACACCTGCGTCCACTGAAGACACGCGAAAAGAAGCGATACATCAGACAGGCTGTGATGATCGAGCGGCTGTAGAGACTGAGCCCTTTATTCAATGGATTATTGAAGACAACTTTAGTTCTGGTCGGCCACAGTGGGAGCACGGTGGTGCACTATTCGTATCTGATGTAACACCTTATGAGCGAATGAAGCTAACGATGCTTAATGGTGCGCACTCTATGCTGGCCTATGCAGGGTTTTTGGCTGCTTGTACCCATGTGCGCGATGTGATGCAGGATAAGGATCTAAGGTTATTGGTGAGTAGGCATATCAAGGCAGCGGCACTGGTGCTTAAGCCCTTGCCGGGTGTTGATTTTAACGAGTATGCTTCAGTGCTGGCTGATCGCTTTGCCAATCCTGCAATTGCCCATGAGACGTACCAAATAGCGACCGATGGCACACAAAAATTACCGCAGCGAATTTTTGAACCTGCATTAGCGGCCATAGATGAGCAAGTTGATACGCGTCCCTATGCCTTCGCTACCGCGATGTGGATGCGCTTTTGTTTGCAACATACTGATGATGGGTGGCGTTATGAATTGCGGGATCCACGCGCTAAGGAGATAGCGGCTGCTATCTCCAACGTAGAGCAGGATGCAAGTGCCTTGTCTAGCCGCATTCATGCATTGCCTGATTTTATACCCAAGCGTTTGGCGGAGAATCGTGAATGGCGGCATGATGTTGATGATGTGCTTAGCGCTGTATTGAGTACGGGGTGTCGCGCTGCTTTAGCACGTGAGGCCGCTGCACTCAACGCATCCAACGATGCAGCAGTGGATACATAGATATTATCGTGAATACATCTAAGCAAAATACAGAATTTAATGATGCGCTGGGAATTCTTGCGTTGAAGGAAATACGAAACACAATGCCTGCGCAGCATTCGTTTCGTGCCGACCCGGTAAACGGGCACTATCGCGCTACATCGCGGCTTAGCCGCACTATTTAACTATTGGAGGTCCTATGAGCTTTATGAAATCGACTTTCGCGATCGCAAAGGCTTCTGCCGTTGCAATTGCGTTTACTACGGTGGCAGTGACTGCTAACGCTGCCGATCTGACACTTCGCGGTGCCAGTTTGTTCGACGAGAATCATGCTTACACCAAAACGCTAAGAGAGTTTGAGCGCCTTATCGGTGAAGCATATGAAGGTGACGTTGAGTTTGAAATGCACCTAAATGGCGAGTTGGGTGACGAGAGTGATTTCGTGACGTTTCTGCAACAAGGTGTTGCGATTGACTACGCTATTATGGCGCCATCAAATATGGCTGTTTTTGCACCGGCTATCCCGTTAATGGACATGCCTTTCTTGTTCCGTGATCTAGATCATTGGAATGCGGTACTCTCATCTGACGTATTGAAACCACTTGAGGAAGAGCTTCTCGAAAAGGCTGATATCAAAGTCATTGGTTATGCAGGTGGTGGCACACGTAATCTAGCGTCTGCTAACGCTATCGCTAATATGGATGAGCTGGGTGGTCACAAAATGCGAGTAATGGGTGCACCGATCCAGGCTAAGATATTTGCAGCCATTAGTGCAGCGCCAGCGGCGATCGCGTACAACGAAGTGTACAACGCTATTCAAACCGGTGTTATCGCAGGCTTTGAAAACGAAGCAGCTTCAATCCAAAACTTGAAGTTTTATGAAGTTGCTCCAAATATCACCTTAACTAAGCACGCGATCACCGTTCGTCCGTTAACCATGAGTGGCAAGACGTTCCGTAAGCTACCTGACGATCTACAAGCGATTGTGCTTGATGCAGGTGCTAAAGCCGGTGCGATTGGCCGTGAGATCGAAAGCCGTGAAGATGGTGAGAAGCTACAGCAAATGGCTGATGCTGGCCAGATCAAAGTCACTGAGTTTGAAGGCCGTGAAAAGCTGCTTGAGCTTGTTGTGCCTGTTCAGGATGAGTTTGCAGCGGAATTAGGTGCCACCGAATTGCTTGAAGCAATCCGCGGTATGTAAGCTGTATAAAGTAAACTGGTGCGCTACCTTGATATTGCACAAGGAGTGCACCGGTTTTTTTTATTTTTTAGGCCCAATGCGCTAAGAGAAACCTTATGGTTGGTAAGCTACTCGAAAATTTCTGTAACGTGCTGCGAGTTTTAATTGCGGTGTTTACAATAGCACTGGCAATCCCTGTCGCGGCGCAAGTTATTGCGCGCTACACCGGCCTAATTCCTGTTTATCTCTGGACAGAGGAGCTGGCTACTTTTATTTTCGTCTGGATAGTGATGATTGGAAGCATGATTGCTGTCTGGGATGGCACTCACTTTCATGTGGAAGTACTGAAAACAGCAAAGTCACCCATTCTTAAATTGCTGCAAAACGGCTTTGTACTGGTCTTATTGATGCTGTTCGGTATTCTTTTCGCCTGGTACGGTATTGAATACACAAAATTTGGATCAATACAAAATTCGGTAATGTTGGGTGCGAATATGGCACTAACGCATGTGTCTGTACCATTGGCCGGATTAGTTTGGACGGTTTTCGCTGGCTACAGGTTGCTTGAGTTATTTAGTGAGTACCGCCAGACGAGGGCGGCGCCATGATGATCATATCAACGGGCATGGCCTGCGCTATATTAGTGGGCGGATTTTTGTTGCTGGTGATTTTGCGTGTGCCAGTAGCATTTGCTCTTGGCTTGGCAACTATTCCGATTGTTGTTTTCGATCTGCGTCTAACGCCGTTTATTCTGATTGATCGAATGTTTCAATCGTACAACTCTTTTATCTTGTTAGCGGTTCCGTTTTTTCTACTCGCGGCAAACCTGATGAACTCGGGCAAAATTACCGACAGGATGATTGAACTTGCCAAGGTAATGACCGGCTGGTTACCTGGCGGATTGGGCCATGTGAATGTGGTTGTATCGATGTTGTTTGCCGGGATCTCTGGTTCTTCAACCGCCGATGCTGCCGGTTGCGGAAAAATTTTAATACCAGCAATGAAACGCGAAGGCTTTGATGCCCGTTTTGCAGTCGCTATCACTGCTTGCTCTTCAGTGATGGGTGTCATCATACCGCCTAGTATCCTCATGGTAGTGTGGGGCGGGGTAATGCAGATATCCGTTGGAGCGTTATTTTTAGCTGGCGCCATACCCGGCTTGATGATAGGCCTTGCGTTGTTGCTAACGGTATACGGCTACGCAAAAGTCTATGGCTATCCCACTACTGGTAAGCCCAGCTTTAAAGAGTTCTGGAAAGCATTCTCTGGTGCGATACTGGCGTTGCTTACGCCGGTGTTTGTGATTGGAGGAATTGTAGGCGGTATCGTCACGCCCACCGAGAGTGCAATTATTGCAGCCTTTTACGCGATGATCCTAGGCTTATTTGTATACCGCACGGTTAGCTTTCGTCAGCTTGGCCATATCTTTTACGATACCGGCCGCTTTGCATCCATCTCATTGTTTGCCATTGGCACGGCGACCGCCTTCGGCTGGTTACTCGCCTACTATAAGGTGCCTCGATTAATAGTGGAGTGGTTGACCTTGTTTAACGCCGGCCCGTTTGAAACCGGTTTAATCATCGCGCTATTGTTTCTCTTGTTCGGTTTGTTTATCGACGCAATCCCAACCATTATTATTTTAGGCACTGTATTAATGCCAGTGGCCGCAGGCGCAGGTATTCATCCTGTTGTGTTTGCGATCATTGGTATCATTTCCCTTGCGTTTGGTCTTGTCACTCCACCTTATGGATTGTGTTTACTGATATCCGCAGCAATTGGGGGGTTGAATGTCGTCCAAGTATTACGAGACGTGGTGATTATCCTGATCCCAATGCTGATTATTTTGTTGCTAGTGATTATTTTTCCGGAGCTGGCGCTGTGGTTGCCTCGACAACTGATGCCAAATACGTTCTCTGGTTGATGAAGAGTCTTGCAGTAGTATAGCGATCCACATGGCAACATGAAAAAAGCACTTCTATTGCTATCAGTTATTTTGATCATTGGCATCGCTGCAATACTTGCGCACGATACCTATGTCAGAAAAGTAACCGAAAAAGTATCGGCTGATGCTTACAAATATTGGACTGCTGCTATCCAAGACGCAAGGGATAGAAATCTTATGCCCTTAGATTTCATGGCAGCGCATGAGCATCGAGCGATTGTAATGTCACAGAGTGAGGGTGGGGTTGTGCTTAGGGAGACTAAAGCGCTAGATAGTTTTCTCTGTGATTCTTGGTCGATTGATATCTCATACAGTTATTCAGGTGGTGAATCGGCGCGGTTCACATTATTGACTGGTTCGTCTGATTGTATTTGACGGCTTTCAATGCCTCGTTCACCTCTTAACGGCGACATTAATAAATCTATATCGTTGTAAGGTCGCGCCAGTGGCGGCTTGGCGTTGCGCCTCACTCAAACTGTCACTAGCCAAACGCTTGATTTTCAGATAATAATAGTATTTCAGATAGCACGTTACCTATCGTTTATAGGTGCCTCAAATGTTTTGCAATGGTTTTTATAGAAGAGCAGGCAACATCGGCATCGCAGTGCTGCTGTCGTTCAATCTCGCCAATGCTCAGGTTTTGAGCTCCCGCATGGAGCAGCAGCCGACTGCGGAGTTTCACTTTTCGCGCCTAGTTTATGATGATGCAGTTGGGAGTCGTCGTGCCATGAGCGGCTGGGGAAACGCTTGGAGTACAGACTATACCGAAGCAGAATACCACTTGATGCAAGGCATCAATCGGCTAACCGGTATTGATGTAGAGCTAGTTGAATACAACGGTGATGGCGGCCGCCTAATCTCTTTAAAAAACGACGCAATATTTGACTACCCGTGGTTATACGCCGTCGAGGTGGGTCAATGGCATTTGGATCAATCCGAAGCCACTAAGTTAAGGGCGTATCTAGACCGGGGCGGTTTTTTACTCGTTGATGACTTCTGGGGCGAAGACGAGTGGGCGGTATTTATCGAATCCATGAGACGTGTGTTTCCAGATCGCTCAATCATTGATTTACCCATCGACCATGAAATCATGCACATACACTTTGACATCGTCGAACGTTTTCAGATCCCCGGCATGAATGGCTCACGCCCCGGAACCACTCCTCGCTGGCGAGCAATCTTTGATGATGACGGGCGAGTGGTTGTGGCCATTAATTTTAATATGGATATGGGGGATGCATGGGAGCATGCTGATGATCCCTATTATCCTGCAGCGATGACAGGCTTGGCTTATCGATTTGCAGTGAACTACGTCATTTATTCAATGACACACTAGATTGCGCGGTAGCGTAAGCACTATGGTGGAGCCCAGCCCTTGTATGATGGATGATCCGATGTTAACGGCAGCGCTATTGGTTTGTGTTCACGTGCTGATGCGTATACAGCGCTAACAAACTCCAGGGATTGACGCCCATCTTGCAATGTCACCTCTTGTCCGGGATTGCCATCGATTGCATCGGCTATAGCGGTGAATAAACCCATATAACTGGCTGCAGGTGTTGCTATTTCATTTAGCAAGTCGTCGATTTTCTCTTGTTGATTCGGTTCTCTTGCGGTGAACGTCCATTTGCCTTGTGCTGGAGCGTAAGGGTTTGATCCACTCTCGGCAGTGAGCCCAGCAAAACAAAAACGTAATCGTGATGTGTCATCTGCTGCACCGAGTGTGATAGAGCTGGTTACTAGGGCACCGCTGTGCATGCGTAGAGAGATCGCTGCGCAGTCTTCAACTTCGATGTCGTTAACTCGAGTTGCGAGATCGGCATAAACTGATGCGACAGGGCCAAAGATAAAGCTTAGCCAGTCGTGCATATGGATAGCATGGTTTAACACAGCGCCACCTTGTTCGCCTGCCCAGGTGCCGCGCCATTGTGGTTCGTAATAGGCTGAACCTCGGTTCCAGTGTGTTTCGAGTGTGCCCGTAAATGCTTTACCAGCCAAGCCGCTATCAATTAGCTTGCGCATCTGTAGCCCACCGAGGCCATAACGATACTGAAACACTGGGAAGATTGATTGACCGGTTTGCTTTGTCAGTGCGATCAGTTGGTCAGCGTCACTCACGCTGGATACCAATGGTTTTTCACAAATTACCGATTTACCAGCCTGTAGCGCGCGCTTGCATAAGTCAAAGTGCAGGTGAGGAGGCAAGCAAACATCGACTAGCTCTATGCTAGGGTCGTTTAATACGCTATCGACCGACGTAGCACTTTGCACCTCGGTTGATTCACTGAGCACCTCACGTACGCGGGCTTCATTTAGGTCACATAGTGTTTTAACCTCAAAACGTTCGGGCAGTTGCCGGTAGGCATCCAAGTGTTCTCGGCCAATGCCCGCGCCAATGATGGCAACACTGTGTCGCTTGCTCATTTTTGTGCAGCCTCGGCGTGCTGT
Source organism: uncultured Granulosicoccaceae bacterium (assembly GCA_937958675.1). GTDB lineage: Bacteria > Pseudomonadota > Gammaproteobacteria > Granulosicoccales > Granulosicoccaceae > Granulosicoccus. The sequence continues at coordinate 22,622 of CALGND010000139.1, forward strand.
TGTGCAAGCAGCGCCAGTTCCATTGTCCTAAAGGTGTGCTCTTGCGTTACTGCGGTTTCGCTGCGATGCTGAATATCCGCAATTAAACGCGAGGAGTAGGTGAGCTCGACATCGTTGCAGTCAATGTGTTCTACATTACTTCCGTTAGCAAGATACAAATGGTTGCCGGTATTCTCGCGAGCCACGTCGATATATTTGCGAATCTCAATATAGCCAAGCTCACCGAGTAAAAACAAACGACCATCACCCCAAACCGGTAATGCCGCTGGCGTAAACCAATCTACTCGTATATAGCCATGTCCTTTATCACCATTAAGTACTACTTCGCCAAAATCTTGGAACTCTGGATGCTCTGGCTTGGTAGTGTTTTCAACCAGAGCATGAGAAATACTGACATCCGTTGATCCGGTAAAAAAAAGAAATTGGTCGATCTGATGAGAACCGATATCGCACAAAATGCCTCCAAAGCGATCACGTTTGTAAAACCAGGGCGGCCGTGTGTGCAAACCTTGCTGATGCGGACCAGTGCCCATCGTTTGTATCACTCGGCCGATGGCGCCTTGGGCAACTAGTTCTTCGGCCTTTACCACTGCCGGTACTTCAAAACGTTCTGAAAAGTTAACCGTCCAGATCTTACCGGTACGCTTTACGCAGTCACGTATCGCCTGTAATTGCTCAAGGCTGGTGCAGCCCGGTTTATCGACCATGACATCTTTACCGGCTTCCATGGCAGCGATAGCAAGCGATGCGCGATCAGCAGGTACTGCAGATACCAGTATCATATCGATGTCTGGATCTTCAATAATTTTTGCTTTATCGTCAACGCGTGCTATTGACGGGAATGCATCAGCAAAGTTAGCATCGTTAGTTGTAGGTTCAGCGCTCCACCAGTGTTCGCACTGGCAGCCATGATTAAGCATATTGCCAAGCATATTAAAGATGTGTGCGTGGTCGATGCCTAACACGCCTAGTTTTAGCCCATTTGTCACAGCGTTTCTCTAGTTAGAAAGTTAAAGAATGGATCTATGGTTTGTGTAGTAATGTAGAAATTTATTTTCAAGGCGATCAACTCGCTATAACCGCTTCGCGGTGGCCACTTTGTCCCGAGCGTTCCATTGCATCAATAAGTGCATGCACTGATAGTGCGGATCGAGCCGGTGCGAGCAGTGTCGCATTCTCTTGTAACGATGCGATAAAATTTTCAATCATGAAGCGATGCCAGTCAGATGTAAAAGCCATTGGGTCAGCGCCAGCACCAGAGGCTGTCTCGATGCCAATGGTTTCTGATGGTGCGTTGTGCCAATCAAGTATTAGCAAACTCGATTGCAATGTCGCACTTAAATTTTTATAGTGCAGCACGATATTTTCAGTGCGACCAGGGTAACTTGCCGTAGAACAAACAACCGAACCGACCGCGCCATTGTTAAAGCGTAGCCCGGCAGACACAAAATCCTCAGCTTCCATATTATGAAAGCTGGTTGTTGCGGTAAGCGCAGTTACATCGTCTACCGGCCCTGTAAACTGTAGCGCCAGATCTAGTGTATGAATTGCTTGGCTGATCATGACACCACCGCCGTCACGCGCATAGCTACCTCGACCGGGTTCATCGTAATAAGCTTGTTCGCGCCACCAAGGGACAGAGATTTCAACTGCGACTAATGGCCCGGTCGCTTCATTATTAATAATGTTACGCAAAGCTGCTGCTGAGGGGCGGGCGCGATGTTGAAGCATAACCCCTAGTGGCACATCGTAAGATTCGCAGAGCTCACACAGGCCGACGGCCGCTTCAAACGATCGTTCGATTGGCTTCTCCATTAAAATGGGCTTGTCAGCTTTCGCTAGAGCGGTCACCAGTTCTTTGCGTGCATTGGGTGGCGTTGTTAGCAACACAAAATCGATAGCGTCGTCGGCTGCAATAGCATGAACATTTTGATAGATCGTTGGCGTTGATTGGGATGGGGTGGCGTAGTGCTTATTGATAAACTGTTCAGCGGATTCAGGGCGCGAACTCAACACGCCCTTCAGTGAAATGCTATCTCCCATATTGCTCAGAGCATCGAGATAGGTGCTACTGACCATTCCTAGTCCGATTAGGGCAATGCTTTTAGTTTGCACCGTGGTCATGTCGATTCCTGTTGAGTATTATTAGTAGGTTTCCTTCAGGTACCATCTTTGAAGAAGAGTGTTTGGAGTATGACAAATTCCTATAGCTGAGAAATTAATAGCTTTACCTCAATACCGAAATCGTCCCTCATTAGCGCAAACTGGCGCAAAATCGTCAATTAGCCAGATACTGGAATGGCAGTTGGAGGTAGTTTCTGCTTACTATTCGCGCAATTTGGCAAAAATCGTACGAAAAAAGGCGTTTACCAGTGCAGACTGGTATGGTAGTCTTCACGCTCTGAGAAGTGCACAGTCAATTAAAAATTTGGTTTTCACTGCAATTAGGAGAAGGTATGTTTAAGAAGTTATCAATCGTGGCAGCAGGTGTTCTCGCATCGCTTGCCCTAGTAGGCCCATTACAAGCTGCTGAAACTTGGCGCGCATGGAACATTCACAACGACGGTCATCCAAACACCGCCGCAATGGATCGTTTCTCTGAGCTTGTTGATGCTGCAACCAAAGGTGAAGTTAAGGTAGAAGTATTCCACGGGGGTGTATTGGGGTCACAACCTGACGCACTAGAGCAGGTTCGTCTTGGCGCAATCGAGCTCGGCAACTTCAACCTAGGTCCTATCGGCCCAATGGTTAAAGAAGCCAACTTGGTTTCACTGCCGTTTATTTTCAAAAGTGTGCCGCATATGTTCCGCGTACTTGAAGGTGAAGCTGGTACAACCATCGCCGCTGCAATGGCTGAAGCCGGCGTACAACCACTTGCTTGGGTTGATGCAGGTGCACGATCTTTCTACGCTCAAAAAGCTATCGAGACTCCAGCTGACGTTGAAGGTCTGAAGATCCGAGTGATGAACAATGATTTGTACACTTCAATGATCGCTGCAATGGGCGGCAACCCTTCACCAATGGCATTTGCAGAAGTGCAGCAAGCGCTTAAGACAGGTGTTGTAGATGGTGCTGAAAACAACTTCCCATCGTTTAAGAACGTTGGCCACTACGAAGTGACTACTCACTATTCACTTAGTGAGCACTTGATCATTCCTGAGTGCATTTGTGTGAATACGGCGAAGTTCGCTGCTCTTTCACCTGAGCTACAAGACGCGGTACGCGGTGCAGCAGAAGAAGCTGCCTTGTATCAGCGTGAGCTATGGGCTGTTCAGTCAGAGCAGGCTCGCAAGGACGTTGAAGCAGCCGGCATTAAGGTCAATGAGATTGCAGACAAAGGTCCATTCCAGGATGCAATGGGTAAAGTTTATGATGACTACCTAGCTGCTAACCCTGATATGGCAGCACTAGTAAAAATGGCTCAAGATACGGAATAGGCTGGTTCAGCAAACCGGTTGCAAGCACTGTCGCCCTACGTAGGTGGGGATGACAACCACAGCGTGGGGCTTTCCATCGGTTTCTGATTTTTATAAAAAGCTAGAAGTAAAAAAGCGCCCGCATTCCAACCGGATTGCGGGCGCTTTTTTTAAATAGGGAATTCATATGAGTACATCATCAGAAAAGTCAGGTCTTATAAAAGGCTTTCTGGAGCGCTATCTGGAACGCTCAGAACGCTTGGCTAATTTGTACACCCCTATCTGTCAAATTGTTGCAGGCGTTGCGCTAGTTGCAATGACGCTTATGTTTGCATGGCTTGTTTTTGGCCGCTATGTATTGAACGATACCCCTACCTGGGTAGAGCAAGTTTCACATCTATTATTAATGGTGATTGCCTTTTTGGGCGCCGCTGTAGGTGTTCGGCAAGATACTCACCTATCGGTGGTGTTGTTTCGCACGGCTGTACCGACAAAAGTTCGCACAGTATTTGTTTTTATCACCGATGTTTTAATGGCAGGTTTCGGTAGCCTTATGTTCGTGTATGGCCTCGAGCTGACAAAATTCAAATGGAATACATTAATACCGCTGATTCAAGTGCCTGAGGGTTTCCGCTCTTTGCCACTGACTATCTGTGGTGCACTTATTTTTCTGTATTCCTCCAACCATCTCATCCGCCTGTTACTTGGACGTGACGAGCGCAAAGACAGCATAGAATAAGAGGTAATAATGGCATTGGGATTAGCGCTACTGCTTGGGGTATTTGCGTTCTGCGTATTTATCGGACTGCCTGTAGCTTTCGCTTTAGGTATCTCCGCACTCGTTGCATTCTGGCATGAAGGCTTGCCTTTGCTTATTGTGTTCCAGCGCATTGTCGCGGGGATCAATGTCTATTCACTGATGGCAATACCGTTCTTTATATTCGCCGGGGAACTCATGTTCCATGGTGGTATAGCCATGCGCTTGGTGCGTTTTGCGCAAAACGCAGTCGGCGCTGTACGTGGTGGCCTTGGCATTGTGAATGTGTTCTCTTCGATGCTGTTTGGTGGTATTTCAGGTTCAGCTATTGCTGATATTTCCGCGCTTGGTTCGATCCTTGTCCCGGTGATGAAAGATAAAGGTTACGACGCGGATTACGCAGTTAATGTCACTGTGACCTCATCTATTGCTGGCATCATCATTCCGCCTAGTCATAACATGATTATCTTTGCACTAGCCACTGGTGGCGCAGTTTCGATATCCAAACTGTTTCTAGCTGGTGTGATACCCGGAATACTGATGTGCATCTGTCTGGCTGTTGCTGCATACATTATTGCGGTAAAACGTGGGTACGGAGCTGAGAAATTCCCTGGCTGGACAGTACTGCTGCTCAGTTTCTTTGGGGCTATTCCGGGCCTGTTAACTGCAGTGATTATCGTTGGTGGTGTTCTTTCTGGCGTATTCACGGCAACAGAGTCTGGCGCTTTCGGTGCACTGTATGCCTTCGTAGTCACTATGTTTGTTTATCGCAGTATCACTTGGAGTAACTTCAAGATTGCGGTCACTAGTGCAGTGCGCACGACATCCATGGTAATGATACTGATTGCCTGTGCAGGGGCCTTTGCCTACATGCTGACGTTTTTTCGGGTGCCGACACTGACCATAGAATTACTGACTGGCCTAACCGATAACCCCATCTATATACTGTTAATGATAAATGTAGTGCTGCTGTTGCTCGGCATGATTATGGACATGGCTGCGCTTATATTAATTTGCACACCGATATTCCTACCAATAATGAATACCCTTGGTATCGATCCACTGCAATTTGGCATGATATTATTGGTGAACTTAGGTTTAGGGTTGTGCACTCCGCCAGTAGGCTCATGTTTGTTTGTCGGCTGTGCGGTAGGTAAGTTACCTATTGAGGCCGCAGTACGAACCATATGGCCATTTTATCTAGCAATATTTGTTGCATTGATGCTGATTACGTTTGTACCGGCGATTTCACTTACGCTTCCAAACCTTGTGAGTTAAGAAGGATGAAGATATATGACATTGACGCCAGATAGCTTACAAACAGAGCGTCGTACGACAGCTGACGAGCTATTCGATAAGATTGGTGACGACATCAATAAGATGCGCTTGCTGCCAGGCACAAAAATGTCAGAAGCGGATATCGCAAAACACTATGATGTTTCACGTCAGCCGGTACGCGAAGCATTTATCCGCCTTAACAATATGTCGTTACTGCAAATTCGGCCGCAGAAAGCCACAATAGTCAGGCGAATCTCTAAATCGGCTATTCGACAATCTCGATTTGTTCGTGCTGCCGTTGAAATTGAGGTGGCTCACCGGGCTTGCCAAATGAAAGGCAAGGATTTATTTGACGATATCCATATTCACCTTGAGCAACAGGCCGCGTGCTTAGAAAAAAGCGATATTGTCGGCTTTCATGCGCTTGATCAGGCGTTTCATGAAAGTATCTGCGTTATGGCAAAGTGTGAATTTGCAGTAGAAGTCATCAACGAGTGCAAAGCCAAGATCGATAGGTTGTGTATTTTGTCGCTAGCGCACTCAAGTGATGCTGAGCAGATTTATGAGGATCACGTTGCGTTGGCAAAACACTTAACGGCACAAAATGAAATAAAGCTTGTTGCCGCCATTCGAAACCATCTAAATCGGCTCGACAGCACGATTGAGTATATCCAAACTCACCATAGTAGCTATTTTGATGACTAACGGATCCAAACGCGTATTGTGTGTAGGTGAGGCAATGGCAGAGCTGGTGCTGGGCAACGATGATGTGCCGCCCGCCATAGGCTTTGCTGGGGACACCATGAATACCGCTGTTTACCTTAAACGATTGCTTGGTGAAAATACTGAGCTATGTTACGTCACGGTGATTGGTAACGATACATTATCAAATCGTTTGCTTAATTTACTAGAAGCCGAGTCGATTAACACAACTCATGTTGAGCGCTCCGATAAACGATTAATTGGTCTCTATTCAATAACGACTGATGAGGCGGGGGAGCGAACTTTTAATTATTGGCGTGATCGCTCAGCAGCTCGCACGCTGTTTCAAAGCAGTTCTGATTTAGATTTTAGTGCCTTGTCTGGGGCTGAGATGGTTTATTTATCGGCTATTAGTTTGGCGATTCTACCGGCAAACGTGCGGATGGAATTTCTCAAAGAACTGGACAGGCTTCGTAAAGATACTGATCTTACTGTAGTGTTCGATTCAAACTATCGACCCATATTATGGGAGTCACAAGAGGAGGCGCAGCGCGTTGTAGCCGCCACCTATAAAATTACTGATATCGCACTTCCATCCATAGACGACGAGCAAATGCTATTTGATGATGTTGATGAGGCGGCAGTGCTTAAGCGATTGATGAGTTATGGAATTAAACGTGGTGCACTTAAGCGCGGTGAAGAAGGTCCGTTATCGCTTAGCTCAGAAATAGACCCAACGATGCGAGAAATAGATTTAAATGATACGTCGCCTGTTCAAGTGATTGATACAACCGCTGCAGGTGACAGCTTTAATGCAGGCTACCTATCTGCTGTGCTTAGCGGCCACGACGAGCAAGCGGCGATGCGCGCAGGGCATGCGTGCTCGACACGTGTAATTGGCCATCGTGGCGCCATAATTCCGTTAGCCGCGTGGAATTGATAGACTAAACACCTTAGACGTATTTGCGTACTTCTCTCCATCACCTTATGGAACACAGATTATGACAAACCCCACACCAAAACCTGCTGCCGGTGCGGCATTACCAAGTTTCGATGCAACTCGTCTCGATGGGTCTTCAATGACATATGAAGGATCCAATGGGAAATGGTTTCTTTTAGTTGTTTATCGTGGCAAGCACTGTGGGCGGTGTAAAAAATATTTGAACATACTCGAAAGCATGCAAGGCAAATGGCGCGCTGCTGGGTTTGATATTCTTGCTGTATCAGCCGATCCGATTGAAAAGGCTAAAAGCGATGTGGCGGAGTTTGGCTGGACGTTCGATATGGCCTGTGGCTTGAGCGAGCCCGATATGCATAAGCTTGGCCTCTACGTTAGTGACCCGCTAACCCCAGATGAAACTGATAGACGCTTCGCTGAGCCCGGCGTGTTCTGTATTCGTCCAGATAACACTGTACAAATTGCTGCGATTTCAAACGGCCCGTCAGCAAGGCCTGATTTAGAAGAGCTACTAGACGGCATGGCATTTACCATTGAGCACGGCAAACCGGCTCGCGGAATGGCCACTTAATATAAGGGTAAGCAATGGCGAATCCGACCCATACATTAGAGGGGCAGTGTCTTTGCGGGCTTATTAAATATGAAGTCTCAAAGATTGAAGAGCGTATGGGTCATTGCCATTGTTCAATGTGTCGTAAATTCCACGGCGCTGCTTTTGCAACATTGGGAGAAGCCAAAGCTGAGAACTTTCGCTGGGTCACAGGTGAAAACTATCTCAAATCCTTTGTTGCCCCGAATGGGACAACACGAAAGTTCTGTGAGCAATGTGGCTCAAGCCTAATTTTTGTTGCCGCAAATGATACAGGCGAATCAGTTGAGTTTTCCTTAGGCACACTGGATACCGATACTCTAGTAAAGCCTGATGCGCACATCTATACCAGCTTCGGAGCGAGCTGGTATGAGATAAGGGATGACTTGCCGAAATACGCAAGTGGCCGGGATAGCGAAGTCACTGATACGAAACCCTCAGATTAACCTAGGAACTCTAATGCGCACTCCGTTGCTTGTCTTGATATTACTTTGCTCGACTTTATTAGCGGCTTGCTCGTCCAGCGACACCACTGTTGTTACTGACAATACCAATAATGGTCAGAGCAGTAATATGGGATCGGGCAGCACTGATGATGACAACGACGGTATATCAAATAGTAATGACAACTGCCCAACGCAGTTCAATCCTATGCAAACGGCTTCTATCGGCAACGCAACCCTGTTGGGTGATTTGTGTGATGACGAAGATTTCGACTCTATTTTCGATGCGATAGATAATTGCCCCTTAATCAGTAACCCAGACCAAAATGATTTTGATGGCAATACTGTAGGCGATCTGTGCGAAGTATGTGGCGCACTCGATGCAAATGGTATCGAGCTCAATCCGAACTGTGTTGTTGATTTATTTCTTTCAGACATTGAATACTTTAAGGATGTCACGCTAAGGTCAGAGTTTGGTAATGATGTTAATAGAATTAGAAAGTGGCGTAAGAATGTTAATTATTATATTTCAGGCGTGCCTAGCCTCGAACTTTTGCTTGAGCTTGATCGAATAGTGGCTGAGCTAAGTACCATGATTGATATTGAGCTAATTGAAGTGGACGACGAAAGCGATTCTAACTTTCATATCTTTTTTGGATCGGGAGAGGATTACGCTGCCAATATTCAAGCCGGTGCGTCTGAATTTGTTGACGATAACTGGGGATTGTTTTGGGGTTATTGGAACGCTGACTTTGAAATGACCCGTGCCACGATGTACGTGGATATGTTTCGTACGCTAGGTATCGATGATCAAAAACATCTGTTACGCGAAGAGTTCACACAAGCGCTGGGAATGTGGAACGATACCTCTAAATACCCAGGTTCGATGTTTCATACCAGTTATGGTTTTACCACCGAGTATCTGGAAATCGACAGAGAAGTTATACGAACGCTTTATAACCCTAGGGTTGTCGTTGGAATGACTGACATAGACATAGATCTACTTTTTCTTGATCTATAACTCTATACTTATTGACTCCGCTGCCAAGAGTCTTCTCGAATGCAAAAAAATCTAGTACTTGATATCGGTAACGTGATTTGCCGTTGGGACCCCCAACGTTTGGTTGCTACAGTGTTTGATAATGAAGCAGATCAGCAACAGGCGATACTCGATGTGATCAATCAACAAGATTGGGCTGACCTAGATCAAGGTTTGATTACGCAAGATGAAGCTATAACGCGCGCCCAAGTGCGTAGCGCGCTTGATCCCAAAGCAGTTGCTGGAATCTTTTATGAACTGCCTTCATCACTTACTTTGATTGATACTACTGTTACTGGTATTCACGATGCAAAAGCAGCAGGGGTGGGTTTGTATGTTTTATCCAATATGCAGCAACTACCGTGGGAGTACCTTGCCCGCACTTTCGATTTCTGGCACTTGTTTGATGGCATCGTTGTGTCTTATGAAGCAAAGATGATTAAACCGAATGCCGATATCTATAACCACCTGTGTGAGCGCTTTAGCGTAAAGCCTCAAGACTGCTTCTTTGTTGATGACATGGCTGTGAATGTTCAGGCCGCTAAAGATTGCGGCTGGGATTCAGAGCAGCTCACCGATACTGCTAAAGGCGGCGATTTGATTAGACGGTGGCTTGGGTAGTATCGTCACCATCGTGTAAGCGAGGCGTGTTGTCTTCGCCGCTTAGGCGGTGATCCCGGATTCATGTAGGATCGGACGTGGATCCTCGCCTACGCGTGAATGACGATGGGTGATTTAAAGACGAAAAAAAAGCTGGCAAGCGCCAGCTTTTTCTTTGTTATTGATTGCTTCCTAGCGGCCAGGGTATAGACCATTGCCGTTGTAAGCGTCACGCTGATAGGCGCGAATGTAATCAATTTCAAGCTGAAGCGGAAAGTTGTCAGCGGTTAAGTCTGGCGTCGGAGCCCAAGCACTACCAGCCACTAGGTAGGCAACGATATTCATTTGCTGACGTCCTACTTGTGGGCCAGATAATCGCTTGATTTCTTGACCATCGATATACCAGATAACTAACTGAGGTTCCCACAACACACTGTAAGTGTGGAAATCATCGCTATACAACGCACCCGTTGGGTTTTTGTATTCCATGGTCGGTGCAGACATGGTAGTCGTGTCTGTTACGTTGCCATAGTGATAAGTCTGGAAAGCATCTTCGTCGCCAAAAGGGTTTTCACCAAGGTACTCAATAATGTCGATCTCAGGAGCGTGGTAGGTCTTGTCTTCTACTGAACCAGGGTAGCGGTGATATAGGTAGAAGCTAGACAGCATGCCCGACTCGCCACCCACTTTCATGCGGCTTTCAACATAGCCGTAAGTCATGCCGAAAAGATCATGGCTAGACAATGCGCCTGAAAGGAAAAGACAACGTTCATTGCCTGTTGGATCAGGTTCGTTACAAGTCTCTGGAAGATTCGCTTCTAGCGCTTCTGGAGTAGGGATGGCTTCAATCAACAAGCTGCTGCCGTTAAATTTGAACGGATCAAAACCGAAGTCTGTATCGCGCTGCGTGTTAACGAAGTACTGCTGCTCGCCATTGATAATAGCCGTGTCACCCCAAGTTAAGCCGGTGTTCCACTTAGTTGCGTCAATCGCGTCGCCGTTAAATTCGTCGCCGAATACTTCAGTGAAAGAACCAATAAAGTTGTCGACATTTGATAGGTCGTTAACTGATGCGAATCTGTCAGTTGGTTCTTTGTAAAAGTCATCATAAAAAGGCACTGGTGCGTTTGATTCAGCGTGGTAGGTAATTGTGATTGGATCAGAGAGTGCAGACTCATTACCTTCATTATCTGTAGCAGATACGGTGTAGCTGAAAGTATCGCCAGCTTTAGGGCCGTTAGTAGCACAATTGTGCACGCGATCTAAAAAGCGGGTGTAGTTACAATCGATAAAAGACGTGGTGTTCCAGAACTTGTTGATTTCTGCTTGTGCGCCACCATTCGCATCGGTCTGATCACGACCTACTGTGTAAGTATGACCGTCACTTCGATAAATAGTGTATTCAACAACATCGCCATCGTCATTGGATGGAGCCCAATTGATTTCTGCCCAGTCGTTAGAGACTAGCTCTGCGCGCAGATTTTTTGGGCGTGAAGG
>CALGND010000140.1 GCA_937958675.1 uncultured Granulosicoccaceae bacterium
TGAGTGAAGATCCTATCACCGGCTCACTCAATGCTGCGCTGGCGGTATGGTTAAACTCAGAGGGCAGATTAGATAACGATTTACTGATCGCCCAAGGCACCAAAATCAATCGACATGGCCGGGTTTTTATCAAGCCAGATAGATCTAGCGCCGATATTGTACGCATAGGCGGGCATACGCATTTATTGGTTGAAGGCACAATCAGTTTATAAGCGTTGCACGACGGTAAAGTTGTGGTTGCGGGAGAATGACACTACTATCAAAAAACTACAGCGTGTTACTTAAAATTGGGGAACAATCTCTAATGAAACTAAATACACTGCCCATTTTAATATTTGGTGGCTCCGCGCTAGCATTTGTACTAACAACAGCTTGGGCATCTGAAGGCATTGACGGTGTGCTGACACGGCTCAACGCGGATGACTTATCAGTGGTGGCCGCTGGCGAAGCAATATATCGCGACAATTGCGCCGTCTGTCATGGGGCACAACTTGAAGGCCAAGCCAATTGGCGAGAGCGGGACGCGGAAGGCTACCTACTCGCGCCACCACACGACGCCACCGGCCATACTTGGCATCACTCGGATGATTTGTTATTTGAAATCACCAAGTACGGCCCAGGAAAGGTGGTTAACGACGAAGAGTATAAAACTAGGATGCCCGCTTATGAAGGCGTGTTAACCGATAAAGCCATTATCGCCGTGTTATCGTTTATTAAACATTCTTGGCCAACTGAAGAACGCGAGTGGCAGGACAAAACTAACGGCGGCGCTAAAAATAGTTTTAAATCGCTAAACAACAATAAGCCCACTTTGCTCGACAAGCTACTTGGCAACTAACTCGATTAGCGCGACTATCGCAAGCAAACACATTTATCAGGAGTGACCAACATGACATTATCCACCTTAACCACTGGCTGCTGTATCGCACTGCTTGTCAGCGTATCCGCGTGCTCACAGGACAACAACAGCCCCGCGACCAAGGCCAACACCGAGCAAACCGCCACGACGGCTGACCCTATCGGATCTACATCGACTGAGGCAGTTGTTGCGGCTCAAAGCCTGCCCAAATTCCCTAGGATCACCGTGTACAAAAGCCCAAGCTGTGGTTGTTGCAGTGGCTGGGTAGACTATCTAAAAGATGATGGCTTAGCCGTGACGGCAATAGACACCGATGATGTCGACACCGTTAAGGCTGAAAACGGGCTGACCGATAAAAAGTTAATGTCTTGCCACACTGCCTTGGTTGACGGCTATGTGATCGAAGGACACGTGCCGGTAGCAGATATCAAAAAATTATTGAGCGAAAGACCGAAAAATATCAAAGGCCTCACCGCACCGGGTATGCCCATGAACTCACCTGGCATGGCTAGCTTGATACCAAAAGACTATGACGTACTATCGTTTACGGAGTCAGGTGAAACTGCCGTGTATTCGAGTTATTAAATACGCGTTAACACCGAATTACTCACCGCTAATGACCAACGCCCATAGCAATTTGATAATGGTGCGCTTGATGATGAGAGTCAAGCGACATAAAGCCATAAAATCCCAAGGCTTTTAAGCGCACCATATCGGAGGCGTCATTAGCGGTTATGGTGACAGTTGCACCGCTATCATTTGTCGCATGGGCAATCTTCCAGCCTCGCGATTGCTCGATGAAACGTGAATGTGCCTGCACCATTCGGTGTATGGCACCCAAAGAATCAACACCACCATTAGTGACAACGTTAAACCGTATTGTATTGCCGTCAACTACTTCAGTCACCGCGTTGGTATTAATGACGAGATCATTCATATCTAACAAATGGGATCGTAAGCCATCGATATCGATGGCAGCCCAATCGGTTTTCGCGTCCGCTTCAAATACGTTAACCACCTCGATCAATGCTGCAAAAGTAGATTGCCCACCTTCTTTCAACTTGCCTTCACCATGGTTAGCCATGGAGTGACCAGCAGAACCCGGATCGTGCTTCGCGCCAAGAAGCGCGAATCCTCCCGCCACGAGAAGCACAGCCGCCAATATCGAACCGACTTTTGTTGAGTTTGATTTCATCGTAATATTCCAGTAATTAACCGCGCTAATACGATGCTACTCTCCGACTCGTTAATAGTCTACTTGTTCACTATCGATCCATCTAAAATAACTAGCACACTGCAGCTGCACCAAGTGCAGCGGGTTGCCCTGGACAAATTAGCTCAGCCCTCTCGCTGGCAGCCCGCTATCCGTGTATATTAGTCGTGTAGTAGGCCTTAGATGCCAGAAGCCAGCCAGTGCGCTTAACGCAATACTCGCTCGGTAACTACTGAATAATCAATCCTATGGAGGACGTAATGAAAGCACCAATATTAAAATCAATTACAGCAGGCGTGATCCTCACGCTTGGTTCAATTGGCACAAGCTCTAGCTATGCCGCTGAATGTATTGCACCCGCCAACCCTGGTGGTGGCTGGGATTTCACTTGCCGTACTATCGGCAAAATCATGCATGACATCGGCGCGGTTGATAAGCCGATCCAAGTCACTAATATGGCTGGCGGCGGTGGCGGCTTAGCGTATAACCATGTTGTTGCTGAACGTAACGACGATGCTGAGTTAATCATCGCAGCGTCTTCAGCTACTGCTACTCGTTTGGCGCAAAACGCCTATGCAGGCATGACGGCTGATCAGGTACGTTTTGTTGGAGCCATTGGCGCAGATCCTGGCGTTATTGTTGTCGGTAAAGACAGCAAGTTTCAAAACCTAGGCGAGCTACTTGACGCAATCAAGGCCGACCCAGGTTCAGTCACTTTTGCAGGCGGTTCTGCTGTTGGTGGTTTTGATCACCTTAAGCCATTAATGTTGCTACAACGTGTTGGCTTTACTGATATCACTAAAGTGAAATACATCGGTGTTGACGGCGGTGCAGATGCCATCACTCAAACTATCGGTGGCTTTACTCAAGCGATGACCGGCGACATGTCTGAGATCGTAGGCTTTTTAAAGTCTGGCGATATCCGTGCATTAGCAGTACTCACTGAAGAGCGAGTGCCTGGCTTTGATGATATCCCCACCGCTAAAGAGCAAGGCTTCGATGTTGTTGCCGTTAACTGGCGTGGCCTGTACGTGCCAAAGGGCGTTAGCGATGATGTATTCAACGACTGGGCAGGCAAGCTACAAGCAGTTGCTGATTCAGATGAATGGAAAACAGCAATGGAAGCCAACGGCTTAGCACCTTTTACTAAAGTGGGCGGCGACTTCCAAAGCTACGTTGATCAAGTGGTCGGTGAAGTCCGTGAACTATCTAAAGAAATCGGCGTAATCCAGTAATGCT
>CALGND010000141.1 GCA_937958675.1 uncultured Granulosicoccaceae bacterium
CATCAACATCACATCAAATGCGGTGCAGCCTCCTAGGCCGATGAGCAACATTTCCATAGGGCGCACACCGAGATTACGGCCCCCATGTTCTGGAGAGCCATCCATGACAACAGAGTGGCCCGAACCAGATTCGCCAACAAAACTCATATGATCCAACCACTTAACACGTGCTTGCACAGGTTTTCCACCTTATTTGTAATGAATGATGGGGAAATAGTACCTAAAACATTGAAGTTATCAAAAAGGCGGCCGATTAATGTTTGACGTTATGAAAAAGAGCGGGGCCTGTTTGGACCTCGCGCAAACATTGAGTACGGAGAGAAACTAGATATGCTGGCGCCAAGAATCGCACCGCCACCGGTTGAGTGGCTGGATTTATTCCTGCGAAGCAGTCATCGCCGACAGTATCCGGCCAAAACCACGATTATTCATCATGGTGATGTCCCGGAGACTCTTTACTACATAGTAGAGGGATCTGTCAGCGTAGTCATTGAAGATGACGACGGACGAGAAATCGTCCTCGCTTATCTCAGTGCCGGCGACTTCTTCGGTGAAATGGGTTTGTTCGATGAGCAAAGTAATCGCAGCGCATGGGTAGTAGCCCGTGTTAAGTGTGAGCTTGCCGAGATGAACTATGAGCAATTTCGACGTCTGGCTGCTGATCAGCCTGATTTGCTCTATGCCCTAACAACACAGATGGCTAGCCGTCTGCGTAAAACTAGCATCAAAGTTCGCGATTTAGCGTTCTTGGATGTCACTGGACGAGTAGCTTCTACCCTACTTGATTTGGCTAGCATGCCTGATGCTATTACGCATCCTGACGGAATGCAGATCCGAATCACTCGTCAAGAGATTGCCCGCATTGTGGGTTGCTCTAGAGAGATGGTTGGAAGAGTATTGAAAGAACTCGAGGATCGTGGCTTGATTCACGCCCGAGGTAAGACAATGGTTATCTACGGCACTCGCTAAGATAACTTTTTAACCCGGTGTGCAAGGACGCACACCGAGTTAATTCATTTCTATTCCTGCTGTACTTTTAAAGACCCCAATAGTTCTACTTAGTTCAATTATCTAGTACTAGTTAATTGCGCCACTTTGTGGACAACGAAACCCACCGTCTATTTGAAGCGGATCAGCTACTACGCAGTTTCCGCTTGGTACTGTAGTTGGTTCGTAGCGCATTAAATTTGGGTCATACAGTGCAGTTGTTAAGAACGCCGTTAAATCAGCTATTTCTTCATCGGTTAACCCAAGAGGCCGAAAGCGAGTATCAAGCTGCCCCGCTGGCAATTCACTCTGCGCAACACCCGTATTTTTATATTCCACAACAGCTCGAATCGAATCAAATCCAGCCCCGTGACCAAAAACAGATGTATCTGCCAAGTTATATAACTGCGGCACTTTAAACTTAAAATTTTCTGACACATCTCCGGTAAAACCACCCCTACCCCGACTGACATCCTCTGCCACATTCCCATGCACGGTTGGCTCTGAGGTATCGTAATCACTCATTCCAATAGCGAAGAAAACTTCATCGGCGGTAGCACCCACTTGCGAGCTCAGCCCTGGCCCTGTGTGACAAGCAGCACAATCCGCTTTACCAAAAAACAACAATGCACCGTTTACCTCTTGCTCATTCATGCTGCCGTTTTCACCACCAAGCCACCTTTGAAACGGCGCTTCGTTAGCCAAAATGGTACGCTCAAATGCGGCGATCGCAAGCGCTGCGTCCTGCAATACATCACCGTCGCTTTGCGGGTATGCCGCCTGATAGAGTCGCTGGTATTCTGCGTTGTTTTGCAATGGCGTATCCGTATCAACTTTTAGTCGGTGTACACCCAATCCAGCAACCGCTTGAATTTCAATACCTGACAAGCGGCGATTGTTTTCCGCTTTAGGCGTACCAGGAGTGGCCAGAATCGCATCGTCTATGCCTGAATTGATAGTACCGTTTTCCGAATGACCAAACTGACCATTCCAAAGCATGACATCTTGATAGGCTAGGTTTAGTGTTGCAGGTGACGTTACCGGCTGTATGTCAGGTAAGTCGATTGCGTCACTGTCAGCCACGGCGTTAAACATCGTCGAGAGAACGCGTTCGCTACCTTCATCACCAAAGCCCACGCCACCCTCTCCCAAACCTTGCTTGATACCCGATTTAAAACCTGCCGCTGCATGATGACAAGTGGCACATGACCATGTTTCCGAGTCATTTGATCTTCCGCCTAATGCAAAGCCAGTGTCGTGGAAGATCATTTGCCCTAAAGCGATTTTTTCTGCGGTAATCGGGTTAGCTGGATCTTGCGGAATCGCTGTAAAATCGTCGCTAGCGGGCAAGGTAAATGCCGCTAGCCCTTGCCCACCTGAGCGCGCGGTAATCGCACCAATAAGTTGTTGCTCAGTATCAGTAAGAGCAGAATCGTTTGAGAGAGTTTGCGTAGAATTATTGTCGCTACTACACCCACTTAGCAAACCCATTATTAAACCGCCGGCAAGCAATAATGCTAAGGAGTTGATTCCTAGTGGGTTGTTCTTGCTCACACGAATTCCTTTTGGTGATACTTGTTGATTGCAGAAGTGTGCTACACCGTGCGATACAAAAAAAGGAACCAATCCGCAAAACCTAGCTACGGAATTGACTTCGGTATTACATTCAGCGAAAGACGAGCCTATATAGCTATTCATCATTTAAACCTCTCGACGCAAATAAAAGAGAATGTTGGAATAGCTGCCACTACAGTTGCACAGCGATTCATGCAAGCCAGTATTACGAAGAGGGTGGCGAGCCTCTGGTATGGACTACAGGATCAAGCGGTAATATTCCCACAAATTACAATCATCACCATCAATCTTAGCTTGATGATGATGCGCTTTATAACGCGACTGTGCGGCCTAACTACAGCGGTAAATATGGCGGGATGAATATAGTGGGATAAAAAATATGCTTTGAACTCGCAGATAGCGCGATCAATTAGGGGGGTTCTAAGTAAACAGCTGCTTCAATGACTCACCCGGATCATCAGCGCGCATAAACGCCTCACCAACTAAAAACGCATGGATATCGTGCTCACGCATGGTTTGCACATGCGTGCTATCAAGGATGCCGCTTTCCGTTACTAGAGTAACGTTGTCTGGCACTTGCTTGAGTAAGTTAAGCGTTGTGTTTAGCGACACATCAAAGGTGCGCAGATCACGATTATTGATACCCAAAAGGGCCGGTTGTAGTTCAAGTGCACGGTGCAATTCAGCTTCATCATGTACCTCTACCAAGACGTCCATACCCAGTTGCAAGGCGAAAGCGTTAAGTTCGTGGAGCGTCTCATCGTTAAGTGCGCCTACAATAAGCAAAATGCAGTCAGCGTTTAACGCTCGCGCCTCGGCTATTTGATATTTATCGACCATAAAATCCTTGCGGATTACCGGCAATGAGCAGGCAGCACGTGCCGCTTTTAGATAATCATTGTGGCCTTGGAAAAAATCCTGATCAGTAAGCACCGACAAACAGGCAGCGCCTCCCTTCTCATAACTTTGTGCGATTTCCGATGGGATAAAATGCTCACGGATTACACCTTTACTTGGCGACGCTTTTTTAATTTCAGCAATAACCGCTGGCAACCCGTCTGCAATTTTGTGTTTGATTGCATCATGAAACCCACGCGGTGGCTCAGCTTGCGCAATACAAGCCATGAGTTCATCACCACTTACGGCCGCCTGGCTCGCTTTAACTTCTTCAAACTTGCGGGCAATAATATTTTTAAGGATATCGGGGATATCAGCAGCTGACGAACTCATAACGGTGTGCCTTTAGCAATGTTGACTGGCGTGTATTAAGGCATGCAACTGCTGAGCAGCCTTACCTTCATTGAGCATTTGCTTTGCGATCTCGACTCCTTCAGCAATCGAGCTAGCTTTACCACCGATATAAATGGCTGCACCGCTATTCAGTGCAACAATATCAGCAGCTGGCCCCTCTTGCCCCGACAATACATCCTTAATGGTTTGCATACTTTGCTCAACTCCATCAACCTGAATAGCTGACAAGGGCTGCAACGCAAACCCATAGTCAGTAGGATCAAGCAGGTAATCGCTTATCTCACCGTCTTTGAGTTCTGACACCTTAGTTGGGCCACTTAAGCTAATTTCATCCATGCAACTGTCGCCATGAACCACCATCACATGCTTGCTGCCAAGCTGCTTCATGACCTCAGCTATAGGTCGCACCCATTTAGCATCAAACACACCTAACAATTGGTTATGTACGCCAGCAGGATTACACATTGGGCCAAGCAAATTAAATAGGGTTCTAACACCCATCTCTCTGCGTGGCCCAGCGGCGTATTTCATGGCGCTATAGTGCTTTTGTGCAAACATAAAACCGATACCGACCGTTTCAATGCAGTGTGCAACCTGCTCCGGTTGCAAATCGATATTGACACCCATGGCTTCTAAAAAGTCAGCTGCGCCTGATTTACTCGACACCGATCGATTACCGTGCTTGGCCACCGTAACACCTGCAGAGGATGTCACCAATGCACAGGTAGTGGAGATATTAAACGTACTGGACGCATCTCCGCCGGTGCCCACTATATCAATCGCCGTTTGATCTTTTAAGTTAACGCCTGATGCCAAGCTACGCATCACCGATACGGCACCGGCTACTTCATCAACCGTTTCACCTTTCATTCGCAATGCAGCTAAAAACGCACCTATTTGCGCATCGCTACATTTACCGGTCATGATTTCCATCATGACGGATGACATCTGCTCTGTTGTGAGATCTTGGTGTTCAAAAAGTATTTGCAGGGCTTCCTTTACGTTTATCTCACTCGTCATTGCGCTATCACTCCTGCTTGTTTTAGAAACACCGCCAGCATGTCATGGCCGTGTTCACTACTAATAGATTCTGGATGAAACTGAACGCCTTCGATTGGTAAATTGATATGCCTAACACCCATGATGTCTTCTATCTCGCCTTTATCGTTTTGCGTCCAGGCGGTTACATGCAACTCTGCTGGGATAGTCGCCTGCTCGATCACTAAAGAGTGATACCGAGTTTGCGTGATTGGATTAGGTAAACCTGCAAATACGCCGGTGTTGTCGTGGTACACCTTAGATAATTTGCCATGCATGATTGCCTTTGCATGCACGATTTGCCCACCAAAGTGTTGCCCAATGCTTTGATGCCCTAAGCACACACCTAATATTGGTAGCTTGTCAGCAAATTCTGCCAATGCATCCAATGTGATACCGGCGGAGTCTGGGTTGCCAGGCCCGGGCGATAACATCAACGCTTTCGGCGCTAAGGCTTCAAGTTTGGCAACACTGATTTGGTCGTTTCTATAAACGGTAGCGCTTGCACCTAACTCACGGACATACTGAACCAAGTTGTAGGTGAATGAATCATAATTATCAATGATCGCTAACATGGTTATGCACCTCCTGTTTCGTTCAGAGATTGCGTTAAAGAAGGCAATTGCTCAGGCCGGTTATCGATGCCCTGCTCTGCCATCGCAACCGCACGAAATATTGCCCGCGCTTTGCTCATGGTTTCAGCCCATTCAGCGTCGGGATCTGAGTCGTATACGATGCCTGCGCCCGCTTGCACATAGAGCGTGTCGTCTTTAATGACCGCAGTGCGTATCGCAATAGCGGTATCCATATTGCCATTCCATGAAAGATACCCAACAGCGCCTGAATAAATACCTCGCTTAACCGGTTCAAGCTCTTGAATGATTTCCATTGCTCGCACCTTAGGCGCACCCGATAAGGTGCCTGCCGGGAAGGTCGCACGCAATACATCCACAGCACTCATGCCATCATTAAGTTTGCCTTCAACATTCGAGACGATATGCATCACGTGCGAGTAGCGCTCAATTGCGTATTTGTCGGTTACCTCAACGCTACCCGTTTTAGCGATACGCCCAAGATCATTCCGGCCCAAATCAATTAGCATTAAATGTTCAGCCAGCTCTTTTGGATCAGCCAACAAGCTCGCCTCTAATGCCTCATCTTGCTCTTGCGTTGCGCCACGTGGCCGAGTACCTGCCAACGGTCGCACGGTTACCGCGCCGTCCTCAAGACGCACCAATATTTCTGGTGATGAGCCTATGATGTAGTGATCACCCATATTCAGATAAAACAAATACGGGGATGGGTTAAGCGTCCGTAGTGCGCGATATAAATCAATGGGTGGTGCTACATAATCAACGGTCAAGCGTTGCGCCAGCACCACTTGCATACATTCGCCATCGGTAATGTATTGCTTGATGGTACGAACCGCATCTTTATAGTGTTCTTCGGTAAAACCACTAACAAAGTCAGCCTCATCAACAACTTTAGGCTCACGATAAGCGGCACGCGCCTGTAATGGTGTACGAATTTCATCATGAAGCTGTGCCAATCGTTCAAGAGCAAGTTGATAAGCCTCAGGTTTTGAGGGATCAGCTAAAACCAGCATGGTGAGTGTGCCGCTGAGGTTATCAAATACCACCAGCTCTTCAGCCACCATTAACATGATGTCAGGCGTGTCCAGTGGATCAGGATGTGGGTTTTTACCCAAGCGCGGCTCAACGTAGCGTACGGTATCGTAACCAAAGTATCCCACCAAGCCACCCGTTACTTTAGGCAAGCCTTCGATGTCCGGAATTTTAAATTGTTGTTGGTAGTTGTCTATCCAGCTTAAGGGATCTGCTGCAGTGTGCTCTTCAGTTTGCCTGCCATCTACACTGATAGTAATATTTTGCTCACGTATCGATATCACCGTACTTGCAGGTAAACCGATAATTGAATAACGCCCCCACTTTTCGCCGCCCTGCACCGATTCAAACAAAAAACTGTACGGCGTGTCGGCCACCTTTAAAAAGGTAGATAAGGGGTTGTCTAGATCTGCGATGAGTTCGCAGCTTAATGGGATACGAGTGAAGCCAGCTTTAGCGTAGCGATCGAATTCGATCTGATTCATTGTTAGTTACATTCCAAAAAATAGAGAGTTAACACTGGCCGACTGTTGTTTACGATAGGCAAACGATAAAGGAGCGGCCACACACAAGATGCGGATATTTAGTGACGCCAACGCCAGCTTCGAGTGTTTAATGGAATGTGCATAGTGCTTGAACTTCGATGAATACTTAGTCTGTGTCTAATAGTAACCCAGTATGACCTCGTTTCGTCAAGCCCCATGCTTAATTTTGTAGCACCTAGCGCCCTGTTTGTGCTGGATTAGCCGAAAACAGCTATGCTTTGCTGATCCACTACAAACGCGCCCAACAGGCCAAGTTTATGACGAAAATCAAACAAGACGATCTTATCGACAGCGTGGCTGATGCCCTGCAGTTTATGTCCTACTACCACCCGAAAGACTACATCGACGCCGTATATGCAGCTTGGGAGCGAGAAGAGTCGCAGCCTGCCAAAGATGCCATGTCGCAAATTTTGATCAATTCGCGAATGTGTGCTGAAGGCAAACGCCCTATTTGCCAAGACACCGGCATCGTCACCGTTTTTGTCAAAATTGGGATGCAGGTGCAGTGGGATGCCAAGATGGATCTGCACGAAATGATCAACGAAGGTGTGCGCCGCGCTTACACCCACCCAGATAATAAGCTGCGTGCCTCCATCCTTGCAGACCCGGCAGGTAAACGTAAAAACACTGGAGACAATACCCCTGCAGTGATACACGTTGATATGGTGCCGGGTAATAAAGTGAGTGTTGATATCGCCGCTAAAGGCGGCGGCTCTGAAAATAAATCAAAACTTGCCATGCTGAACCCTAGCGATAGCATTGTTGATTGGGTAGTTAAAACGGTACCCACAATGGGTGCCGGTTGGTGCCCACCGGGCATGCTTGGTATCGGCATTGGCGGCACATCAGAGAAAGCAACAGTGCTGGCAAAAGAATCACTAATGGACGCTGTTGATATTCAGGCCTTGAAAGATCGTGGCCCCAAAAACCGGATAGAAGAACTTCGCTTGGAGATATTTGAAAAGGTGAATGCACTTGGCATCGGTGCACAGGGCTTAGGTGGTTTAACCACTGTGGTTGATGTAAAAATCAAAGACTACCCAACTCACGCTGCATCACTACCGGTTGCAATGATCCCAAACTGTGCCGCTACTCGACATGCGCACTTCGAGCTTGATGGTTCTGGGCCGTATCTACAAACTCCACCCTCTTTAGATGATTGGCCGTCAATTACTTGGGATGCAACGCAAGGTTCGCGACGAGTTAACCTCGATACCATTACTCCTGAAGAGGTACAAAACTGGCAACCGGGGGAAACCTTATTGTTAAGCGGTCGCATGCTCACCGGCCGCGATGCCGCCCATAACCGCATAAAACAACTGCTGGCTAGCGGCGAAGGATTGCCAGAGGGTGTCGATTTTAACAACCGCTTTATCTATTACGTTGGGCCCGTTGATGCTGTGCGTGAAGAAGCAGTAGGCCCTGCTGGCCCAACAACATCCACTCGTATGGATAAGTTCACCGAGATGATGCTAGCGGATACCGGATTACTGGGCATGATCGGAAAGGCTGAACGAGGACCAGCGGGCATCGAAGCGATCAAAAAGCATAAGGCCGTCTATCTAATGGCGGTGGGCGGCGCCGCCTATTTGGTGTCTAAAGCAATCAAAGAAGCACGTGTTGTAGCGTTTGAAGAGCTAGGTATGGAAGCGATACACGAATTTGTGGTGGAAGATATGCCAGTAACTGTCGCGGTTGATAGCAAAGGCAGCGCGGTGCACCAAACTGGGCCAGCAATTTGGCGCGGTAAATTAGAAAGTGGAGAGGTAAAGCCGGTCTACTTCACTTAAGCGGCCAGACCTAAGCGGTTTGACCTAGGCGGTTTGACCTAGGCGGCTTGACCTAGGCGGCTTAACTTAGGCTTGACTTAAGTGCCTATGCTTAGACAACCACACTTAGCCATTTTACTTAGCGATATCGTCGACTAGACTTTAAGCTATATCAATCGGCGAATACTGTCATGCAATCGTTAACAGCCCGAATCATCCTGTGTTTCAGCATCGTGATTTTACTTGGCGGCTGCGCCGGTGGCGGCAGTAGTTCAGGCGAGGAGATAGTGCCACGCGGCAAGATACTCGCCTGCAAAAGTGGTGATACGCAAATAGATAGCGCGTCGCAATGCTTACAAGATGATGCAGCGTGTTATCAAAAAGCTGACGGCGCATGGTGCACTGGGCCGCGTGGCAATATCTGCCCAGCCGGTTCTGCCAAGATACCCGAAGGTACCGAATGCCCTGCTGGCGCGAGGTGTTTTCCGGTAAGTGAGAGTTTGACCTGCGGTATTAATTACTGAGGTCTTCGCGGGGATGACAGTTAGCGCCTTTGCGGGGACGACCATGCGGGCAGCTAACTACCTTTAGCCAGCTCATCCCCAAACTGTTTCAACACAGCATCATACGGATTAGCAGCACTTCGATCAGCTGCATTAAAAATAGCTGAGCCTGCTACAAAAGTATCAGCACCCGCTGCGTGAATCTGAGCAATATTACTGACCTTCACACCGCCATCAACTT
>CALGND010000142.1 GCA_937958675.1 uncultured Granulosicoccaceae bacterium
GTTATCGGTGGCCTTAATCCTAAGCCGATCAGCGCCACAATAGAGGCAGGAGGGCCTGTGAAAGGGCTTGGCCCAGATCTCAATCCCTTTTTGTCGATGAACGCGTTCGACTTCAAGGCCCGGAATACCTACAATGCGAGAGGCGAGGGACATCGGTTATCTCCATTAAAATAATTTGTCGCAAAATCATTCTAATGAATGCCGGTGTCCCCCGTTAATGATGTAGAGCCGCACGGCCGCTGATTGGCCTGAATAATCGCCTTAAGCAGCGGTTAACACTTGGCGGGCCGGTGCCTCCCGTTAATGATGTAGAGCCCACCGCGATAGTGCCCGCTTAGTTGTTTGGCGTAAGATTGCAGGCAACCTGCGCTTCAACTCGTGCAGTAAAACTCGTTACCGTACAAGAATACTCTTCCGGGCTTATGTGGGCATTTACAAAGTCTGTGCCCGAACTGTTGCACGCGCCGCCGGTTGCGGAGTCTACAAAGAAGCCGCCGTTGGTACCACCTACGAAATCAGGACAACGCGCTACGCAAGAATCTCCAGCAGCGACATCAAAACAACGAATAGAAAAGTAACCTACATCGTCGGTCACGCGATTGACTACAGGCCGGTTATCTACACCATCCTCAAAAAACGGTCGATTTTCTGCGCTAAAGACAGCAGGGCTAAAGTTACCGTTGTCATCAAAGGCGACGACGGTATAAGTGCCCAAGTCAGTGACCGTATAGACTCGGTTACCTCGCACAGTAGACAAATAACGACTTCCTAATTGAACGTTATAGCCAGTAGCGCCTTCAACTGCATCCCATGTGAGCTGATTTCCACTGAGACTAACGTTTTGAACCATGGGTAGTTCGATTGCATAAGCTTGGGTCCAGCTTGTGCTAAGAAAAACAACCACCGCTAACGATCGTGCGAGTTTAAAAAAAGCCCTTCTCATAGGATATTGTCCAGCTAAACGAGGGCTTTAGTGTATAGCCAGAACGCTCAAGGATTTAGGTAATATTCACGAATCGAAGCAAACTTGAAATGACTATTGGGCCATTCATCACAAAAAGTAGCGATAAGACACTACCTTCCTTCACGATCCATCTTTTGCAGGCGTTTTCTTGCCAGCACGGCCGCTGATCGGCCTGGATAATCGTCTTGAACGCCAGTTAGCACTTGGCGAGCTTCTGCAAAGCGTTGCTGCTCGTAGAGAGCAAACCCAATCTTCAGGCGCGCATCTGGCACCTTAGGACTGCCGGGAAAACTCCCAACAACGAAATTGAAGTTACGCAGCGCTTCGTTAAAATCACGTTGTGCGTATTTTGCCTCGCCCTGCCAATACCAAGCATTATCTGTATAGGGGCCATCAGAGTATTCACCAATAAATTTGTCGAACGCCGAGATAGCGGCATCGTTCTGACCTCGCGCGAGTAAGTCGTACGCCTTGGTATAGGCAGACTTCTCAGCAGCGGTGGCTGGCCGCGTATTGTTGCCTACTGCAACGCGAGGCCTAGCAATGACAGCAGTTGGCTGAGAGTTGGAGGACCCGCTCGTGCTAGACGTTGGTTCATCATCCAACTCGTCATCAAATTCGTCATCTAGCTCATCCAAACCGCCCCCATCTAAACCAAGCCCACCCGCCGGACGGGATTCTAGATCCGTTATCCGCTTATCCGTATCGAGGTAGAGGTTTCGATTTCGCTTTTTTAGTGTTTCTATTTCGTTGTTAAGGGTTTCGATTTCGCCGCGTAAGCCACGAATCTCACCCTGCAGAGTGTCTACACGTTGTAACTGCTGCAACATGGACTGATCGAGCACACGCTCTACTCGTTGTAAACGTTGATCGAGAGTTTTAACAGTCGCGCGTGCCTGCGCCTGAACAACCATTGGCATTGCAAGCAGCAGGGCGATTGCAAGAGCTTGAGTTTTTAGTTGTTTTGCCCACATACGCGTTCCCGTTAGTTAAAGCTTAATTACCCAAATTAATTACCTTATCGTGATAACAACTAGTTAGGCACTTCAACTTCGTAAATAATGTTTACACGACGGTTTTTTGCCCACGCTTCGTTATTGTGGCCTTCGTCTACTGGAAGCTCTTCGCCGTAGCTCACTGATCGAGTTTGCGCAGAGCTGACACCTTGCAGTTGTAACATTCTGCCAATAGCTTTAGATCGACTTTCTCCCAAAGCAATGTTGTACTCGCGCGTACCACGCTCATCGGTATGGCCTTCGAGCCGCACACGCCCTTCAGGGTTTTGCGCAAGAAAACGACCATGCTGCGCAACGATATCTAGATACTCTGTTCGAATCTCGGATTTATCGAAATCGAAATAGATAACGCGATCCAATGGCGCTCGGTTACCAATTGAACCCACATCATCAGCTTCGGTACCGCTTATATTGGAAGCGTCCGTGCCCGCCGCGATGCCGCCGGCACCATCAGCGCCAACACCAATGTCGCTCGTTTTGGGATTAGAACCACAGGCACTGAGTAACGACAGGCTTAATACTGCGGATAAGATGATCGTTGACTGTTTCATGAATTTGTATCCCTTATTTATTGTTGTACAGTTTATCTTTTAGTACAAACTAATTTTAATTGAGTCGCTTAGTCGAATTTTCGTATTATTTCGCAATCTGCCTAGCGCGGTCTCGCTGGCCAGACTCTGATAGCTTATGTCGGTCTTGGCCGTTATTTCGAGAATGGAGACCAAGCCGGCTCCCTAACTCCACCCGAATCTAGCGTCAAGCGTTGAGCCACACTTCCATCGAGCGATACTGCGGCCAAAGCACCTCGCCCATTACTTTCGGTGGCGTATAGAATCATCTGGCCATTTGGTGCAAAGCTGGGTGATTCATCGAGTGAGCCATCGGATAATACTTGAAACAAACCAGAACCTATATCGATAGCAGCAATTTGATAACCCAAATTATTACCGTGGACAAATGCGATAGATTTGCCATCAGACGAAACGGTAGCACTCGCATTGTATTTACCTTCGAAGGTGACACGCTTGGCTCTGCCACCACGCGCAGCTACTTGATAAATCTGGGGTCCGCCGCTGCGATCTGATGTAAACAAAATAGTGTTGTTGTCGAGCCAAACAGGTTCGGTATCGATTGCGGCGCTTTTCGTGACACGAGATCGTTTAGCGGTATTGATATCGTAAATATAGATTTCTGGATTGCCTTCAAACGATAGCGTAACCGCTAAGCGTGTGCCGTCAGGCGACCAACTAGGAGCGCCGTTGATACCTGGCTGAGATATGATTTTCTTGCGGCTACCTTTTTGTCGGTCTTGAATGTATATCGCTGAGCGCCGTTTGTTCTCGAATGAGACATAAGCGATACGGATGCCATCTGGCGCCCAAGATGGAGACAGTATCGGCCGCGGCGACGTTAACATCGACTGCGGATTTCTGCCGTCAGCATCAGCAAGTTGAAGTTTGTAAATGCGGTTCTGCCGAGTACCTTCCACTGATACGAAGGCAATCTGCGTATTAAACGCTCCACGAATACCAAGAATTTCTAAATACACTTCATCCGCTATTTGGTGAGCGGCATTTCGCAATGTTTGATCATCAACTTTGAAGTTAAACCCGGTAAGTAGCTTTTGCTGCGAGACATCAAACAATTGAAAGTCGATGCTATATGCACCGCTGTCAGGCTTGATACCGCCTATCAACAAGTAGTCAGCACCCGAGAGATTCCAGTTAGAATAACGCGGCACGTCACCGCTAACCGGACTAGCAATGAGGTCCTCGCGGTTAAGAGGCGAAAAGTTGCCACTGCGCTGAAGATCATCAGTCACTATTTGAGCGATATCTTCAGGTGCTTCACCACTACCAGTCCATCCAAATGGCACGATTGCGATGGGGATGGCGTTATTACCGCCTTGAGTAATCTCAATTTCGATAACGGCATGGGATGCAGAGGCAACGCACAGTAATACCAGCCCAACCGATCGTAGTAACCACTGTTTGATACTCTGTTTCACTTATTACCCTTGTGTTTATTTAATAAAACGCGTTTTGGCTAGCTTTTAGGCTGGAATCGAAAGCGGATCCGCCTATCAAAGACGTCAGCAGACGGCGCAGCCGGCAATGGCGACGCAGCCCAGACTGCATTTTCCACGGATTTACGCAATGCCGCATTATTATTTGTACAGGATTCAACATCGACATCAATCACTTCACCACTCTGAATCTGAATGACACTAACAATGCATTCCACCTCACCCACATTCCGCGGCTCCCGCCACTTAGCGGCGACGCGGCGCTTGATTGAAGAAACGTATTTACCTTTGGCCAACTTTGCTCGTGCTATAGCTTGCCTTTGCTCGCGTTGGCTTTGCTCCGATTGGGCAGCTAAAGCGGCTAAACGTTCCGCCTCTTCTTTATCAGCTTTCTCTTTTGCAAGCCTTGCGCGCCGCTTACGATCGGCTTCGGCCTGTTCTTTTTTTTTCAGTTCTGCAACGCGCCTTGCTTCTGCTTCAGCCGCCTGTTTTTCTTGCTCAGCCCGTTTTGCGGCAGCAACCGCCGCCAGCCTCTCTTGTTCTGCTTTTGCCTCGGCCGCAGCTTGTGCTGCCGCCTGCCTCTCTTCTTCAGCCTTTGCTATCGCTGCAGCCTGCGCCTGTTCAGCAGCCACTCGCTTCGCCTCTTCGGCAGCTGCCTGTTGCCTGGCTAACTCAGCTTGTTTCTGTGCTTCCGCGGCCTGCGCCGCTAGCTCCGCTTGCTTTTGTTCTTCTGCTGCTTTCAGCTCCGCAAGTTCTGCAGCTTTTTCTTCTTCTAATCTTTTTTGATCGAGTAGGCGCTTTTCTTCTTGCTGCTTGGCTAGCAGCTTCTGCTGCTCTATCGCTCGCTTAAGTTTTTCTTGTTCTTCGGCGGCTAGACGACGCTCCTCATCGAGCTCTTCTTGTTTTTTTGCTTCCTCGGCCTCGCGTTTTTTCTTTAAGGCTTCTTCGCGCAGCTTTTCAGCTTCTTTTGTCTCTTCGATAATTTGCTGGCGTTTTTCTTCGGCAATGCGGGCTTGTTCTTCGAGACGAGCCTTTTCTTCGGCGGCTATACGAGTTTCTTCCGCCAGTTGTCGATTGCGTTCTTCAGCTTCTTTCTGTAATTGCAATTGGCGTTCGCGATCAGCATCCGCTTGCAAGCGTGCTTCTTCGATGCGTTTGGTTTCTTGTTGTAATCGTTCTTGAGCTTCTGCTATTTGCTTCTCTTCTTGCAAACGTTGTTGCCGCAATTGATCCAATTGCGCCTGGCGATCGAATAGCTGTTGCTGAGTGAGTGTGTTTTGTTGCTCGCGCAGGGCCTCTATTTGTGCTTGCTCAGCTTCGGCTTTGGCTTGTTGCACTTGGCGCTGCAGTTCAAGCTCGCTTGCCTGGTTTTGCAACTCCTCTATTCGGGCTTTTTCTTGAATGGATTCTTGACGCTGTTGCTCAGTCAGCAATTCAGTTTCCTGCAGCTCAGCTTCGGCCGCTAGCCTGGCATCTTCAAGCGCTTGCAGCGTTTCGATTCGCTCATCTTCCTCTGCGTCCGCTATGCGTTGTTTTTCGTCTTCTAGTGCTTTTAAACGCTCAACCTGTGCTTGAATATCTTCTTCACTAATCAATGTTGAATCTATCGGCACAACATTGCTTTCGGAGGAAATTGGCGATGGTAGTTGCTGCCCCTTGTATATCAGCGCTGCGATCAGCCCACCATGAAGTAAAATCGAAACTAAAATAGCAACAGGATGTTTTTTTATTAAAGCAAACATGCTAGTTAGTAGGTTGCTCCGTCTGCAACCCAACCTTATCCGCACCTGCTAATTGCAAAGTAACCATCGCTTGAACAATTTGGCCGTAATCAATCGAGCTATCACCGGCCACCAAAACAGATCGATCAGGATCCAAACGCAACACCGCAGCGGCTAGTTTTTGAATCTCTAGTTGATCCAATGGTGATTCAGGATCATCGCCAACGTTTAGGAACCACTGCCCGCCGCTATCAACAGACAACACTAATGGCTCTTGTCCTTGGCCATCATCCTGAATCGGTGCGGCAGCAGCATCAGGCAGATCTATCTCAACGCCTGTTTGTAATAGCGGTGCAGTGATCATAAAAATAACTAATAGCACCAACATGACATCGATATACGGCACCACGTTTATCTCTGCTACTTGCCGGCGTGTACGACGCCTGGATTGAGATTGAGAATGCCTCATTGCTTAACTTTCCATCTCCGACTGATGGCGCCGAATAGCTTGGCGTTGCAATACCGTTGAGAATTCATCCGAAAAATTGTCGTAACGGTTAAGCAGACGATCAGCATCAGTGGCAAAGCGATTGTAAAAAATTACGGCAGGGATCGCAGCAAACAATCCAATGGCAGTAGCGATCAAGGCTTCAGCAATACCTGGCGCAACCATCGCCAAAGTGGCTTGTTGAACATTACCCAAAGCAGTAAACGAATTCATGATGCCCCACACGGTGCCAAACAATCCGATGTAAGGGCTGATGGAACCAACAGTAGCTAGAAACGGCAAGTGTTGTTCGATGACATCAGCTTCACGAGCCACAGCGATTCGCATCGCACGTCCAGACCCATCCATAATGACTTCGTCATTTTTAGTTTTGCGTCTTAAGCGACCAAATTCAGAAAAACCTGCTTCGAAGATTCGCTCTAAGCCATCAAGCGTACCGCGCCGCATCGTGAGTTTAGAATAAGTGCCGGAGATATCAGATGAGCCCCAGAAGTCATGCTCAAATGCTTCAGCAGATGAGCGGGCTCGACGCAGCTGAATAAGCTTAATACCAATAACGCCCCAGGACATTACAGATGCCAACGCCAAAATGGCCATGACTAACTGCACAACCGGACTGGCATGCAGTACCAGGTTAAGAATCGACATGTCAGTGTTCACAGGCCAGCGCCTCTTTTATAGTTACAGGAATACGTGTTGGACGTAGTGTATCCGCATCGACGCATGCAAGCCCCACTTTGGCGTTGCATAACAGCTTGTCGTCGCGTGTTACGGCTTGCTCCAGTTCAATGCTCGCCGGATTTATCGTCATTATATTGGCACTCACTAGGACCTGCTCGTTGAATCGAGCCGGTTGTTTGAAGTCAACACTGACATGACGTACTACGAACAACCGACGATGTTGGTGCTGCCAAACATCTAGCTCAATGCCACAGGCCCGCAAACACTCGGTTCTCGCTCGTTCCATAAATTTTAAATAGTTGGCGTAATACACAATGCCACCGGCGTCAGTATCTTCGATGTAAACCCGAATTGGCAGGGAGTATTTTCGCATACGCAAGTATTACAAACATATTGCAGAAAATACAGGCGACAAGTCGCCTACTATAATGAATTTTCTCGATTTTTAACGCTTGAGCTTGATTCAGCTCGTTGCTGTTCGGAAATCAATCAGGATTGACGACAGCATCCGGCGCTTGGAGCCCGAAATGTCGATAGGTGTTTGCTGTGACAACTCGCCCTCGTGGCGTTCGCATTAGCAATCCTTGTTGGATCAAATAAGGTTCAATCACCTCTTCTATCGTGCCTGCTTCCTCGCTCAAAGCGGCACCCAGGTTATCCACACCCACTGGACCTCCTTCAAACTTTTCAATAATGGCCATTAGTAAGCGCCTATCCATGGCATCCAGCCCGAGGCGATCAACTTTGAGTAAATTGAGCGCCTGATCCGCGACCTCCTTTGAGATCGAACCATCTGATCGAATATCAGCAAAATCACGCACTCTACGCAATAGACGGTTCGCAATACGAGGCGTGCCTCGAGAACGTCGCGCAATTTCTGTACAGCCACCATCATCGATTGGCACGTCCAATAAACCTGCAGAGCGCGCAACAATACCGGCAAGATCCTCCGTTGCGTAAAATTCAAGCCGTTGCACAATACCGAAGCGATCTCGCAATGGCGACGTTAGCAAACCTGCACGCGTAGTAGCGCCTACTAAAGTGAAAGGCGGTAGATCAATTTTGAACGATCGGGCTGACACTCCTTCGCCGGTCATGATATCGATCTGGTAGTCCTCCATCGCCGGGTACAGTACTTCTTCGACGAGCGCACTCATGCGATGTATTTCATCGATGAATAAAACGTCGTTGGCTTCAAGGTTAGTCAGGATTGCTGCCAAATCACCCGGGCGTTCAAGCACGGGTCCTGAGGTATGTAATATCCGTACATCCAATTCATTGGCAATGATATTAGCTAATGTCGTTTTGCCTAGCCCAGGTGGGCCAAACAGCAGAACATGATCGAGCGCTTCTTTACGCTTGGTTGCTGCCGCAATAAACAACTCCATTTGCTCAGCAATAGCAGGCTGACCACGATACTCGGCCAGCATTTTGGGGCGCATGGCGCGTTCTTGCGCATCTTCGCTACGCGAGTCAGCACCGATTACTCGATCATCTTCTGTCATGGCTTTATAACCTGATGCTACGTAGGGCGGCGCGAATCATTTCTTCAACGCTTTGATCATCTGTGGTGTTCTTTTCTATTAAGCGCTTCGCTTCAGCGGCCTTGTAACCTAAAGCAAGCAGTGCTTCTTCCGCTTGAGCTTTAGCAGAGGAAGGTGCAGCGGCGGTGTCGCCTGCTGGCAAGGCTACCGTAAAAGTATCAACCTTATCTTGTAGCTCCACAATTAAACGCTCGGCTGTTTTCTTACCGATACCGGGAACCTTGGTTAAAGCGACAGTATCTTTGTTTGCAACGTAGGCAAAAAACTCATCGGTTGATAAGCCCGATAAAATTGATAGCGCAACCTTAGCACCCACGCCATTGACTTTTAATAGTGCACGAAACGTTGCACGTTCAGTTGGCGTTGCAAACCCAAACAACAACTGAGCATCTTCACGGACCACAAAGTGTGTCAGCAACTGTACTGTTTCACCTGCAGCTGGTAACTCATAGTAAGTTGACATTGGCACTTCGACTTCATAGCCCACACCACTGACATCAATTAGCAGCGATGGTGGATTTTTTGTCAGTAGCGTACCCCTTAAACGACCAATCATCGGCGCAATCCTCGACCACGGCTGCGCTTACGCGCCGGCAGCCCAGTCGTTCCTTGCCCGCCTCTGCTATGCGCATGACAAACGGCAATCGCTAAACCATCAGCAGCATCGACCTGTATCGGTTTACTTATCTGTAGTAACGCTTTTATCATGGTTTGTACTTGTTCTTTGCTAGCAGCGCCGCGACCAGTAACCACTTGCTTAACCGATTTTGCGGCATATTCGGATACGGGTAAGCCTTGCGTGACAGCTGCCGTGATCGCAGCTCCTCGTGCTTGCCCAAGTTTTAGCGCGGACATCGGGTTAGTACTAATAAACACTTGCTCGATGGCAACTTGCTCAGGGTGCCATTCATCTATTACATCGGTTAGTTCCCTAAAAATGCAACCCAAGCGCTCGGCAAACGAATCGCCTTTTACTCGTATATGCCCATGCGCTAAATGAAAGCTGCGCGCGCCATCGGATTCGATGACGCCGTAACCGGTGATGACTGAGCCGGGGTCAATGCCAATGATGCGAGTGAGCGCAACCTTTGCGCTCTTTACATTCTTAGCACCTTGAGCAGTTCCAGTTTCGGTTTGACTCAACTGTAGGCCTCAGCCGGAATTTCAGCATTGTGATACACGTTTTGCACATCATCTAAGTCTTCAAGCACATCCAGCAGCTTCAGAAATTTTTCGCCTTGCTCAGCATCTAACTCAACATCGGTTGATGCGCGCATGGTGACCTCACTATGCTCAGATTCAAAACCTGCAGCTGTTAATGCCTCTTTAACATCGACGAAGTTATCTTCATCGGTTATCACCTCTATAGAGCCATCCTCATCAACGACGATATCTTCAGCCCCGGCTTCGATGCCGGCTTCCATAATGGCGTCTTCACTTACTTCAGATGAGAAGTTCATAACACCAATTTTGGTAAATAGATATGACACCGACCCGACAGCACCCAAATTACCACCGTATTTAGTGAAGGCATGCTTAACTTCAGACACCGTGCGATTACGGTTATCGGTCATGGTATCGACCATTATTGCAACGCCATTGACACCATATCCTTCGTAGCGGTTTTCTTCGTAGGCAACATCTTCCAGTTCGCCTGCACCTTTTTTGATTGCGCGATCAATGGTGTCCTTGGACATATTGGAACCCAAGGCTTTATCCACGGCCAAGCGCAATCTAGGATTGCTGCCTAAGTCGGAGCCACCCATTCTCGCTGCGACGTTTATTTCGCGAATAAACTTAGTAAACAGCTTGCCGCGTTTGGCATCCTGAGCGCCCTTTCTGTGTTGAATATTGGCCCATTTACTGTGTCCGGCCATAGTGTCTCCAAAGTTCGTTTTAGCTTATCGCGCTTGTCGGCGACTTGCACAAGTTGCTTGCAAAAAAGTTATTAGCTAAATAGGGTGCTCCGCTAATGCGAGAAGCGACCATTATTTAAAAACTGCGTTATTAAGTCCGCGCTACGCCGCGAAAAAATTAACATAGAATGTGACAGGGGCAAATCAATGTAGTCATTTGCACCGTTAATCATTGTCTCACTTTCAGAGACAACACCGTCATTGGTTTCACCAGGTTTACGCACTAGCGCAGCAGCGCCTAATCTGACGGTCCCTCTTATTATGCCTAGCTCGCGCGCATCATGGTAAACCGGCGCACCACCGAGCACTCCAGCGTCCACACTGCGCCCCAGCAATAAGCTTGACCATCGATTGGCTGCAAGTTGCTTGGCAAAGGCGCTGCCTCTCACTGGAGAGCCTATCAACACGACTCTACCATCAGGGATATCATCATACCGATCGAGCAAATGCAGTAGCACAATACCGCCAAGGCTGTGCCCAACCAGATGAACGCGCTTATTTGGTAATTTTTTGATCAGTTCATACACCTGTTTGGCATTTTCAGCAGGCGCTTTTTTTAACGATCGGTAGCTGATTGTCGCGGTGTCAAAGCCACGTTTTTCCAGCTGTTTGGCTAAGAAACTCATCATCAAACCATTCATCCAAATGCCATGCACCAACACAACAGCATCACTTGCGTTGTCATTGGATGGTTCTCGACGCGTTGCTTCAACCGACATGATCATTTAACACTACTTGCATAATGGCCTCTCGATTAGTGGCAGAGAACACCGCGCTCATGGCATCAGTTGCGCTCAGCCAACGCGAATCAAGGTGCTCAGCTGGATCCAACCGAACAGCAAGGCGTGATTCGATGCAGGCACTAAACAAATGCTCGGTATTGTCAGTGGCCCAATCTGGATAGCGAGAGCGCCACTGCGCAGCAATCGGGTACTGGCGAGTTTGTTTGTGATCGATTAAATCCAGAATCAACCCGGTTTCTTCTTGTAACTCTCTATGGGCTGCTGCCATTGGAAGTTCGTCCGCTTCGAGCGCGCCAGTGACTGATTGCCAATAGTCGGAATTATCACTGCGCTGTAACAACAGCACGTCGTTATCTTTAGTGTATACAAGCACCAACACTGATTCAGGTCGGCGCTGGCCAGCAAGGCCAGCGTCGATTGTGCTTGAGCTACTCACCCCTAGCTATCCACTACTCGCTATTCACAACTAAAGTTAGGATTCACTTTTAGAATCAGCTTTTGTCAGAAGCAGGCTTGCTACGCAAACGCAAATGCAAATCTTTTAACTGTGGCTCCGATACTTCACTAGGTGCGCTAGTGAGCAAACAGGCTGCTGTTTGCGTTTTAGGAAACGCCATCACATCACGTATTGATGTTGCACCCGTCATCAGCATTATCAAACGGTCAATACCAAACGCGATACCACCATGAGGTGGGGCTCCGTACTTAAGCGCATCAAGCAAGAATCCAAATTTATCGTTAGCTTCCTCGCTTTTAACGCCAAGTACATCTAAGGCACGTTGCTGCATTTCACTACTATGTATACGAATTGAGCCGCCACCGAGTTCGGTGCCATTCAACACCATATCGTAGGCACGCGATAAGCACTGAGCAGGATCAGCATCGATTTGCGCTTGCCATTCGTCCATATCAGTCGCTTGTGGGGCCGTGAACGGATGATGCAGAGCATGCCAACGTTTTTCGCGAGCATCCCAGTCAAACATAGGAAAATCGATAACCCACATAGGCTGCCAAGTATCGCTAACCATATCCAGATCAGTACCCACCTTAACTCGCAACGCACCCAAGGCATCTGCAACAACATTGGCTTTATCAGCACCAAAAAAGATCAAGTCGCCATCTTTTGCATTGCATCGTTCAATAATCGCAGTCAGTATTTCGTCAGAGATGTTTTTAACGATCGGTGATTGCAAGCCTTCACGACCCGCCGCGACATCGTTGCATTTGATGTAAGCCAAACCGCGCGCGCCATAACGCGACACAAACTCGGTGTAACCATCGATGTCTTTACGGCTTAGTTTGCTTCCACCCGGCACGCATAAAGCAGCCACCCTGCCATCGTCGTTTTTGGCAGGCTCAGCGAAGACTTTAAATTCGACGTCTTTCATTAAATCGGATAGTTCGACCAATTTAAGAGGGATGCGTAGGTCAGGTTTATCAGATCCGTATTCCATCATCGCATCGGCGTAAGTCATTTGCGGGAATGGCGAAGGCAGATCAACATCCATCACTTCTTTGAATAGTTGCGTCATCATGTTTTCCATAATGCTCATGATTTGCGCTTCGTCAATAAATGACATCTCGATATCCAACTGACTGAACTCAGGCTGGCGATCGGCGCGTAAATCTTCATCGCGAAAACAACGAGCAATCTGGTAGTAACGATCCATACCACTCATCATTAACAACTGCTTAAATAGTTGTGGCGATTGTGGCAAGGCAAAGAAACTACCTGGATGGGTTCGACTAGGCACAAGGTAATCGCGCGCGCCTTCTGGAGTTGCTCGGGTCAAGGTTGGGGTTTCGATCTCCACAAAGGCTTCAGCATCCAGGTAATTACGCAAGCGCTGCATAACCTTGGCACGCATCCTCAGGCGATCCTGCATCACTGGCCTGCGCAGATCAACGTAGCGATATCGCAGCCGATGTTCTTCAGACACATCGGTATCGTCGATCTGAAACGGCGGAGTTTCAGCCTTATTGAGCACTTCGAGGTCAGTGACCAGCACTTCTATCTCGCCAGTTGGCATTTGAGGGTTAACCGTGCCTTCAGGCCGGTCACGCACTTTTCCGGTGACTTTTAAAACGTATTCGTTCCGAACGTGCTCAGCTTGCTCGAAAATGGCTGCTCGATCCGGGTCAAACACCACCTGAACTAAGCCAGTGTAATCCCGTAAATCAATGAATATCACCCCGCCGTGGTCACGCCGGCGATGCACCCAGCCACACAACTCAACTTCGCGGGTAAGGTGACTGGTGTTAATAACACCGCATGGGTGACTACGCATAAGAGAACTTTCCTGACAAAACGACAATTGTAGATAGTTATTAGGCACAGAACTAGCAATAATGTGTGCTACTTAACCAAGGACCTAAAATAGTGACCGATTATCACGTATATGGCGCTGGCAATGCGCTTGTTGACATGGAATTTGAAGTTTCTGACGAAAAATTAGCCGAGCTTGGCGTCGACAAGGGCCTGATGACGCTGATCGACGAAGACCGTCATCACGAGCTGTTGAGCAAATTAGGTGATTTAGCTAAACAATCCAGCGGTGGCTCGGCAGCCAACACGATTATCGGCTGCGCCCAGCTTGGGGCCAATACGTTCTACTCATGTAAAGTCGCCAACGACCCTACTGGCGACTTTTATATGAAGGATCTGGATAACTGTAATGTGGCATCCAACCTAACTGCCAGCAACCGTGAAGCCGGCACCACGGGCAAATGCATCGTACTAATTACACCCGATGCGGAGCGCAGCATGAACAGCCACCTGGGCATTACCCAGCGCTACAGCAAGGCAGAGCTCGATCTGAACGCCATCAAACGCTCTGATTACGTGTATATCGAAGGCTATCTAGTGCCTGAAGAAAACGCCCGCGCCGCAGCAATCAACGTTAGGCAAGCCGCGGAGGCATCTAACGTTAAAACCTCCATCACGTTAAGTGACGGCAATATGGTGAGCTTTTTTAAAGATGGCTTGCTGGAAATGATTGGTGGCGGTGTTGATATGCTTTTTTGTAACATCGATGAAGCTCGCGGCATGCTAGACGCCAACTCTATCGAGGAGTGCGTCACGGGATTACAAAAATTAGCAAAGCAATTTGCAATCACCCGAGGCTCTGAAGGCGCCACTTTGTGGGATGGCGAGAAAGTTATCGAAATCAGCGCCGAAGCGGTCACCCCCGTTGATAGTAACGGCGCAGGCGACATCTATGCAGGTGCATTTATGTATGGATTAACCCACGGCATGCCGTTCCAGAAGTGTGGCGAATTGGCCAATGCTTGCGCTGCCGAGCTGATTACCCATTTTGGTGCTCGCTTACCCAATGATGTCATGAAGTCCATCGGCTCAAGATTCACCTAATTCCGCCGTATAGAGTGCTACCCTCTTAACAAGTTAAACGGGTAGCGCTCATGTCACTGGATAAGCCAAACAACGCCGTAACTGATGCAAAGCCTAGCTTGGAAGAATTACCACGCTCTGAATTGATTCAGGCTGCGATACGTTCAACACCAAGCTCGATGCCTGCCACAGAGCAAGCAGTTTTTTCTAAATTTCTCGCCTCGTACTATGGTGCCGTGCCAGCACCCGATCTAAATCGCTACAGCGCCAGTGAACTTAACCACGCTGCCGCGCAACATTGGCTGCTTTGCCAACATCGAAGCGAATCTGATTTTACCGTTCAAGTGATCAACCCAAGCAAGGATACTCACAGCTGGGATTCACCGCATACCGTTATCCAACTTGTTATTACCGATCAACCACATTTGTTGTCCACACTGCGCTCGCAACTATTAAAGTTGGGGCATACCATTCATTCGGTAATACACCCAATTTTTGCCATCACTCGTGACAAGTCTCAATTGAGCGATGCAACACTGCTGGATGCTAATTCGAACGCCACTGTAAACCCATCAGCAATAGCTGAATCCGTATTGCGCTTAGATGTCGATCGCTTGCCAGATGAGAGCCTGCCCAAACTAGAACAACAACTAAATAGTGGTTTGCTTGCGCTGCAGCAATGGCAGTCAATCCGACCGCACCTTTCGTCTCATATTGACCAACTGGCAAGCAAGGCGAGTTCAGACAATCATCGATCGATTTTGCAATGGTTAGCGCCACATCGCTTCGCTTGTTTCGGCATCGCCACATTCAAGCTGGATGCACCGCAGCTGAGTGAAGATGCTCAAGGATTACTGAACAAAGATTTTTCATCCGCTGCATGGCAAATTTCGGACATGCTAAACCAAGAGAACATCGATGCCCTCGCACAGAGCCAAGATGACTTCATTCTGTGCAAAGCCACGATTAAGGCACCGTTTATTCGAGACGAACATGTCGATATGGTGCTGCTTCTCGATAAAGACAACAATGCCAAAAACAACAACGGTGTATCGACTTGCATTTGCATCGCAGGCTTACTGCTATCCAAATCATCTAACGATGCAATTGCAAATCTATCACCGATGAAAAAGCGCATTGCCGATGCTCTAGCCAAAACAAAGACAACACTAGATTCGCACGACGGCAAGGCCTTTAGTGATGTACTCCATGGGCTTCCCCGTAACATGCTACTCCAAGCCCAACCAGCAGAGCTGCAGCAAATGGCTGAAGGTATTGTGTCGCTACAAGAGCGCCTGCAAATTCGCTTATTCAGCTCGGTTGACCCACTACAACGTTTTTGCAACTGCTTGGTATATATCCCAAGAGACACCTACAGTCGCGAGCTACGTTTAAACATCGAAGCCATTTTAATATCTCATATTGATGGCATTAGCGCCGAATTTCAAATGCACTTTTCGTCAGAGTCCGCATTGGCAAGGCTGCACTATATTGTTGAAAAACGTGCACCACTCAATAGAAATATTGATTGGAATGCGATTGAAAAACGCGTTCAAGAAGCTGCGATTTCATGGGAAGACCAGTTGTCAAGCTCCCTACAAAGCCAAACGAACAACAGCAAAGCACTAACATTATTTAATCAATACCGAAGCGCGTTTCCAGCAAACTACAAGGAAGACTACTCGGCCGCTGCTGCAGTGGACGACATCACTTTTATCGACAAGCAAAAAAACGACAGCCCGCAAATGGGTTTTTACCGGCAAATGCTCGCCGACAAAGGCATTATCAATTTCAAACTTTTCGCACACCAACATTCGGTGTCGTTATCAAGCGCCATACCGATAATAGAAAACCTTGGCTTGCGCGTTGAAGCTGAGCATCCGTTTGAAATAAAGCGTGCTGACGACGAATCAATTTGGATCCACGAATTTACCGTGGAACACGACGGGCATCAAGCTCTTCAAGCGGATCTAGCTGCAGGCTACATAGAAGAAGCTTTTAGCCATATCTGGCAAGGTGTTGTTGAGAACGACGGCTTTAATCAGCTCATACTTACCGCTGGCTTAGATTGGCGTCAGGTTGTGATACTGCGCAGCTACTGCCGATACCTATTGCAGATAGCAGTGCCGTTTTCGCAGCAATATATGATCGATAGCTTAGTAGCCAACCCAAGCATCAGCCACTCGCTAGTGAAACTATTTGAAACACGCTTTACGCCTAAACTGGACAAGCGAGATTGCGACAAGATCGAAGCATCAATCAAAAGCAGCTTAAACGAGGTAACAAGCCTGGATGAGGATCGCATTTTACGTGCATTTTTGAACGTGATAAATGCAACCTTGCGCACCAACTATTACTGCCAAGACAACAACGGCAACCCACTTAGTTATATTTCCTACAAACTGGATTCGCATGCAGTACTAGACCTACCACTACCCCGCCCCCTAGTTGAAATATTCGTGTACGCGCCGGAGGTTGAAGGCATACATTTGCGAGGCGGCAAAGTGGCCCGCGGTGGTTTACGCTGGTCGGATCGACGAGAAGATTTTCGAACTGAAGTACTAGGCTTAATGAAAGCTCAGATGGTAAAAAACGCCGTTATCGTGCCCTTGGGTTCCAAAGGTGGGTTTTACGTAAAGCTGTCTACCACCGACGATCGAGACACACAGCTTAGCAATGCAGTGTATTGCTATAAGATCTTCTTACGCGGCCTGCTCGATGTTACAGACAACATTGTTAACGAACGCATTTTGCCACCTGCAAACGTGGTGCGCTACGACGAAGACGACCCCTACTTGGTGGTTGCAGCCGATAAAGGCACGGCCACATTTTCTGACTATGCCAATGCGGTTTCAGCTGAATACGATTTTTGGCTTGGAGACGCATTTGCCTCCGGTGGCTCGGTGGGTTACGACCATAAAAAAATGGGCATAACTGCGCGTGGTGCTTGGGAATCAGTTAAGCGGCACTTCAGAGGCCTGGGGATAGATACTCAAACGCAGACCTTCACAGTTACCGGTATCGGCGATATGGCAGGTGATGTGTTTGGTAATGGCATGTTGCTATCAAAGCAAATCAAGCTTGTTGCAGCATTTAACCACCAACATATATTTATCGACCCAAACCCAGACGTGGCTAAAACTTTCGCCGAACGCAAACGTTTGTTTGAACTCCCACGCTCTAGTTGGTCGGATTACGATATCTCTTTATTATCTGATGGCGGCGGTTTGTACTCACGCAGTGACAAACAAATAAAGCTCAGCCCGCAAGCTTGCCAGGCGCTTGGCTGTGAGCAAAACACCTTCACGCCAACGGAATTGATCAGCACCATCCTCAAGTCACCCGTCGATCTGCTTTGGAACGGTGGTATTGGTACCTACGTTAAGGCAAGCAGTGAAACCCATGCACAGGCCGCTGATCGTGCCAACGACAACTTACGAATAAATGGCAGCCAACTGCAATGTAAAGTTTTTGGTGAGGGAGGCAACTTAGGTTGCACTCAATTAGCACGCGTTGAATTTGCCCAAAACGGCGGATTGATTTACACCGACGCCATCGATAATTCAGCAGGCGTAGACTGCTCGGATCACGAAGTTAACATCAAAATATTATTAAATAAGCTAGTCGCCACTCAGGGCATCAATATCGAGCAGCGCGATAGCTTGCTCGAATCCATGACTGATGAAGTCGGCACGCTAGTGCTGAGAGATAACTACATACAAACTCAATGTATTGACTTAAGCCACGCAGGTGGTAATGCATCGCTAGAAGAATACTCCCGCTTTATGCAACACCTGGTGAACAACGATTTACTGGATCGCGAGATCGAACACCTACCCGACAATGAACAGATCGCAGATCGCTTAGCAAATGATCAAGGCTTACATCGACCCGAAGTCGCCGTGCTAGTGTCTTACAGTAAAATGGTGATGTATGAAGCGCTACTAAGTAGTGACTTTGACAAAGATCCAGCCCTGGTCAGAACGCTACTCGCCTACTTTCCCAAAAGGCTTAGCGATACCTATCCCGAGCAGATCAAAGCCCATCGGCTACGCTCAGAAATTATTGCCACCACCGTCACCAACGAGTTTGTTAATCGCTTGGGGCCAAGCTTTGCTTTTCGGATGCAAGAAGAACTCGGCGTTGATTACGCAGAGCTTGCAGCAGCATTTGTTGCCGTCATCGAAATTTTCGACATGCCCTTGTTATGGCAGTCGATCGAGTCGCTTGATAATAAAGTCACTGCTGATATTCAGTACCAAATGCAAATACTGGTGCGTGGACTGGTTGAACGCACAACACATTGGTTGGTTAGATCCCGACGTGCCAGCCACAGTATAGATGAGGTGATAAGCCAGTTTAAACCTGGAATCTCGCAGGTGATAGCGTCACTTCCAGATTCATTAGCAGGTGTTAATCGCGAAACCCTTGATCAACGAATACAATATTTTGTTGAAGCTGGTGTGCCCGAACAAACGGCTCTTAGTGTCGCGCGTGTCGTGCCGCTTTCCTCATCACTGGATATTGTGGAGATCGCAGCATCGGTTGATCAGAACGTAAGCGATGTTGCAAGTTGTTACTTTGCTTTGGGCAGCTACCTAGATTTGCACTGGCTACGCGACTGCATTGGCGGCCTGCAAGTAAACTCTCATTGGCACACATTGGCAAAATCTGAATTGCGTATCGACTTACATTACCAGCAACGTCACTTATGCGCCGAAGTGATATCCAACAGCGATGATTCATCCACTGCAAAAGCCAAGGTTGCCCATTGGGCAAAGGCCAATGCAATGCCGGTCGACAAATACCGCGAGCTAATTAACGATATGAAAGCGAGCAGCGCAGTCGATTTTGCAATGTTGTCTCTTGCGGTTAATGAAGTGCACAAACTATTGAAATCAGATCGCCCACTTGCTGCAACCGGGGATTAGAGCTAGCGCTCATCTTGCTTATAACTTAAGCGGTACTCTCTAAAACCAACATACAAACCAGATGCAACAACGATAATCACACCTACCACCATTGTCACACCCGTACCGGGTTGTAAAATAATCAGTGTGCCGACAAAACCGACCAACACCGCTAGCCAACGCCGCCAACCAACAGGCTCCCCCAACATTGGTGCCGATAGCGCGGTAACAATCAATGGAAAGCAAGACATCACTACATGCTTCTCGGCCAAGCCAAGAAAGCGTATGGCGTAGGCAAACAAGCCCATCTCAAAGACCAAAACCGACACCCTGGCAATTTGCATCAGCGGGCGCTTGGATCGGATTGAGGCGGATAGCGCGCCGCGCCACGATAGATAAATCGTCACAAACAAGGTAAACGCCACAAACCTGACGAACAGAATTTGGCCAACCGGTATCATTATCGTTAGCTTTTTGGTCACCGCATCCTGTACGGCAAAAATGACAGTGGCTACAACGAGAAATAGTATC
Organism: uncultured Granulosicoccaceae bacterium; assembly: GCA_937958675.1. GTDB lineage: Bacteria > Pseudomonadota > Gammaproteobacteria > Granulosicoccales > Granulosicoccaceae > Granulosicoccus. The sequence goes on from CALGND010000142.1 coordinate 19,910, forward strand.
CCTACGAGCGCGTTAGATTGTTGCGAACTGTGCATGCAGTGCAATTGTTATAGCAATTCCAGTATGCTAGCAGCAAAAGTAATAGACAACAGGACATCCGGTGCCCATACCAATCCCCAACCTTGTACTCATGCTGCTGATCGGAATCGTATTCGGTGGCGTCGCTGCGGTCGTCTTACGCGGCAAACGTAGCGTTTTTGTCATCAACATATTGCTAGGCATTATTGGTGCAACAGTGGGCGCGTTTTTCCCTGTCATCATGGGCCAATCATTAGTCGTTGATGTCAGCACACCCGACTACCTGGTTCGTGCGCTGATGGGCTCTTTTATGTTGGTGCTAATTGCCAGCTTGTTTCGTTCTGCCAAGCCACCCCCAATCAACAGGTAAATAATCGTGAATACTGTGCCCGCCTATAACACGATAGCTTATGCCGAATTCGATGGCGTAATAAAGTTAACACTCAACCGTCCTGACAAGCTCAATAGCTTCACGTCAGAAATGCACGCCGAGCTAAAAGACGCACTGAACAAAGTGTCCACGTCGGAGTCAGCTCGCTGCCTGGTGTTAACTGGTTCTGGCCGAGGGTTTTGCGCCGGCCAAGATCTATCCGATCTCGACTTAAACGCCTTGGGTGATGTGGTAACCGAACACTACAACCCGTTGATTAAAACCATCACGTCTTTAAATATGCCTGTCATCGCAAGCGTAAATGGTGTTGCCGCCGGCGCTGGCGCTAACCTGGCTCTCGCATGCGACATTGTTTTGGCCGCCGAATCGGCTAAGTTTATCCAATCGTTTAATCATGTCGGCCTAGTGCCTGATGCTGGTGGCACCTGGAGCTTGCCCAGATTGATTGGCTTACCTCGCGCAATGGCAATTGCTATGACAGGCGAAGCCGTTTCCGCGAAAACAGCTGAACAATGGGGAATGATCTGGCGCAGTGTAGCCGATGACGCATTAGAATCAGAAACCGCCCAATTGGCTCAAACCTTAGCCAATCAAGCCACTACCGGCTTGGCTTTTACCAAACAGCTACTGCGGCAAAGCTTGGAACACACGCTCGATGAGCAACTTAAGCTGGAGGGTGATTTCCAGCAAGCTGCCAGCAAAACCGCTGATTTTCAAGAAGGCGTCGACGCATTCCTAAACAAGCGAAAGCCCCATTTTACCGGGCGCTAACGCCTCGTAAACTGTCGATCACTTAGCAGAATTCACAAAGCCTCTTACGGCTTTGCCTGCTGCATGCCGCCCACTGTTAGAGGGCTGACCCACCTCCACCAATCGTCAGTTAAACGATACCCAGCAATTGGGTGAGCCGCTGGTGGAAATGTGTCGTTATCCAACCGGAGAATGTCGCCTGTAGGGGTATTGTTCAAGAACCCGCCGTTGTAAGCTGCGGTCAGACTATAATCTGGGCAGTGATGGCCAGCACGTTGCTTAGCACTACTGTTATTAATGAGAGAGAATACCAATGACAGACGAAGACAACTTTGACGACGAAGAAGAGATCATCCTGTCGGAGCTCAATGATGAAGAGCTTACCGAACAAATGCATGACGATCTCTACAACGGTTTAAAAGAGGAAATCGAAGAAGGTACCAACATCCTGCTTGAACGCGGCTGGGGTCCTGACAAAGTGCTCAACGATGCCTTGGTAGAAGGCATGCGTATTGTTGGCATTGATTTCCGCGATGGCATCTTGTTCGTGCCTGAGGTCCTCATGGCGGCAAACGCAATGAAAGGCGGCATGGCCATATTGCGCCCATTACTGGCGGAAACCGGTGCTGAGTCAATCGGTAAGGTAGTTATTGGTACAGTCAAAGGTGATATCCATGACATCGGTAAAAACCTAGTCGGCATGATGCTCGAAGGTGCAGGTTTCGAAGTATTCGATATCGGTATCAATAACCCAGTTGAAGACTACCTAGCAGCCCTTGAAGAGCACAAACCAGAAATTCTTGGTATGTCTGCACTGCTCACAACCACAATGCCTTATATGAAGGTCGTTATCGACACCTTAAAAGAACAAGGCATGCGTGATGATTTTATCGTGTTGGTTGGCGGCGCTCCGTTAAATGAAGAGTTTGGCGAAGCGGTAGGTGCTGATGCCTACTGTCGTGATGCAGCGGTAGCCGTTGAAACGGCTAAAACGCTCATAGCTGAGAAACGCGCAGCAAGCTAATCGCTTGCTGCAGTTTGCCACACGGTGCGCTGACACCCATGCAAAAAACCACCTTGGTCATTGCATGCGGTGCACTCTCCCATGAGTTAGTTGCACTTGCACGTGCTAACCATTGGGAACACATCGACATACAATGCCTACCAGCGCACTGGCATAACACACCAGATAAAATCACTCCCGGCGTTGAAAACAAAATAATTGACAATCGCGATCACTTTGATCGCATCCTAGTGGCCTATGGAGACTGCGGTAGCGGTGGACAACTCGACGCCATGCTTACCAAATACAACGATGTCGAACGCCTACCGGGTGCGCATTGTTACTCCTTCTTTGCCGGCAAAGAAAGTTTTGAGCAGTTCAGCGAAGATGATATCGGTACCTTCTACTTAACTGACTACCTTGCTGAACACTTTGATCGTTTAATCCTTGACGAATTAGGCATAAAGGAACATCCAGAGCTGCGCGATATGTACTTTGGTAATTACACCCACGTATTGTATTTAGCGCAAACAGAAGACGAGGCCAAGCTTGAAAAAGCCAAGATTGCAGCTAACACACTTGGCTTAACTCTTAAAGTTCACTACACCGGCCTGACGCCATTTAAAGACGCCTTACAGGGCATCAAAATAGTGTCGACCTAACTCACTCTTTACTAAACGCAGAACGACTGCGTAATGACAGCGGAAAAATCATGGCTGAATTGATCACTATCTATTGGCGAGATATCCCTTCTCAGGTGTTGGCAAAAGCGGGCCGAAAGACTTCAAAGAAAATGCTCAGCGCGCGATTTCAAGAAGCAATCGATCGGGCCGCTATGCGCGCCGGCAAGGGCTCGAGTGATGCCTATATGGAAGATTGGGAACGTAAGCGCGCCAAGTGCGATGGGGACCTAGAGGCCGCAGCTGAGGAGGCCGCTGCCGCTTTGGAGAATGCCTTTAGTGACGAATATCTAGAAAGTGTCGTCAAAGCAAAAGGGATTGCGGAAAACGCAAAACCAGTTTGATGAACTCGAGCTAATAAACATGTATCGACTCAGGTTATGGTCTGTTAAAAACGCTGGACTGATGGAGAAAACCTATCAGCTAGTGGAGCGCGTGCTTGTTGCAATGGCACCCGTATTTGAGGTTATAGGCTACGATCGAGTTGAAAAACCTGTTGCCTTTATCGAGCGCGGCATCAAGGGTGCGTTGTTTGATTGTCAGATGTGCGGCCAATGTGCTTTAAGCAGCACTGGTATGTCATGCCCAATGAATTGTCCAAAAGAAATACGCAATGGCCCATGCGGCGGCGTACGCCCTGACGGCTTCTGTGAGATTAAACCCGAAATGCGCTGTGTATGGGTTGAAGCCTGGGATGGCAGTCAAAGAATGAAAAATGGTGATGAAATAAAAACCATACAATTTGCAGTCGATCATCGCCTTAAAGGCAGTTCGTCGTGGTTAAGCGTGGCTCGGGAAAAAACCGAACCCTCTGCGACGGCAACCGGCAGTGAGGGTTAACTAATGTACGAAGATGAGCCCGTTCCCGGATACCCCTTGCCCATTCGCGAAGGTCATACCTCTCCGGGGCGCCTCGAACGGGTGCTCCGTGAAGGACACTTTGCCGTAACCAGCGAACTCGCACCGCCCGACTCAGCCGATCCGAACCAGGTTTACGAACGCGCCGCCATTTTTGATGGCTATGTCGACGCGATAAACGCGACCGATGGTAGTGGTGCACATTGTCATATGAGTAGCTCGTCAGTTTGTGCTTTGCTTACGCGCTTGGGTTATTCGCTTATCCAACAAATCTCTTGCCGCGATAAAAATCGTATTGCCATCCAAGGCGATATTCTTGGTGGTGCTGCTATGGGTGTAGCCAATATGTTGTGTCTGTCAGGCGACGGCGTGCAAACCGGCGACCACCCACAAGCTAAACCAGTATTTGATCTTGACTGCATGTCACTACTCGAAATCGCCCGAACCATGCGTGATGAATCCACATTCCAAAGTGGCCGCAAACTGGATTCTCCACCGAGGGTGTTTTTGGGCGCTGCTGCTAATCCCTTCGTTGAGCCCTATGATTGGCGTCCATTACGCTTAGCTAAAAAAATAGTGGCTGGCGCGCAATTTATTCAAACACAATATTGCTACGACATTGATCGTCTAAAGCAATACATGCAAGTGGCTAGAGATAACGGCTTGGACGAAAAGGTTTTTATGTTGGTGGGGGTAGGCCCCATGGCCTCAGCTCGCACAGCAAATTGGATTCGCAACAATGTACCGGGCGTTCATATCCCCGATGCAGTGATCGATCGCCTTAGTGGCGCTGACGATCAAAAGCAGGAAGGCATTAATCTTTGCGTTGATCTGATTCAGGAAATTCGCGAAATTAAAGGCGTAAACGGCGTGCATATTATGGCTTATCGCCAAGAACACGCCGTACCCAAAATTGTCGAGCGCTCAGGCGTGCTCGATGGCAGAACACCTTGGCACCCTAAACTTTACAAAGGTGATGCGAGCGTGCAACAACAAATGGATTCATACGAATGACCGACACAATTATTAGCTCCGCCACACGCGAACACATCATCGGTGATGATCGCGCCTTCACCATTATTGGCGAGCGCATCAATCCTACGGGGCGTAAAATACTCGCCGAAGAAATGAAAAACGGCGATTTCAGCCGCGTTGAATCAGATGCCTTAGCACAAGTGGCAGCGGGCGCACAAATGCTAGATGTTAATGCGGGAATTCCGTTGGCTGACGAACCAGCCATCTTGGCAAAGTCCATCCAGTTAGTTCAGTCCATTACCGACACACCTATTTCAATCGACTCTTCCATAATCGAAGCGCTTGAGGCAGGCCTAGCAGTTTATCAAGGCAAGGCATTGGTTAACTCAGTTACGGGCGAAGATGAAAACCTTGAAAGAGTATTACCACTGGTGGCAAAGTATGGTGCCGCAGTGGTCGCCATCTCTAACGACGAAACAGGCATCTCCGAAGATCCAGATGTCCGTTTTGATGTAGCGAAGAAAATCGTTAATCGTGCATCTGATTATGGCATTGGACCAGAAGACATCGTTATCGATCCCTTAGTGATGCCAATCGGTGCAATGCGTTACGCAGGTCGCCAGGTGTTTGATATTTTGGGGCGTATCCGCAAAGAACTAAAATGCAACACAACCTGTGGCGCATCTAACATTAGCTTCGGTTTGCCAGAGCGCAACGGTATCAATGGCGCGTTTTTGACGATGGCTGCCAGTGCTGGCATGACATCTGCCATTACAAACCCTTGCCACGAAGAAGTTATGCGCGCTGTAATGGCCGCGGACGTACTGATGGGCAATGATGCGGATTGCTTGGCCTGGATTCGTAAATATCGCCAACCGGCCGCAGAAGGCGAAGTTGGCGCCCGCGGCCGTCGCCCAACACGTCGACGCCGTCCAAGCTAAGAGAACATACGCAATGAGCGACACTCCGGCATCAGCACAAGTTGTATTCACACCTAGCGGCAAACGCGGCACGTTCGAGGTCGGTACATCTATCCTCGACGCGGCACGCACACTAGGCGTTGATCTGGATACAGTTTGTGGCGGCCGTGGCTTATGTGGTCGTTGCCAGATACTGTGCTCCGAGGGCGATTTTTCAAAACACAACATTGTGTCCAGCGCCGACAGCTTAGGTGAAGGCACAAAAGTAGAGGCGCGCTACCAACGGATCAACGGAGATTTCCCAACTGGTCGTCGCTTAGGCTGCCAAGCCAAGATTCTTGGCGATCTGGTGGTCGATGTACCACCTGAGAGCCAAGTACACAAGCAAGTGGTTAGAAAAGCCGCCGACCACGCGAACATCACGCTCAACCCAGCCATACGGTTACATGTGGTCGATGTTGAGGAACCCGACATGCACGACCCCTCCGGCGATCTACGCAGGCTTAAAAACGCGCTGAAGAGCGAGTGGGATCGCGATAATCTGCGCGCCGATCTAAACTTACTGCATACACTGCAAGGCATATTGCGAAAAGGCAAATGGCAAGTCAGCGCAGCCGTCCACGATGACGGTCGCATCCTCGCCCTATGGCCTGGCTATAAAGAATCAATTTACGGTGTTGCTATCGATGTGGGTTCAACCACCATCGCAGCGCATTTGTCGAATCTAATCACCGGCGATGTGCTCGCCAGTAGTGGTGCAATGAACCCACAAATTCGATTTGGCGAAGATCTTATGAGCCGCGTTTCATATGTGATGATGAATCCAGGCGGCGATGTCGAAATGACTGATGCCGTTCGAGAGGCAATTAACGGCTTACTTGACGATGTCGCAAGCGAAGCTGAAATCGATGTCAGCGATATCCTCGACATAACCTTTGTTGCTAACCCTGTCATGCATCACCTACTGTTAGGTATCGATCCGGTTGAACTCGGTGGCGCGCCATTTGCGCTGACTACTGATGAAGCACTGAATTTACCCGCGCGTGAAATGGGTATCGTCGCGCACGAAAACACGCAAGCTTATTTACTACCTTGTATCGCTGGCCATGTTGGCGCTGATACCGCTGGCGTAATCTTATGCGAGCAACCGCAGTCGCTGGACGAGCTAACTTTGTTAGTTGACGTAGGCACCAATGCCGAGATCGTATTAGGCAACAGCCAACGCATGCTTGCCTGCTCTAGCCCAACCGGCCCTGCCTTTGAAGGTGCACAAATAAGTGGCGGCCAACGCGCAGCCCCCGGTGCCATCGAACGCGTAAGAATAAACCCAGAAACACTTGAGCCTCGTTTTAGCGTGATTGGTAGCGAGCTTTGGTCTGACGAACCAGGCTTTGCCGATAGCATCGCTAGCACAGGTGTCACTGGCATTTGTGGCTCCGGTATTATCGAAATAGTAGCCGAGATGTTTTTAGCTGGCATCATTGATACTGATGGTGTTGTGCAAGGCAACCTCGCTGAACGCTCAAGCCGTATCATTGCAGATGACCGAACGTTCTCTTATCTAATGCACGAAGGCGAAGTTAACATTCGCATCACGCAAAACGATGTGCGGCAAATCCAGCTAGCCAAAGCTGCACTATATGCTGGTGTTCGCCTACTCATGGACCGGCTTGAAGTAGACAAGGTTGATCGTATTCGCCTAGCCGGAGCATTTGGTAGCCATATCGATGTTAAGTACGCAATGGTATTAGGGCTCATCCCCGACTGCGAATTAGATAACGTTGCAAGCGCAGGAAACGCAGCGGGCACGGGTGCACGTATCGCACTACTAGATACTGATTCACGCAAGCAAATCGAAGAGCTAGTACGTAAGGTTGAGAAAATTGAAACCGCAGTAGAACCCGCGTTCCAGGAACATTTCGTACAAGCCATGGCATTCCCACATAAAACAGCTGAGTTTCCAGAACTTGCGAAGGTTGTGACCTTACCGGCGCGCACTGCATCAGTTGAAGGTGCTGCACAGCGAGGGCGTAAATCAAGACGCCGTGCACGACAGGCACGCGAGTAGTTCTAGTAACAACTTGCAATTACTATTTGAGCTAAGCACTGCCCCTACGAAACAGATTTGCTCAATTGGATCCTCGCACGTGAAGATGACGATAGATGCCTTAGCAACAAGGAATCATCGACGCACCTCGCAGCACACGTTATGATGCTTCCACTAATACACAGCTAACGTCATATTAATGGAACCCACTGAACAACACATCGATGTCATGGTCGTTGACATGCAAGGCAACTTGCGTGGCAAGTGGGTCCCCTCTGATCAGAAAAGCAAAGTACTGAATGGCGAAGTTCGGTTGCCTGTATCAACGCAAGTGCAGGATATTTGGGGCGACGATAACGACAGACTTACTGGCATGGGGCCTGACGCAGGCGATCCAGACGGCCTTTGCGTACCAAACGCTGCTCAGCTAAACGAGACGCCTTGGAATCCAGGATCGCAACAGATTCTTTGCAGCATGACGAGCATGACGGGTGAGAGCATGTTTTGCGATCCGCGAACTATCTTGGCTAATGTGTTGGAGAAATTTACCGCGCGTGGGCTAACCCCGGTTGTAGCGGTGGAGCTTGAGTTTTATTTGTTGGACGCGCCTTCCGTTGTTGCAGGTGTACCCGCCCCGCCTCCTCATATCAATATCGCCGGACAAATAAAACCGTATCAGGTTTACGACATGCGCGTTATGGATCGCATCGAACCCACACTTAAACGCATTCATGATTATGCCAAAGCGTTAAATATCCCTGCCGATGCGTCCCTTTCTGAAATTGGCCCAGGCCAATTCGAAATTAATCTCATACATCGAAACAACGCTTTGCAAGCAGCTGATGAGGCAGTGCTGTTTAAACGCGTGGTGGATAGAGCGGCGATTGCAACCGAAATGGCTTGTACATTTATGGCCAAGCCATACACCGAGCACACCGGCAGCGGTTTACATGTGCATGTTAGCTTGCTTGATAAACACGGTAACAATATTTTTGACCAAGCTAGCAACGACAATAACTTACTGTGGGCTGCTAACGGTTTATTAGACACAATGAAAGACGCGCAAGCCTTGTTAGCACCTCATGGTAATTCGTACAAACGCCTGCAACCAGACTCCTTTGCGCCAGTGCAAATGAGCTGGGGGCACGATCATCGAGGCGTTGCCGTTAGGTTGCCAGAAACACACGGCAAGGCTGCGCGCTTAGAGCATCGCGTTGCAGGCGCTGATGCCAATCCATATTTAGCCCTAGCTGCCATACTCTCCGGTATTTTGTACGGGCTCGATAAAAAATCTAAACCCACTTTGCCCGCGCTATCCGCTGGCGAAACATCGAGCGCTGAGTTTCTTCACCATGATTGGTTGAACGCAGTTAATCAATTTTCTGAATCTGATTTTATTAAGCATACGCTAGGCGAACACTACCAAGGCGTGTTCGCCAATGTAAAACGGTTTGAAGCGATCACGATAAACAAAACAGTCGATCAGCTTGATTGGTTGACGTACCTGCCACGCCTTTAACACTTTGCAAATGCCTAAGCCCATGCAGCGAATAGACAACTACTACAGTAGTACGGTAAACGATCCGGGCGAATACCCTCAACTTAACGATGAAATAAGCTGTGACATCGCCATAGTAGGCGGCGGGCTAACTGGTGTTGCCTCCGCTGTAGAGCTTAGCGAGCTTGGTTATTCCGTAGTGTTGCTTGAAGCCAATAGAATTGGCTGGGGCGCTACTGGCCGAAATGGCGGCCAAGTCACAGGCAGCCTATCTGGCGATAGCGCCATGCTCAAACAATTAGAACAACGCGATGGCTTTGATGCGGCAAAATTTATCTGGGACCTTCGCTGGCGCGGGCAAGATATCATCAAACAACGTATCGCTAAATACCAAATTGAGTGTGATTTAATCCACGGGCATTTGCATACCGCCTGGAGCAAGAAGGCCATACCCGAACTTCAGCAAACCTTAAAAGATGCGCAAACTTGGGGATTTGATGGCCATCTAGAGTGGCTTGAGCCGGAAGCCTTACACGGCATACTTAACACCCCGCTCTACCATGGCGGCCTGTATAACAAACGAAACTTTCATGTTCATTCACTTAATCTTTGTATCGGAGAAGCTCGCGCCGCCGCTAGCATAGGCTGCAGAATTTTCGAACAAACAGCAGTGACAAAACTCGATACCAGCAACAGCCCAGTGTTAGTGACCGAGCACGGCAGAGTGAATGCAAAAACAGTAGTACTGGCGGGCAATGCTTATCATCGTTTATGCCAACCGCAACTCAAGGGGTTACTGGTGCCTGCGATCCTAGCCAATATGACAACCGAGCCTTTAACTGATGAGCAGGTTAGCGATTTGAACCCACAGCGCCTAGCTGTTTATGATAGCCGCTTAGTGCTCGACTATTACCGGATCACCACTGACAACAGATTGATGTTCGGCGGTGGCACCAATTATTCTGGCCGTGATGTTGATAACGTAAGGTCAAGCTTGCGCCCTGCACTGGAGGCAACCTTCCCTTCTCTTACAGGGATCAATATTGATTTCGCATGGACTTGCACGGCGGGTATTGTGCCAAATCGAATACCTTTGTTAGGTCGCGCACAAAAAAATGTCTATTACTCTCAGGGATACTCAGGGCACGGCATCGCAAGCTCACATATCCTTGCAGAAATTCTTGCGCAAGCTTTACATGGCGAATTAAGCCGTTTTGACACTTTCAGTCAATTCAAGCACCGTAAAGTGCCGTTTGGTCAGCAGCTTGGCAACCCATTAATGGCGATCGGAATGGCGTACTACCAGCTAAAAGAGAGACTCACTGACTATTGAACCTTGTCTACAATGTGACCCCAGTCGCATAGCGCTAAACCAACAACAACTCGCGCCCCATAGCGTGACCAAAAAACTTTGCAAATCCGGGTTTCTGATTAAAATAAGCCCAAGCCGCATATAAAAACAAAAATATGAATAGCGACACACAAACTCCAATTAGCCCTGCCAACTCATTTTCTAGCACCGACTCTTGGGACGGGGTAGAAAAGCGTACAGACCAAAATCGGCGTCAATATAATTTACTCAGCCTATGGAAAGCCTTTAGCGCCCCTCGCCGCTTTGAAGGTCGCCGGCGCGAAGATCGACGCTTCGCCACTCTTGATCGCTATGATTCGGGTTTATGCACCTTGGCGATATTACTAGTTTTGCTGTCAATTACCGATTCGGTTTTCACACTGACTCTGATTGCTCGAGGTGGAACGGAAGCCAATCCATTTATGAACTACATGCTGCAACAGGGCATCGGCGTATTTATGATTGTCAAAATGTTGCTCACCGCGATACCAGCCGTGGTGCTGGTGGCAACCCACAACTTGGTGTTGTTCAAGCGTATCCGAGCACGCTCAATACTTGCAGCAATGGTTGGCATGTATACAGGCTTAATAGTGTACGAAATTGGCTTGTTGATAATTAGCTCAAGCTAAATTTTATCCATCACTTATCGCTACCTAGCCTGTGCTAAGTAGCACGCGGCATCTGCAATTTTAGTTGGTTCGTGACTTCTCTTGCATATCACCAAGCAACCCAGCGGCACGCCTTCGCTCATCTCTTGGCGGGATCGAGAACGTATCCCGATAGCATTTAGAAAAATGCGGAGCGGATATAAATCCGCAAGCCAAAGCAACATCAACGATTGGCATACTGGTTTGCAATAGGAGTTGTCTTGCCCGCTCTAGGCGTAGCTCAAGGTAGTAGCGCGTAGGTACGCAATGCAAATAGCGTTGAAACAATCGTTCTAACTGGCGTCGAGACAATGCCACATGGTGAGAGAGCTCATCCAAAGTCATTGGCTCCTCGATATTGGCCTCCATCAATGAAACCGCTTCTGCCAATTTAGGCTGACTGGCACCTATACGTTGAGTTAACGGAACACGTTGTCGATCGTTATGATCACGAATCCGTTCGCACATATACTGTTCGGAAATTCGTGTTGCTAATTCCGCACCGTGCTTGCTGCGAATCTCACACAACATCATATCCATCGGCGCAACACCACCGGCGCATGAATATCGATTACGATCCATTTCAAATAGTTCTGGGGATATCACTAAGTTAGGATATTCTTCACGCGCGCTCGCCATGTTCTCCCAATGAATAGTGCAACGATAACCATTGAGTAGATCAGCTTTTGCAAGAAAATAACTACCAGTACAAATGCCGCCCAATACCATGTCAGCTTTATCTAATTGGCGTAACCATTGAATGCCAATATCGTCTTCAACTCTGTGTATATTGACCCCGCCACAAACAAACACAGCATCAAAACGATCCTCGCAGCCAGCGGCAAGCTGCGCTGCTATTTCGATTCCGTTGCTGCACGCTACCGGTTGGCCATCACTACTAATCACTTGCCATTGATAGGGCCGCGTTCCAGTCAACTGATTGGCCATGCGCAGCGGTTCCACAGCGGATGCAAACGCAATCATGGAAAAATTAGGCACCAGGTAAAAACCGATGCGGACAGGATTTGAGTTGGTACCGATCACAGTGAACCTGGCTAGCCAAAATGGCGCTGATATAGAACTGGCGCAATTGGAACACAATCAGCAGCAATTAGAAATAGGGAGAAGGCTTAGTTCTGTGAATTATTAATCATTACTGCGTAAGGGTTATTTTTGGCTACCTCATTGTGTTGCATGTGGTCATAAATAGATGCCAATAGATGACATTAATAACCGCAAAAGCTTGCACTCAAGCCAGATATTCAACTTCGTTGGTGCCAATCTCTCGGGCGGCTGTCACTGCCCGATTGGGCCAAATTCTTAACATGTGCTTAGTAGTTGGCGTCCGGAAACGACGCTTTACGCTGATCCATAAAAGCAATCAAGGCTTCATCGATTGCGGGATCTATGGCGGGTGCTTGGTAATCGTTCAACAATTTTTTCCAACGCTTGTTAGCACGCTGCGATGCATCCAACGATCCTTCTGACTCCCATTGCTCATAGCTGTTGTTGTCAGCGATCGTTGAACGATAAAACGCTGATTCAAAATTACCCTGCGTGTGCTCACAACCGAGAAAGTGCTGCCCTGGGCCCACTTCTCTTATTGCGCTGAGCCCTTGGCCGTTTTCACTCATGTCAACACCTTTGAGCATCACGCCAATCATGCCGGCTTGATCAGCATCCATCACAAACTTCTCATAGCCCATGGAAAGCCCGCCTTCCAGCCAACCGGCTGTATGCAGCATAAAGTTAACGCCCGCCATCGCTGCGGTTTGCAAGGTATTTGCGGCTTCGTATGCAGCCTGTGCATCAGGTAGTTTTGATGCGCATAACCCCCCTCCACTACGAAACGGAACCTTTAAGCGGCGAGCAAGTTCGGCGGCGACGTACATAACCAAAGATGGCTCAGGAGAACCAAATGTTGGCGCACCCGATTGCATAGAAATAGAGCTAGCAAATGTACCAAACACAACCGGCGCACCGGGGCGTACCAATTGAACAAATGCCATACCCGCTAATGCTTCAGCCAATATTTGCGCTGCAGTACCTGCCACAGTAACTGGTGACATAGCACCGGCAAGAATAAACGGCGAAATAATAGTTGCCTGATTATTTCTTGCGTAAACCTTTGCCGCCCCCAACATCGTTTCATCAAACGTCATTGGTGAGTTAGCATTTATCAGGTTTATCACGACCGTTTTTTCAACGCCAGTCTCAGGATCAATGAAATTTTCCCCAAACAAAAGCTTTGCCATAGCGACCGTGTCTTCTGCTCTTTCAGGCGCTGTAACCGAACCCATAAAAGGCTTGTCGCTATAACGCATGTGCGCGTACACCATATCGAAATGTCGCTTGTTAACCGGTAAATCAACCGGCTCGCAAACTGTACCGCCAGAGTGATGTAATTCAGGAGAGCTGTAAGCTAGCTTTACAAAATTTTGAAAATCTTCAATGGTGGCGTAGCGCCTGCCCTTGTCTAAGTCCATCACAAACGGTGGGCCATAGGCCGGTACCAACACGGTGTTATCGCCACCAATCACGACATTGTTGGCGGGGTTTCTGGCATGTTGCACAAATTCAGAAGGCGCAGTATCCATCACTAGCTTGCGACACATGCCACGCGGAAACCTAACTCGCTCACCTTGGACATCAGCACCCGCTGCGCGCCACATTTCTAGCGATTCAGGATCATCCCTGAATTCAATACCAATTTCTTCAAGGATAGTGTCGGCGTTTCGCTCGATTGTCGACAAACCTTCTTCATCAAGCACACTGACATAAGGTATGCCGCGTTTGATGTATGGGTCTCGAGTGACGCTTGCGGCTGCGCGCGCACGCTTGGCATCTCGGCCACCACCGCGACGACCACGCCTTGGGCTGGGTTTGGCTGTCATAAACAGCTCCTAATTCAGTATAACGATTTAACTAGTAAGCACAGTTTGCACCGGGTGCAGCCTGTAGGGATTGGACAGGGCGACTAGCGCATAGCGTGAAGCGACTCTTAAGAACCCCAACTGCGGGTTGCATCTACCAATGAGTGGCAGCTGCGCACGAAATTCGCTTGCGCTTTAGTTTGGATTCTGCGGCGATTATCGCTGCGCACCGTACGTATGGCCAGTTCAGGCTCTAAGCCCATTTCAACCAGAATACGGGCTGATATCATGCCTGCGCGCCCTAGGCCCGCATAACAGTGTATGACGACCCTTTCACCTATCCGTAAGGCATGACGTATGCGCTCGCCTTCTACAGCCCAAGTATCCTCAAATGCTTGATTGGGGATATCCATGTCGATGATGGGTAGGTGCTTCCACCAGATTCCAGCGTCGGCGAGCAACTTCGGCATTTCCTCCACACCAAGCATCTTAAGCTCATGTGGCTCAACCAAGGTGACCACGCCATTAACACCCCATTTTTGGAGCTCTTCAAGGTCGGCCAGCAAATACTTACGTGGCAGCGCCTGACCCAGCTGGCTTATGCGTGTACCCGGACAGCCCACAAGCCCCATACAACCCACAGACCCAGGCACATTGACCGTGTCGATGGGGTTAGGCTCAGGTGGTTTTCCAAATCCGAATAGCATGTTGAGTGGTTTATCTGTACCGTATGGTTGCCGACATTCTACCGTAATGCATAAAGTCGGAATTCACTATACTTAATCTGGCGTCCGTCTCAACGATATATTGAGCACGCTTTAGCGACCCGCGTCTCGCAATCGCCAAACAGGCCTATATATACCGTAGTGGCGCGTTAATTGTAGACCAAAAGAAACGGCCTCTCTCCGACCTAATCTAAGAATATGAATACTAAATTTCAAGACCGACTTGATCAGAATATCCCCCTGCTAGCCGATGGCGCTACCGGCACAAACCTTTTTGAAATGGGGCTGCAAACAGGCGATTCCCCCGAACTGTGGAATATCGACCAACCTGAGAAAATATCAGCACTTTACCAGTCGTTTATCGATGCAGGCTCAGACATTATCCTTACAAACTCGTTTGGTGGCACGCATTACCGCTTAGCCTTGCACAAAGCCGGCGACCGTGTGGATGAGCTCAACCAAGCTGCAGCAAAGTTAGCACGCAGTTGCGCCGACAATGCTAAACGCGATGTGCTGGTCGCAGGCTCAATGGGCCCCACTGGCGAAATCCTGGAACCCAATGGCCCCGTCAGTATCGCCCAAGCCCGCGAAGCATTCAGTGAGCAAGCCGCAGCACTAAAAGCTGGCGGCGTGGATATTCTCTGGATCGAGACTATCTCTTCAGCTGAAGAAATCGAAGCAGCGGTATTGGCCGCCGCTGAACACGATCTTCCAATTGTGTATACGGTGAGTATCGATACCAATGGCCGAACCATGATGGGCTTAACTGCCGCGGATACCATCAATTGCAGCACAGGCCTCAATACACCTATCTCAGCAATCGGCACTAACTGCGGTGTTGGCGCAGCTGAAGTTGTTGCGGCAATCAAAAATCTTTCCACTGCCGCAGATAAACTCGACGCGCGCCCAGCCTTAGTGGCTAAAGCAAACTGCGGAATACCGGAATGGGTCGATGGCTCAATTGAATACAACGGCACACCAGAACTTATGGCCGAGTACGCTCGCCTTGCCATTGATGCCGGTGCGAATATTATCGGCGGCTGCTGCGGCACAACGCCTGCGCACCTTCGCTCCATGCGAGATGCGATCGATGCCCACACTGCACAACCAAGCCCCAGCTTAGAAACAATCGAAGCCGCACTAGGTGAAGTATCGGTAGGCGCTAAAGCGCAATTAGATGGTGACTTAACTGTACAAGGTGGCTCAGCCAGCGGCCGTGGTGCGCGTAAGTCAAGGCGTAAGAGGAGTTAGTAGTTTGCTAACTTTCGACACTTTTCTAATAATTTCCCATCTACCAAGTTAAACACTTCTTCTACGATTTAGTTAGATCCATGCTCGAACATGGATCTATCCCTGAAGCGCCTAGCCAGCTACGCGGACATAGTAGATGAACCACCAACGGAAGTAGGCATTTATCACGCAAATTAGCGGCCCTTTGGGGTAGTCCTGACTCACGGGTCTCGGAGGCAAGGATGCCGACGCGAAGGCCCATAGATGGAAATGTTTACGCCGTCCCGTGAGTCAGGACTTACCCCAAAAGGGCCACTAAATTGTGCGATGAATGCCGGCAACAGTGCTTGCCCAAAATAGAGCAACGAATTCGCGAATGAACTGCCGGCAGCAATGGATGCTGACAGCGAATGGATTCATTATATGAAATCAATGGCCCAGATAACCGGGCCACTGATCAAGCAACTTTAGAAATCGCGTAGTACTCGCTGCCATTCATAATAAGCAGACTTAGGCAAATACTTATCAGTGAACATCAACGGCTGGAAGTTGGATCTCCACGAGTAACGATCGGTATAGCCCCAACTTTGCAATGCCTTACAGCGCGGTTGGCGTAAGCAGATTTCCATAACTCGTCGATAAATTTCGGCTTGCAAGCCATCGTTCTGACCATTAAACATCGCCACATCAAATTCTGTAATGTAGATATCCATACCTAAATTAGCAAAGCGTTCAAAATTACGTTCAACGCTATCGTAATCCGAAAAATCATCGCGCAAGTGCATTTGAAATCCGACACCGTCTATTGGTGTGCCAGCCGCAATCTCCTCTTGCACCATTCTATACATGGCGTCTGATTTAGGATTTATCCACGCAACGTCATAGTCGTTATAGATCATCACCGCATTAGGGTCCTCTTGATCAGCAGTAATAAACGCATCACGGACATAATCTTTACCCATACCTTTAAACCAAATCGAATTACGGTAAGAGCCGTCTTCTTCAAATGATTCGTTGACAACATCCCATACTGCCACTCGACCGCGATAACGGCTAACCAGCGCTCGGATATGCTCGCGCATAACTTGTTGGGCATTAGACGGGTCCAGTAGTTGCACCCAACCCGGTAGCTGGGCATACCAAACTAGAGGATGCCCGTGCAGATCCATGCCATTTTGTTCCGCATAGTTTGCCACTTCGTCAGCATCTTCCCACTTGAACAAGCCACGTTGCGGCTGTATCCAGCCCATCTTGTGAGAGTTCTCTGGAGTAACAATGTTAAATTCTTCTGCCGCTATATCGCGATATAGCTGCGAATCAGCCACTTTGCTTGCTTGTAGTACAGCCGCGTAACCAATCTTAAAGCCACGCCGATCGGCTAGATCACGCAGACGTTCGCCGTTACGGTTAAACGTTGATGGATCAACCACTGACACCGTTATTGTGCTCTCAAAGCTTAACGACGAATCGACTGCATCCACAGCGCGAAAACTAGCTTGCGTATCACCTAAGTCACCAAAGTCCGTCAACCAATTTAGATTACGCGTGCCATCACCGTTATCGACAAATTCGGAACCCTGCGGAATACTCAAAGCACTTAAATTGGGTACCGTAAAATCCGGATCAACTGGTTGCACGCGTTGCGTTAAGGTGTCACCTGCTCGTATTGTTGGGTTGCGGATGCCATTGATAACTGGTGGAAAGTTAACAACACGATTGGGATCACGCACCACGTTTATGCGGATACTTTGATTAGTTCTGATAGAAGAGTTATTCGCATCTATAGTAGAAAACTGAACATAAGTATCACCGACATCGATCGGGTATGGCTGCCAACTAAACGTGCGCGTGCCATCACCATTATCTTTAAAACTTGCTCTCTCTGGTAGTGGATCTACCGCCAAGCCTGGGACTGAACCATCATCATCTTTCGCTACAACCCGCAACGATAAGGTGTCACCTAAGGTTACGAACTGATCTTGTAAGCCAACAAAAAACGGAGCGCCTTCGACCGCCGATCCCACTGGGTTTATCGGGTTGCTTGGGATAACAACTGCATTTGGTGATGTGACGGAAAGCTTAACTGTTTCGCCCGAGCGTAAGCTAGGTTCGTTTTCATCGTAAGCTACAAAGTTGATAGTGAAATCACCGACTTGTTGAGCATTGGGTTGCCAACGAAATTGACGTGTGCCATCTCGGTTGTCATCAAAGCTAGCACCCGCTGGAAGCGAATCAACAAATAGTGCCGGTACAACCCCCTCTGGATCAACCGGTGTAACACGAAACGATACAGCTTCACCGACCTGCACTGATCTATCAGATAGGGGTTCAACTCTCGGCGCTTGGTTACCATTGGACTGACTAGCTTGGCCAGTTGAGTTAACAGTAACGGTTACGCTAACTGAAGAGCGCAAGTTAGGGTCACTTGCGTCAATTGCTTCAAACGTAATAAGGCGTGACCCAATATCATTCGAGCTAGGAATCCATTTAAAAGTACGCGTACCATTTCGGTTATCAAGAAATGTTGCACCGTCAGGCATGTTGCTAACTGTCAATCCAGGCACCACACGCTCAGGGTCACGGGGCACAACGACTACTTCGACGGTACCACCAGCGGACACTACCTGATCAGCAATCGGATCAATTACTGGAGGAAGATTAGCGAGCGCAACGGGGCTTAACAACAAGCCACCGGTTAAGCTTAAGGCGTATCCGCATCGTGCGATCTTGTTTGGCATTTTTAAGGTATTACCGTAACGAAAAGCATCTACAAAGCAGGGATTAGGCCGTTTACCTATCAAACGTTACGAAAATGTGTTGTGGTTCACATCAATTGATCACTCGATTCGCCGGAAATTCGACACCACTTAGCCCTCTCTTGACGCTCAGCAATCCAACCCCACATTATGTGCATCAGCTACACTTCTTGCTGTTAAGAGCATCCAGCCAAAGCATGATCAGTAAAAACGTAACACCAAACCTGATAGCAGCCGCAATAATGGCTATCAGCTTTCTGTTTCCAAACTCCTATCAAGCGGTCATTTTCAGTACCGGCTTGTTTGCGCTCTCAGGTGCGCTAACCAACTGGCTGGCGGTGCATATGCTGTTTGAAAAGGTACCTGGCTTGCACGGCTCGGGCGTTATCGTCACCCACTTTGAGCAGTTTAAAACCGGCATTCTCAAAATGGTACACGAGCAATTGTTCAGTAAAGACAAAGTTCAGAAGGTACTAGCGAACAAGGCTTCATCACCGATAGACCTTGAGCCCATATTAAAAAACCTCGACCTAGACGCCGCGTACGATCAGCTTGTGGCCACAGTAATGGATTCATCGTTTGGTGGCATGCTAGGCATGATGGGCGGTGAGAGTGCCTTGGATTCCATGCGTGACCCCTTTAAAACGCGCATGAGTAAATTTTTGCACGATGCTGCAAAATCCCCACGTTTTCAAGAAGCGGTTCAAGCTCAGGTCCAAAACATGACCAGTAGCGATCAGTTTCTCAATAGGCTTGATACGATATTGCGCGAACGCTTGGACGAACTAACACCTGAAATGGTGCGCGATATCATGCAAAGCATGATCCGCAAACACTTAGGCTGGCTAGTGGTATGGGGTGGTGTTTTTGGCGGTTTGATCGGGTTAGTGGCAGGGGTTCTGCAGTTGTAATAGTTAACCTGTAGCCCTTAACGGTATGCCATCAAACTCGATACCTGCCCACCCTGTTTTCTGAAACTGTCGAATGTTGGGGTGGCTATCGCCTTCGGGATTCTTGAGCACATCGGCTCGGTAAAAAGCGCCAAAACACGCTAGCGTTTGTGCTTCGTTTAGATCATGCAATCTGGCAAACGAGAGCACTTTACACGACCCCGAATTTTGACCCGGCTCGTTATAGAGTTCGTGGTTTCTGAACCCAGTGGGTATAAACGTATACATCGAATTGATCAAAGCGACCACATCCGGGAACTCGACAGAACTTGGATCTGTTTCGAGCTTATTCAACAAAAACTCTAATTCCATCGCCATACAAGACTCATCTTTTCTATTTAATCGTTGTGCTCAATCGCTGCGCAAATCGCTCTGCTCTATAGCCACTTCATCACACAAACAAAGTGATTGGCAGGAACACCTAAGCACAAGTATGGCTCAGCAGTATGTTTCTTGCCAGTGCACTCGATAAAATTCTATCTAAACACGCGCTTAAATATCCACAAACCCTTATTTTTATGAGTTTGTTTCACCGTGCGACAGTTTGTAATCGATCGCATCCACCGCGGCAATAGCGCACAAATTGACTATACCCCTAACCGTGGTGGATTCGGTAACAACATGTGCGGGGCGATTTAACCCCATCAGCATAGGACCGACAGGTAATGCACCACCCAGAACCTTCATCACATTGTAGGAGATATTGGCAGCATCCAAGTTTGGCATAACCAGCACATTGGCACTACCGGAAAACGCAGTATTGGGGAAAATCCGACTGCGAGTTTCTTCCGACAAGGCCGCGTCCGCGTGCATCTCTCCTTCAACTGCAAGCTCCGGATAACGCGATCTCATAAGTTTATAGGCGTCTCGCATTTTGACAGCGCTCTCGTTGTTGCGACTGCCAAAATTTGAATGCGATAGCAAACCAATCTTTGGCTCCATGCCAAAACGGGTGACAAGGTTGGCCGCCATATTGGCCGTCTCAGAAATCTCCTCAGCACTTGGGTCAACCGAAACATGTGTATCAGTAAGAAACACTGTGCCGGTATCCTGGATCATTAGCATCAATGCAGAACAGTCGCTAACATCTTCACGGATACCAATGATGTCGCATAAATAGCGCAGGTGACGAGCATAAGCACCTTGAGTGCCGCACAGCATTGCATCAGCTTCAAAGTTGCGAACCAGCAATGCACCAAGAGCAGTCGAGCGGGTTCGAATGACATTAGCGGCATATTCAGGAGACACACCTGCCCTGCCCATCAACTCATGGTAGCTATCGACATGGCGATCAAAATCAGGGTTATTAAAAGGGTCTAGTACTTCAAATCCTTCACCAATGTTCAGCCGTAAACCCATCTCCTCTATTCTGCTTCTGACTATATCCGGCCGACCTATTAATACTGGTCGGCAGATTTCATCGTCGACAATGATTTGCACCGCATTAAGTACACGCGTTGATTCACCCTCAGCCAACACTACACGTTGCATGCTAGCTTGCGCGCGCTCAAACACAGGCTTCATAACTAAGCCTGAGCGGAAGATAAAATGCCGAAGCTTACGCTCATAGGCAGCGAAGTCTTCGATGGGGCGTGTTGCAACACCACTATCCATTGCCGCTTTAGCGACACGCATAGGAATGTTGGTCATTAGACGCGGATCAAACGGCTTTGGTATTAAGTATTCTTTACCGAATCGAAATGGCTGCCCGCCGTAAGCTGCAGATACAACGTCAGATGCTTCCATGGTAGCGATATCAGCAATGGCTTCCACACAAGCCAATTGCATTGCCGTATTGATTTCGGTCGCACCAACATCCAGCGCCCCGCGAAAAAGAAACGGAAAACACAGTACGTTATTAACTTGATTAGGAAAATCAGATCGACCAGTGGCAACAATCGCATCATCGCGTACCTTGTGCACCTCGTCAGGATGGATCTCTGGATCTGGGTTGGCCAGTGCCAATATAAACGGCTTAGGCGCCATCCGAGCTGCTTGCTCCCCTATGAGCGTATTAGGGCCCGATAAACCTAAAAATATATCAGCGTTATCGATAACATCATCGAGTGTGCGCGCATTGGTATCTAAGGCGAAAACTTGCTTATATTCATCAATCGGTTCTTCACGGCCGTTGTAAATAACGCCGCTTCTATCGCATACCGCAATATTTGATTTTTGCATGCCCATTGACACTAACAGTTTTAAGCATGCAAGTGCCGCAGCCCCAGCACCTGTACACACCAATTTAACGTCTTCAATTTTTTTATCGGCTAAGCGTAAGCCATTGCGAATGGCTGCAGCTACCACAATTGCTGTGCCGTGTTGATCGTCATGAAACACTGGGATATTCATGCGTTCGCGTAACTTTTCTTCGATTACAAAGCACTCAGGCGCTTTTATGTCCTCAAGGTTAATACCACCAAAGGTGGGCTCAAGTAAGGAGACCGCATCGACAAAACGATCCACATCTTCAGTGTCGAGCTCTAGATCAAACACATCGACATTGGCAAACTTTTTAAATAAAACTGCCTTGCCTTCCATTACTGGCTTCGATGCCAAGGCTCCGATATTACCCAAGCCAAGCACGGCAGTGCCATTAGTAATAACTGCTACTAAGTTGCTGCGCGCAGTAAGCTCAGCAACCTGCTGTTCATCTTCATCGATAGCCAGGCAAGCGGCAGCCACGCCAGGAGAGTAGGCCAGCGCAAGATCACGCTGGTTAACCATGTTTTTAGTAGCACTAATCTCCAATTTGCCCGGAACAGGATATCGGTGATAGTCGAGAGCGGCCTTATCTAGCTTCTTATCCAATTTACCCACCTCTTTATTAGGTTTGTTTTTTTGCTGATTAATTTGCTGTAAATCAGCAAAAATCTGATTGCTTACGCATGACTTGGATCAATTAGTTGGTCAGCTGCCGCGCGATTAAACGCACTACACAAGGCCATCAATGATGCCACAACAATATTACTGTGCAAAGCTGCGCCAAAACGTGTTTCACCCTTGCCTAATTGAATTTCAAAGTAACAAGCCGATTGCGCATCAGCGCCACTACCCGTTGCATGTTGATGGTAATCGACAATTCTAATATCAACGCCATAGGCATTTTTAAGCGCAGATACAAACGCATCAATAGGCCCATTGCCTTGTCCTTGAATCTCCATTTCATTGTTGTTGAAATTAACGTTTGCGGTAAGCAAACGCATATTCTCGTCACCCTCTACTTCAACACTACTATGGCGGATAAACGCCAATGGGGAATTTGCATCTAAGAACGAATCTTTAAACGCTGTATAAATCGAATCAGAATTAACTTCTGCTCCAGTTTGTTCGCTAATGCTTTGAACAATTTTGCTGAATTCGATTTGTAAGCGTCTTGGCAGCTCTAGACCGTGATCCTGCTCCATGATGAACGCAACACCTCCTTTTCCCGACTGGCTATTTACGCGAATAACAGCTTCATAGGTGCGGCCTACGTCGGCAGGATCAATCGGCAGGTATGGCACTTCCCAGATGGGTGAATTGCTCTCACGCATCGCAGCAAAGCCTTTTTTTATGGCATCTTGATGAGAGCCTGAAAACGCAGTGAATACCAACTCACCAGCATATGGATGGCGCGGGTGCACGGGCAGTTGATTACAGTATTCAACCGTACGCATAACATCATAGATATCTGAAAAATCTAATTTGGAATCTACGCCCTGACTAAATAAGTTTAAGGCGAGCGTGACGATATCGACGTTACCGGTACGCTCACCATTTCCAAATAGCGTACCTTCTACACGGTCGGCACCTGCAAGCAAACCCAGCTCGGTTGCTGCCACCGCGCAACCACGATCATTGTGCGGGTGCAAGCTCAAACAAACACTGTCGCGATTTTTTACGTGCCTTGAAAACCATTCAATTTGATCAGCATGAATATTCGGTGTAGACATCTCCACCGTAGCCGGCACATTAAGAATAGTAGGATTTTCGGGTGTGGGCTGCCATATATCTGTTACCGCATCACATACTTCAACAGCGTAATCAAGCTCAGTGCCGGTAAAACTCTCCGGGGAGTATTCAAATTGCCAATGCGTATCAACATGTTTAGCTGCAAGTTCAGCAACTATTTCAGCACCATCAGTGGCGATTTTTTTAATGCCTGCTTTATCCAAACCAAACACGACCCTTCGCTGTAGTTCGGATGTCGAATTATATAAATGCAAGATACCGCTACGCGCACCCTGCATTGCTTCAAAAGTTCTTTCTATCAATGGACGCCTGCACTGTGTAAGCACTTGCAAGGTGACATCATCTGGCACTAGCTCGTCTTCAATAAGGGTGCGAACAAATTCGAAATCAGTTTGCGAAGCAGCTGGAAAGCCAATTTCAATTTGCTTGAAGCCGCTAGCTACCAGCAATTTAAATAAGCGTAGCTTACGCTCTGTTCCCATTGGCTCGATTAGCGCTTGGTTGCCATCACGCAAATCGACACTGCACCAAATGGGAGCTTGGGTGATCGTTTTGGAAGGCCATGTTCTGTCTTGCAGATCAACAGGCGGATACGGTAAATACTTAGTGGATGGATCGATTTTCATAACTGCGTTACCTGAGCTTCAAACAACACCAGTGTTATATAAGCCTGCTCAATAATCGCAACGCTCACACCAGCCACATTAGTAACGGTTGAATAGGCGACTGAGCATATGGCAGTACATATAACGATACGTATCGCCATAAGGTTGGTGGCTATAAGGTGAAACAAGGTTGTTTGCATAACTCTCTTTGGAATGGTTCGCCAAGTGTTTGGCAATTGGTTATCTGATACAAGCTACTTAGTAATATTTGCTTAGTAATATTTTCTTAGTAACAAACCTAGTAAAAGATGGCTGGCACAGCTCCCGACGCCCTATAGAGAGGCCGGGTTAATAAGCAGCAGTGACAGTAATTGAGAGGTCATAACATGAGAGTAACGAGGCTGGCGCGCGCGGTCAAGTACATACGCGAACATAATAGGTAGAAATGAAGCAGAAAAAGCATCATTCGTCTGGGGTTATATTGCTTAGCCCGTTCGCGGATGGGGTATTTTCAGGCTGCCCTTGCGTTGCAGACGCTTCTTGCTTGCGCGCAGCTAGTACGGGGCGCAGCAGCTTTTCGAGCCCGTTCGCCTTGATTTCGTAAATTAGCGCCATTTGTCGCCCCAAATGCCCACTAGGGTAGCCTTGCTGCTTAAACCACACCACATAGGGCTCTGGCAAATCCAGTAAAGGCGTGCCCTTGAACCGACCAAAAGGCATCGGTAACGCAGCCGCTGCGAGGACTTCCTCAGAAAGCATGTCCAAATCTATGGTCATCGTTCACCCCTGCCATTTACTGACGCTTTTGATGCAAAATTTGCGTTAGTCTCGGCATAGACTAACCCACGGAACCATATTCTACTTAAAATGATGAGGGCTTTAAATGCGCATGATCTTTCCAGCGGTGCTGGCGATACTAGGCGGCCTTTGCGGCCTTCTGATAAACAAATTGATATCCAGCAGCACCTTAGCGCCGCAAGCTAGTGCAATTGCAGGTGTGATTGGTGCGTTTGCGGGTTTGTTGATTCGTGATTATGCCGACATTCATCTAGGCAACGATCTAATAGCCACGCTAATCGCGGCCCTGCTAGGTGCTTCCTTGTTATCGTTGATTGCCAACCTTGCTTTGGGCAAACGCTGATTCGCTGGGCTGCCCCTGCTCGCCGATTTCACTTCCCTCAATCGCGCCTATCAGCTCGGCCATACTAATGGGCCAAGCTAGACCCAGCGCATTAACCGGCCAGTCGGTTCGTTGTTCAGCTAACTCAATGGCATTGATACCCGTCAGCATCAACTGAGGTTTTGCTTGACGCATCTGCCGATTGATATTCATGCAAAGCTGGACGGCACCCATACCAGACAACTCTGTATCAATGGCAACAGCGTCAAATTTATCCGTATGAATCATCTCCAACGCATTCTCAGCGTTGTGAGCCGTGTGTACTAAGTAATTGGTTTGTTCTAATTGAGCTTTTAACACACGCACAATATGCGCCTGGTTAAATACCAACAGTATGCGGCGACGAGTATTGTTGCCCTCGCGCTCCATACCGGGCTTTATGTCAAACACTGCACCTACATTTGCAGCATCTGTCGAAGCATCTATCGACATATCGCGAGCCTAGTTCATTTGTTTACCTATCGGTAGCGAGTCGATACCAAACTACATAGACAGCTCAAATATGTGAATGCGATCACGAATTGTGCAAGGAAGAGGATTCAAAATCGCTATTGTCATCAACAAAAGCTCAGCCCCTACCCAGGTCGCCGCTAGCGTAACGGTAGAAACGGTAATAGGCACAGCCCCATGCATTCAGTTCTAAATCTTACGTTTATGCGTAAATTGCCAAGACTCTCAGTGATAATTGCCAGCGCAGTATTAGTGAGCAACTGTGGCAGTTACGATAGCGACGACGAAAACGAGATAGACATTGGCGCTGGCACCGTCAGCAATGGAGCTACTCTTGACGGCGGCAGTTGCGAACTATCCGACATGCGAGCTTGGGTTAGCAACAGCATGAACGACTACTACCTCTTTAGCGATCAAGTACCTACGGTCAATCTCAATGACTATGCCGAGATTGAAACCCTAATTAGAGACTTGCGCGTGGCGCCTTTTGATCGGTTCAGCTACATCGACGATGCACAAAGCTCCAGTGCGTTTTTTAATGAGGGAAAATTGTTCGGCTTTGGTTTTCGCCTAGCAAGAACATCACAAGACGATGTACAGTTTACTTTAATCAACCCCGGCTCACCGATTGCATCCCATGATGTTAGACGTGGCGATTTTGTACGCGATATAAACGGTGTTAGCTTAGATGTCATAACTAACGAACAAGTCACCGAGTTTTTTGGCACAGGTGACGAAGTTAAAACACTGACGCTAACGATCCAACGCGGTACAGCAGAGACATTCGATGTCGACGTTACCAAGGCCATCTTCGACCTTCAAACGGTATTGGAAACAGAAGTAGTCGTAGAAGGCAATCAACGTGTAGGCTATCTTCATTTTCTAAGCTTTCTTGAAACATCAAATGCAGAACTAGATGATGCCATCAACTATTTAGCTGGAGAAAACATCAACGAACTCGTGTTAGATTTGCGTTATAACGGTGGTGGTCGCATAAGCGTTGCCGGAAAACTCGCTGCCCAAATCGGAGGCAGTCTCGTGCAAGGCCAACCATTTGCACAGTTTCAATATAACGCTAAGTACTCAGCCAACAATCAGACTTATACGCACCCAACTCAAACAAATACTTTGGATTTAAACCGCGTATTTGTACTCACTACCGACGATACTTGTTCAGCTTCTGAAATGGTTATCAATGGCTTGCGTCCGTTCGTGGAAGTGATCACTGTGGGTAGCACGAGTTGTGGCAAACCTTACGGCACGAATGGCGAGGAAAGATGTGGCAAAGTTATGCAAGCACTTCGAGTGTCTTTTGTTAATGCCAACGGTGTAGGAGACTACTACGAAGGGATTAGCGCAGATTGCCCAGCTAACGACAACCTCAACGACACCTTAGGTAATCCTACAGAAGCATTGTTTTCGTCAGCACTAGAATATATCCGGACTGGTAGTTGTAGCGCGATTGCCCATCGCGCTAAGCCATTAAATCCTAAGCTAGACTTAATCAATCCAGCGATGATCGAGAAGCAAGGCTTGATTCGCTAACTAGACTCGTTCAGAAGTAAAGCATAGCTTGGGCAGCAACGATGCTGTCCTGAGTAGCGCAACTTTCTTGCGAAGGCAGTAGCTAAACTGCCGATACACCTGCCACTTGGCCGGATTCACGGCTTGTCATCAAAAAACCCCAAATAAAGCGGCTAGAGCATTGCGCAAAGAGCCTAAATACGTGACCATGGACCTTTAATTCATGCGCTAACCAAATGACGACTGTCTACCTGATTCGACATGGCCAGGCCTCTGCTGGCACTGATAACTATGATCGCCTATCCACACTCGGGCAACGTCAATCAACCTTGTTAGGCGAGCATTGGCAGCGCTTGGATATCGCACCCGACGCGGCTTTTGCGGGCAGCCTAAAACGACAACAGCACACCGCTCAATTGGTGCTGGAGGCGAGCAAGCTTGATTTGGCTATACAGCAACTCGATCAGCTCGATGAATACAACCATAATCATGTTGATAAGTTGTTCGCTATGGGGAAAAAAAGTGATAGCCCAGGTGGCTTAACGTTCGATGAATACCATGCAACAATGGCACGCTGGCGCGATGCCGATCCGCAAAAGCTTGAAGGCTATGAGAGCTTTCAGACATTTGAGAATCGAGGTATAGAAGCAATTCAAGCTGCTTGCAATAAAGGCCATAGCAGTGTCGCACTGTTCACTTCTGGTGGAATCGTTGCAACCGTTCTCAAACAAGTACTGGGTAAAGATTTCACTCATACGATGAAATCCATTTGGAACACGCGTAATAGCTCGGTAACCACGATGCAAGTGGAAGGAAAATCAACCTACATGGTTGATTACAACACGGTTTCGCACCTCGAGTATCATTCAGACAGATCGCTAATCACCTTAATTTAGTCACGTTAGTTATAACAACAAAGAAATAAAAAATAGGTACCTCATGACAAACTCATTACATGAACGCGACAAGCAGTACGCGCTACACCATTTTACCAATCTATCAGCTCATCAAGAAAACGGACCTTTGATTATTGAGCGAGCGGAAGGCATCTATGTCTGGGACACCGAGGGCAACCGTTTAATAGAGGGAATGTCTGGCTTGTGGTGCGCAGGTCTTGGCTATAGCGAACAACGCTTAATCGATGCAGCCACAAAACAACTCAATGCCTTACCGTATTCGCATATGTTTACGCATCGCGCAACACCGCCAGCAATCGAACTAAGCGAAAAACTCGTTCAGTGCTCACCCGACAACATCAGCAAGGCGTTTTTAGTTAATTCGGGTTCCGAAGCCGTAGATGCGGCGATCAAAATGGTGTGGTACTACCATAACGCAATTGGCAAACCTAACAAGAAAACCATCATCGCTCGCAAGCGGGGCTACCATGGAGTCACGGTTGCCGCCGGCAGTCTCACCGGCCTACCTTATGTGCAAGATGGCTTTGACTTACCCGCAATTTCAGTTATTCATACAGGTACGCCACACGCTTACCGCTATGCCCTAGAAGGCGAAACTGAAATAGCATTCGCCTCTCGCTTAGCTGAAGAGCTAGAACAACAAATTATAGAAGCAGGCCCTGAAACCATCGCAGCCTTTATCGCTGAACCCGTCATGGGTGCTGGAGGGGTGTTGTTGCCACCTGACACTTACTTTGAAAAAATTCAAGCGGTACTAAGCAAGTACGACATCCTCTTAGTTGCCGATGAAGTGATCTGCGGCTTTGGCCGCACGGGCAATTGGTGGGGCTCAGAAACCTACAATATCAAACCTGATTTAATCACCAGCGCAAAGCAGTTGTCATCGGCTTATCAACCTATTGGTGCTGTTATGGTTTCAAGCAAGCTGTACGAGGCTTTTGTTTCGCACAGCGATACTCTAGGCCTATTCGGCACTGGTAATACCTACGGCGGGCACCCTGTCGCCGCGGCTGTAGCACTAGAAACGATCAACATCTACCAAGAGAGGGACATCGTTGGGCAAGTACAAGCACGTGCACCGCATTTTGCGGAGCGCATACAAGCCATGTCCAACCATCCCCTAGTGGGCGACACCCGCAGCGTTGGTTTAATTGGCGCTATCGAATTAGTGAAAGACAAAGCCACCAGAGAACAATACCCGGTAAGCGATAAGCTCGCTGTGCGTGTTGTGGCCGCGGCCCTTAAACGTGGCGTAATGCTAAGAGCGGTGCCAGGTGACGGAGTAGCATTTTGTCCACCTATGATCATTACCGACGAACAAATCGACGAGATGTTTAATGCAGTGGGTGATGCGCTGAATGATGTGCTGAACGCCTAGTAGCCTTGCCGCGGCAACTCCAAGTGGCCGTAGTACGACGAGTGGTATGACGTTCAGTAACTCAACTAGCCGCTAGATCTCACTACTTAAGGGCATCTAGTATGCATGGATTCCGGCCTTCGCCGGGATGACGCTGCCTATTTATTAGCGCCAAGCTTTTCCCAGGCGGCGTCCGATGCGACCTTATAAGTTTTCCAGTTGCCGTCACTCCAACGCACTCGCCCTTTTGGCGCATAAAAAAGGTAAAGCTGATCTTCGAATATTTCCCAAGTTTTGCCATTAGTGGTTACCAAGCCTTCACCCAAACTCAAAGCGTTGGCACAATGGCCGTTGTACGCAGGCGAATAACGCTCAGGATCCGCGGCAAACTTCTCGCTACTCTCTTTAGACAAAAAACGCCACTTAGCACCTTTGTACTCAACAACGAAGGCTTTCTTGCCGGTTAGGGCTTTTTGCTGGGGATCACTCTGAGGTTGCAGGTCGTGATATGCAGTGCTGTCGTGCCCGCCAATTGCCACGCCACTCCAACGTGATTTGGATACGGGTTCGGCACCCAATGCAATTTGCACATTGGCGAACAATAAAATAAATGCAGCGAGTAGTTTAATTTTTTTCATGCCTTTCCTGCTATGTTCGACCTGCTGAGTTCGATCTTCCAATATCGACTTGCCAATATCGGCACTTAAATCGATTTAATCCAAATGGCTGTGTCGTGAAACACGGCACCACCGTTGGGCTTACCTGGTTCTGCACTAATTAGTGTATTGATGCCAAGCCCACCCTCAAAGTCACTGTTGCGCCACAAGCCTTCGACAACAACCGTGCCGGGCTGCACGCCTTCGAACGCCAAGGTATGCACCTTCACCTCTCCTTGGTCATTACCAAGGCGTATAAGTTCACCATCTGATATCGACAGGCTTGCAATATCATCCGGATGAATCTTAAGGTGCGGACGGCTCTCCATTTTTCGAGCTGAGGCTGTTTCCGTAAACGTGGTATTCAGAAACTGCCGGGCTGGCGCTGCTACCAATCGATAGGGGTGAGCATCACTAGCCATATCAGTGCATGCCCAATGATCTGGCAGCGATGGCATGCCATCCGATGATGGGCCTATGGCAGACCAGTCAGGACTGAAATGAAAGCGCTTATCATGGGTACCAAAGCCATCGAGAAATTGCGAATCATCAAACTCAGGTGAGCAATCAAAATAGCCAGATTGATAAACTTCTTCGGCACTTGGCTTACCTGAACCGCGTAGCGTACGATCCATGATCTCCCATTCGCTCATACCAAAACCTGGATGATCTAAGCCCAGCCTTTTTGCTAATTCGCAAATTAGCCAATGATTACTGCGGCACTCACTAGGCGCATCGATCAATTTTTTGGCCACTTGCATGTAAGTGTGACCGCTACTTTGATAGAGATCATCATGCTCGGTAAACATGGTGGCTGGCAACAACACATCAGCATACTTCGCAGTATCAGTAAAAAAGTGTTCGTGGACTACGGTAAATAAATCCTCTCGTGCCAAACCTTTTAAAACAACATTAGTTTCGGGTGCAACTACAGCAGGATTAGTATTTTGTATTAACAAAGCGTGCACGGGTGGGCCACCTTGAAGATCTTGAGGGTTGCCCACCAACACCTGCCCTATTCTTGATTGATCCATGACGCGAGTTTGTACGTTTGGTATATCCAAGCCTTTTATGATCGAACGATCGATAGTGTAGATATCGGCATTACCGTATAGAGCGCCGCCGCCCCGATATTTCCACGATCCGGTAATTGCTGGTAAACAACTGGCCGCATGCATATTCACCGCGCCATTGCGAGAACGCGTAAACCCATAACCTAGCCTGATAAAGCTGGCTTTGCTACTACCGTAGGTTCGAGCAAACTCAATGATCTCATCGCTACTTAAACCAGTGATTTTTGCCGCCCACTCTGGTGTTTTATCAGCAAGATGTTGCTCAAGTTCAGTAGCATTAGCGGTATGGCTTTGCATGTATTCGCGGTCAGCAAAACCTTCTTTAAACAACACATGCATAACAGCGCAGGCAAGCGCACCGTCGGTACCAGGCTTTAACATTAGGTGCTGGTCCGCTTTTTTTGCAGTACGCGTAAGGTAGGGGTCGATAACGATTAGCTTAGCGCCACGCGCTTTACGAGCCTTCGCATAGAAATTCATGATGTTGACTTGTGTGTTCACCGGATTGCCACCCCACACCACAAGGACATCGCTCTCAGCAATTAGCTTTGCATCAGAGCCGCGCTTACTACCTGTGCCCGCTATCCAACCAGAGTCTGATAATGTCACGCAGTAGGTCGCGTGCATGCGAGACGTACCCAATGCATGTCGAAAGCGATCAAGGCCATCACGCTGCACTAAGCCCATAGTACCCGCATAGTGAAATGGCCAAATTGCTTCTGCGCCCTGTTCAGCAATTACTCTTTTAAACCGTTCAGCGATTAGATCTAAGGCTTCATCCCAACTAGCCGGTTCAAAATCTGACAGTGAGCTTGCCTCACTCTTAGGGACGCTTTTTGATGCACAATCCGTTTTGCGAATAAGTGGTTGAGTAATCCGGTCAGGATGGTGGTTACGCTCGGCATAGCGCGA
The DNA here is from genome assembly GCA_937958675.1 of uncultured Granulosicoccaceae bacterium. GTDB lineage: Bacteria > Pseudomonadota > Gammaproteobacteria > Granulosicoccales > Granulosicoccaceae > Granulosicoccus. Next base: position 52,210 of record CALGND010000142.1, read on the forward strand.
CACTTTCGCGCATATAACACCATCGGTATAAGGGTGCTGTTTATTACCGTACACCCGACCTATACGCTGCCCATCCAACACTTCGATGTCGAGCGCACAGGTACTGGGGCAATCAAGGGGGCAAACTGAGCGATACTTTGTCATAACACAAGCATAGCAGCACAACACGATTCCCAAAGGGCTCTCTGTGGCCGATTTACAGCCACCATGAAAACTCACCGTAAAGCAATTTATCTAGCCAAAATAGCGCCGCTTTTAGCGTAGTCGAAGTCTGGACACAGCTCAGCAGCGATCCAAACTCGATCGTAGCTCGCCAACGCACATTACGGCCCAGCCATTTAACATCCAAATCAACGGCTTAGACTTAAGCAAAGTAATGCCTAGGACAAGCCCAATTTGCAATTGAGTGGTCGAAGCATCAGGGGAAAAGTGTGACGATATTCTCAGTGCTTAGTCTCTTAGATCAATCAATTGTGGCATCCCTGAAAAACATCTCCAAACCTACTGTATATCTGGGCAGAGTTTGGTAGTTTACCGCTCATATGATTCGCTTTAAAGCCAGCTTCCCAATGCACAAGTTACTTCTAACGACACTCGTTGTCGGATTGCTCTCCGCCTGCAGTGACCGCGGGGTGGTAGTAGCCGATAACAACAATGGCGACGGCACCACTGGGGGTACAACTGGCACCGCCACCGGCGCTACAACTGGCGGGACAGGGACTACAACCGGCGCTACAACCGGCACCGCCACCGGTAACACAGACGCAGCCACTAATCTCGACCCAGCCGCAGTTTTTGCTGCGCGGTTTCTTAACCAAGCAACGTTTGGCGCAACTGAACAATCGATAAACGACTTCGTCGCACTGGGTAACCCTGGGGCATGGATAGACGATCAATTCTCACAACCCACCTCCGTACTCAGCCCATACACACGAACTAACAGTAACGGAAGTGGCACCGACGCTCTCCACGAAATCTGGTGGAACAACGCCTTGGGCGAGCCTGACCAACTACGACAACGAGTCAGTTACGCTTTAAGCCAAATATTTGTTGTATCCGATGTTGATGCAGGCTTGGCCAACGCACAATACGGCATGGCAGATTACTACGACATGCTCAGCCGTAACGCATTTGGTAATTTCCGCACGCTACTCGAAGAGGTAACCCTACATCCAGTCATGGGCGCTTATTTAAGCATGGTGCTTAACGAACGGCCCAATGTAGAGCAAAACATTCGACCAGACGAGAACTATGCTCGCGAACTATTGCAACTCTTTTCAATTGGTCTGTTTAATCTCAACACACGTGGAGAACCGATCCCTCTGGGAAACCCACAGCCCAGCTACTCACAGGAGACAATCGAACAATTTGCTCGTGTCTTTACAGGTTGGAACTACCCTACCGCTCGTCGCTGGAATGACACTAACATCACTGGCGATTTCTTTATTGGCCGCATGGTCGCTAACGAAGCGTTCCACGACACGACAAGTAAAACGCTTTTAAATGGCGCTGTAAGCAGTGCCGGCTGGACAGCGCAGCAAGATCTAAGCTTTGCTCTAGATAATGTTTTTAATCACCCTAACGTTGGCCCTTTTATAAGCAAGCAATTAATTCAACGGCTTGTTACTAGCAACCCGTCGCCAGAATATGTAGAACGCATTACCCTAACGTTTAACAATAATGGAAACGGTGTTCGCGGCGACATGCGATCTGTCGTCAGAGCAATCTTACTTGATGATGAAGCACGCAACGGACACTTAAACAATCCTGAATATGGAAAAATTCGCGAACCTTCTATCAAGCTAGCGCATATTTGGCGAGCACTTGATGGTATGCCTGGCCCCGCCGCTAATGGAGTACACAGCACAGCCAACTTCACGCTAGAACGTTCGGATGAGATGTTCGGGCAAGCGGTCTTGCAATCGGGTTCTGTTTTCAATTTCTATCTACCTAACAATCCTTTATCGGCCGGTAGCTCTTTGGTTTCGCCTGAAATGCAAATTATGTCTGAATCGAATCTAGCTAATACACACAACAATTATCATAATCAGGTGTATCGATTTAACAATCGTTCCGACTTAACTGACGACAACCCCCGCGTCACGACGATAAATTTAGAAGGCTTGACTGCATTGGCACGCAACCCGAACAATCTACTGGACTGGTACAACCTTGTGCTATTTGCAGGCAGTATGCCCGACAACGTCAGAGACGAATTGCTCCGCTACATGCGCACCCTAGGCAACACAAATGAGGACAGCTTCGCCAAAGCTCAAGACACCTTATTTTTGATTTTGGTGTCACCTTCTTTTCATATTCAGCGCTGAGGCAGGACTACCCATGCGAAATTCAATAGACAAACATCGTCGCCTACTTCTAAAGCAGCTCGCCTGCCTACCCTTAGCTAGTGGCGTATCCGTGCTGACTGGTAGTAAACCAGCACAGGCCATGACATGCGGCACAGGCAAGTCGCTGGTGTGCATTTTTATGGCTGGTGGTGCGGATTCGTTCAACATGTTTGTACCCGGCGGCGGCAATAGTTTCGCGCAATATCAAAACTCGCGCAGAGATCTAGCTGTTGATGAAGCCAACCTAATCAACGTCAGTGACGCAGCACAAGGTGCATTTGGCTTCCATGATTTAATGCCTGGCTTTGCCTCCCTTTATGAAGCCAACAGAATGGCAGTCGTCAGCAACACTGGTACGCTAATACGCCCCACTACAAAATCAGACTATCTTGCTACCAACTCTTTACCCGAATCATTATTTGCTCACAACACGCAGCAAAAACTATGGCAAACCGGCGCAGGCATCGTCAGCGGCAGCAGCGCTTTTGGCTGGGGTGGTGCAATAAGTGAGCACGCAGGAGAGTGCAATGGCAACATTGCTGTTGCACCGGCATTTTCAATCGGTGGGAGTACCGATTGGCTAACGTCCGCCAGCGCTAATTACATCAGCCTCAATGCTGATGTTGCAGTGCAGCGCATGTTTGGTCACGCCAATATCTCTGATTGGATACCACCGCGCCGTTTAAGCCAGGTTGGTCGCTCACTCAATGCTCTGATCGACGTCGGCCAAGCTTCGGGCAATTCGCAAGTCATGCAAGAAATCTCAGGCGCGATTGGCCGCGCGACTACTGCTACAGCCTCATTGCATGCAGCCCTGCTCAATAACCCACTCCCGCAAATGCGCTACAGCGGCGGTAACCGACTAGCAAGGCAGCTGCATTTGGTGGCCCGCTTAATCGCCTCGCGCGAAGAGCTTGGCATGGAACAGCAGGTGTTTTTTGTAAGAATGGGTGGCTGGGATACACACACAAATCAACTGCAACGTCAGCCAGCATTGTTTACTGCATTAAATGAAGCTGTCACTGTGTTTCAAGCAACCATCGATGGCTTAAATCTAGCACCATCAGTTACCTCGTTTACTGCATCTGATTTTGGTCGCACACTCACCAGCAATGGTAACGGTACCGATCATGGCTGGGGTGGGCACAATTTTGTGTTTGGTGGCGCAGTAGACGGTGGGCGCATCGTTGGAGACATTCCCAATTACGCGGTGGAAAACAACGATGATGACGCAGGTGACAACCGCGGGCAGTTTGCCGGGCGAATCATCCCACAAATATCCGTTAATCAATACGCAGCGACGCTTGCGCGTTGGATGGGTGTATCAGAAGATGCCTTAAATGCAGCGTTACCTGATCTGGCCAACTTTAGTCAGCGCGACTTAGGCTTTATGACCTAAGGCATTACTGATCCCATTGCACATTGTCGTTAGACTTAATGGCTGCTTCGAGTAATTCGATCAAAGGCACAGCTCGAGTAGCAAGTGCGACTCTGTTAGCTTGATCTTCGTCATCGGGGTTGGCTTGCACAGCAGCAGTGTTATCTGGCTCTGTTGTTGAGGCCGCTTTCAAGGCCACTTGTAAATCAGCTAAAGCTTGTGGAACGTCATCCGCCATGATCGCACCAGGCACATGCCCGCTTTGCCCCAACATTTTGAGTAGCGCTTCTGCAGCATCGCCGAACATAACGATATTGGCGTATGAATCTGTCTTAAAAGTTACCAGCACTATTTGCTCCAATATTGTCAAGACGCACTACACTAAAAATAAACCATCGCAAGTGCTATATGGCTGACTTTAACACACACATTTTAGTTGCGGCTGGCGCTGCCAGTATCGCCGCTACCGTTACCGCAAAATTACTGGATCTACCAGCTGAGCTGGCCATACTGCTTACTGTGTGCGGCTCAATAGGCGGTGTGGCGCCCGATATAGATCTAAAGTACTCATGGCCAAGCAAGATACTGTTTTCAGTGCTAGGTACAGTTGTCGCCTTAATCATGGTATTCACGCACTTAGCAGAGTACACGGTTACCGAACTTATCCTTGGCGCGATCGGATTCTTCCTACTTGTGCGTTTTCCTATCTGGGCACTATTTCATCAATTTACGGTCCATCGGGGTGCACTGCATTCAATCGCCGCATGCTTCATGTTCGCGACAGCCACTGCTGCCGCAAGCAATCACTTCTTATCCTTAACACCTGCCAATAGTTGGTTGTTAGCCTGCTTTATGTTTGGCGGCTGCATTATTCATCTGCTATTGGATGAGCTATACAGCGTGGATTTTATGGGAGCTCGAATTAAGCGCTCGTTTGGTAGCGCCTTAAAACTAATCGACAGCCAACGAATCTTGGCAAGTTGCATAGTACTGTTTACATCATTGGTGATGTGGATTTGGACACCACCGATTGAGCCACTAATCGAATTGTTCAAACAATCCGATGCTAATTGGCATGATTTATTTGTACCGGAGTGGGTCGTGCTGGGAAGGGATGACGCTAATAGTTAAGGTGGGATAACTATATTGAGGTTCTGTTATTTTAATGCTTCGAGACTGAGCATGAATCCCCGCTTTCGCGGGGATGACATGCTTAGCCGTCGACTTTTAAAGCCTTCAGCGTCTCGTAAGTTAAACCGCCACTATCCAGGCTATTCTTTTCCTGAAACTTCTGTACCGCATCAAGCGTACCCTGACCAATCACACCATCAATCACACCAGGATCATATCCCTCGCGCTTAAGCGCTCGCTGAATCGAGGTGACAATTTTTGGAGTCACATTGGTTTCACACAACACTTTGCGCCACTCAAGACGTGAAGGCTCTATTTGAACTTGTCGTTTAACTGTTTTGGTTCTAGCGGGGATAGAAATTCGACGCTCTGATGCTGGCGAGACTAAACGCTGCACCTTAATCGTTTCGTACTGCGCAGGTATCTCAGTCACGGTAGTAGAAGCTGGGCGCTTAATCACTAGCTTTTTAACGGTTGTGAATTCAGCTGGACGTTCCAGCAAACAGACTTCGCGGCCGCTGTAAGTTGCGTTGTTATTCGCTTTCTCGCCTTTTTGCAACCAGAAGAATCCAGCATCAGCAACTTTAACTCGCGCAGTCACATCTTTATATTCAGCTGGAACAATTACGCGACTTTCAGCCGCCGCTTTAACCAATCGTTTAACCTTCACTGTTTTATAAACGGCTGGTACTTCGATAGTTTTACTTGTAGGCGCTTTATCAAGAACAGTTTTGGTGATGGTTTCGTAGCGTGCCGGAACCTCAACTAAACACATGATCTCGCCCGTAGCGTTGTTGATGCGCTCAATAAGACCACGGCCTTTCTTCCAAACGCTACGCGCTGGCTCTACCAGTACAGATTCTGTTTCAGTGCGGAAGATAGCGGGCACATCAACCACCCTTGAAGATGCTTCTTTCACAATCACGCGTTCTTCTGCAGTTTCATACTGCGCGGGGGTTACGACGATTTTCTCAGATCCTTCTTTGATCATTACACGACGAGTTTCAGTCTTGTATTCTGGTTCTGTGTAGTACTCACGATAGCAAGCACCGGGTTTAACGGAGGCAAGCTCTACACCCGAACGTGTAATGCCTTCAAGCATTCCCGGGCTGGCCGGCTGTAACTTGTTACCAATTTTTATCGACCAACTAGTTTCAGCAGCTCGCACATCTAATTTTTCAAATTCCTCACCATATTGCACTGGCAGGACTTTAAGCACACGGCTGGATTCTTTAGTGACAACGGTTTGATCAACCGTTTCGTATTTTGCCGGTGTGGTTTCGACTCGTTCCGATGCTTCTTGAATAACCAGCTCTTCGGATCGCGTTGAGAACTTCGCCGGTGTGACAACTTTGGCATAACACTCACCTGGCTTAGCATCAGGCAATGTTTGCGTGTTGTCTTCTTGCTGAGCATAGCTTGCTGTAGCAAGCAAAAAACATCCTGTGGCTACCAAGCTGCTTAAAAAAAACTTATTGACTTTCACTGAATCCGAGCTCCTGAGGCCTTATGCCTACAACCCGCTATTGTCTATCCGAACTCAGTTTTTTTCAATACCATTCCCAACTATCGTAATACTTCGACAATATATTGACGTGTTTTTCGGGAATTACGCGACAGGCTTACGACGCCTATTGCATACAACAACCACACAAATGCGCCGCCTCCTGATTTACCACCTGTCGTTGCAATAAGTGGATTATCGTCCACACCATCAAGCAAACCATCAAGATCAGTATCAGCCAGCAAGATATTTGTACCGGCTATAATTTCTTCCCCATCAACAAGGCCATCATCATCGGTATCCGCTTTTACCGGATCTGATAGGTGGATTTGCAGCTCGTTAGAGTCGCTTAGACCATCGTCATCTGTATCAGCCTTGCCAGGATGCGTGCCATGCTGCATAACTTCGATTTCATCTAGCAAGCCATCTAAATCGGAATCAATACTCGTTGGAGATGACCCGTGAAGATTAACCTCATCACCATCGAGCAAGCCGTCGCCATCTGTGTCAAGCATCAGCGGATCACTCCTATGCACATTCACTTCATCACCATCATTTAGATCGTCGTTATCAGAATCGGCATCAAATGGGTCAGCACCTGCGTCTAGCTCCGCCCCATCATGCAAGCCATCTAAGTCAGTATCCTCAAGCAAAGGATTGGTTAGATGTTGCTGTATCTCCTCAGCGTCGGATAGTTGGTCGTTATCAGAATCAATCGATAGCGGATCAGTTTTATGTTGATGAACTTCATCACCATCAGTCAATGTATCGCCATCTGTATCTTCTAGCAAAGGCTCGCTACCTACTAGAATTTCGGCCCCATCAAGCAAACCATCATCATCGGTATCTGGATCCAAGGGGTCAGTCAAATAGATTTCGGTTTCATCTACCGAATCAAGACCATCGTTATCAATATCGGCGTTACCGATATCTAACTGCAAGGTTTCATGTGAGCCAGTTTCTGGAGCACCACCGCGCTGCTCACTACCCGCTACTACATGCATCTTCCCATCCATCAGTGCACCGCCGCCGCTATGTCGACCCACGTTCATGTCTTGTAAGCTGCGCCATTGCTGCGAAACAATATTGTATGCTTCAACTGTCGCCAGAGCTTCTACAGACGTGTCAATCTCACCACCGGCTACAATAACTTCCGTACCATAGGCCAGCGCTAGCGCGCCAGCACGAGCACTTGGAATATTGGTCGATGTGCTCCACGTCGATGAACTGATGTCATAAACATCAGTAGTTAATACTGCATTAGCGAAAACATTAGGTAGGTCGGTTTGCCTTCCTGCACTGGCGACGATCTTACCGTGAATGACTGCTGCCATAAAATGATCACGCGCGTTGGGTGCATCATCTAATTGCCGCCATTCTCCAGTAGCGGGATCATACTCATCCAGCCAAGCCACAGCTCCGCCGCTATGGCCCTCTGTGTTGCCGCCAATTAAGAAAATTTTCCCTTGATGCAGCACAGCCGCAGCGCTACCACGAGCTCTATCAGCGGGCATAGCGCCATCAATCGTCCAAGACTCGGTAACGGTGTTGTAAACATAAATGTCGTTTATGATTTCTTCATCCGGAAAGCAGCATGTGAACGCTCCCATGATGTAGATACGCGAGCCAATGACAACGGGCTGAAAATGATGCATCTGAATCGGCATCGGCTCCATCGATTCCCACGTGTTATTTTCAGGATCAAATCGATCGACATTGCGGCTGCCGCGCCCTCCGAGCAAGTACAACTTACCTCCCACTTGCGCAAGACCTGATTCGTGGCGCGGGGTGGCAGCGCTTCCATCGCTAGTTGTTTGCAGTTGCCAGTTTTCGGTGTCGCTAGTTTGTGCTGGAGCAAGCCCCGTGACCAGAGCAAGCACCGCCGCTAATAGAGGAATTAGTTTCATACTCTGTTAGCGGCTAAAACGCAGGCTGGATTAGCGAAATACGGGCTTTTACAGGTAAATAAATGAGGCGTAACCTCGACAGAGCAAGTACAGCGCGAAGGTCGCGCTAACTCTGCCTACTAGATCACAAAACTGCTAACTCTTACCTTCTGATGGCAATCGAACTAACAAGCTACTGGTATCCCAGCGGCCACCGCCTTTAGCTTGCACATCGGCATAGAATTGATCTACCAAAGCTGTTACCGGGAGGCTCGCTTTGTTGGTGGATGCCTCATCTAGCACGATACCCAAATCTTTACGCATCCAGTCAACTGCAAAGCCATAATCAAACTTACGTTTCAGCATTGTCTCGTAGCGGTTTTCCATCTGCCATGATTGCGCGGCCCCTTTCGAAATAACATCAATAACAGCCTCAGCATCGAGCCCTGCACATTCAGCGAAGTGAATACCCTCAGCCAAGCCCTGCACAAGGCCGGCAATACAGATTTGATTAACCATTTTAGTGAGTTGACCCGCACCGCTTTCTCCAAGCAATCTAACTGAACGACTAAAAAGATCGATAACAGGAAGAGCCTTATCATAAGCAGCTTGGTCGCCACCCACCATCACAGTTAGCGCGCCGTTTTCAGCACCTGCTTGACCACCAGAGACTGGCGCATCAAGGAAGTCAAAACCTGCAGCCTGAGCTTGCGCATATAGCTCACGTGCCACCTTAGCTGATGCAGTTGTGTGATCAACAAAGACTGCGCCTTTACTCATTGCAGCAAACGCACCTTCGGCACCTGTACAAATTTCACGGATGTCGTTGTCGTTGCCTACACAGGCCATAACGATTGATGCACCGGTGGCGGCTTCGGCCGGCGTTGTGCAGGCTGTACCGCCATGTTCTGCAACCCATTTGTCAGCCTTGGCCGCAGTACGATTAAAAACCCGCACATCATGACCATTGCTTGCAAGATACCCAGCCATTGGATATCCCATCACGCCTAAACCTAAAAATGCCACCGTTGCCATATTATTTTCCTATTAGTCGTCCCCGCGAAGGCGGGGACCCATATTGAGTAGGCTTATGGATTTCGTGGTCCGGCATCCCGAAACGCCGGACCGATACCTACACGAGAATGACAATAAAACTTATACGTAATCTTTGTACTTAGCCAAATGACGAACAGGCTTAGACAATGCATCACGACGGAAGGGATCGCCAAGTTCACGGTTACACATCACTTCGATAACAGTTGTCTTGCGCTCGTTCATTTGAGCATCGACAGCCTTAGTCAGCGCAGCACCTACATCTTCAATACGATCAACCGTAACACCTTCGGCACCCATTGATCGAGCGATACCAGCAAAACTTGGGCTATCTAGCTCACCAGCAACAAAACGACGCCCATAGAAATCAACTTGGTTTTTCTTCTCAGCACCCCATTGACGGTTGTGGAATACAACAGCGGTAACTGGAATGTCGTGACGAACAGATGTCATGATCTCAGTCATGCTCATAGCCCATGCACCATCACCAGCGTAAGCAATGGCCGGACGATCTTGAGCTGCAGCCTTCGCACCAATCATCGTGGGTAATGCATAACCGCAGTTACCAAAGCTCATCGGAGCAAAGAAACTTCTTGGCTCTTCGAAGCGTAGGTAGCTGTTAGCCACCGAGTTGATGTTGCCGATATCAGTAGAAACCATCGCACGAGGTGGCATTGCTTTTTCTAGTTCACGCAATACTTGGCGTGGAGCTAACCAATTACCGTCTTCTTTGTCAGCTTCTGCAATCATCTGCTGGCTAAAATCATCGGTCTCGTGAACCCAAGCATCGAGCTCAGCTTCCCAAGCATCTTTCTCTTTTTTGATTGTGGCTGCACGAGCATCGCGAGTAGCATCACAAGCCAAAGTCTTATCGCCAAGGCGGGCAGTCATTGCACGAGCAGACGCACCTGCATCAGCAACAATACCAACAGAGATTTTCTTTACCAAGCCAAGCATCTTGTGATCGGCATCAATTTGGATGATCTTGGCATCTTTAGGCCAGTAATCCATTCCGTGCTGTGGCAAGGTGCCAAAAGGCCCTAGACGGGAACCAAGCGCTACCACTACATCAGCTTGCTCGATTAAACGCATTGCAGCTTTTGAACCTTGGTAACCCAGTGGGCCTGCCCATAGTGGGTGGCTAGCAGGGAATGAATCGTTGTGTAGGTAGCTATTAACAACCGGTGCGCCTAGGCGTTCAGCAAATGCTACGCAATCTTGCACTGCGTCAGCCATCACAACACCACCGCCTGACAAGATAACTGGAAACTTAGCCTTAGATAAAAGCTCGACCGCTTCGGCTAAAACATTCTCGCCACCAGGGCCTCGATCTAAGCGCATTGGTGTTGGAATTTCTACATCGATATCTCCGTAGAAATAGTCACGCGGGATGTTTAACTGAGTCGGGCCGATTTCAGAAATCGCACGATCAAAACAACGACCGGTATATTCCGCCATACGATTAGCGTTGTTTACGTGGCCTTGGTATTTAACGAACTCTTGAAACATCGGTAATTGATTCGCTTCTTGGAAACCACCCAAACCCATGCCCATCGTGCCCGTTTCAGGCGTGATCATGACAACAGGGCTGTGGGCCCAATACGCAGCTGCAATGGCTGTTACGCAATTACTGATGCCTGGGCCGTTTTGGCCGATTACGACACCGTGGCGACCGGTAGCACGTGAGTAACCATCCGCCATATGAGCAGCGCCTTGCTCGTGCACCACCGGCACAAGGCGGATACCAGCGGGAGCAAAGATGTCCATGGCATCCATAAACGCCGAGCCCATAATGCCAAAAATATCAGTTACGCCGTTAGCGACCAATGTCTCTACAAACGCTTCACTGGGTGTCATTCGCGCCATGTTATTAATTCCTCGGTTAGGCGCTGGCCTTGTTTAGGTAACAGCGCCGATAATTAGTGAGTGATAGTTTACAGAAATTCTGAAGCAGGCTTGTAATCCAGATTCAAAGCTTCTGCGACTTCTTGGGACGTAATGTGCCCAGAGTGAACATTTAAACCATTAAGCAAGTGTGCATCATCTTGTAAGGCTTGCTTATAACCCTTATTCGCCAGATGCAGCACATGCGGCAAAGTGACGTTATTGAGTGCGAAAGTTGATGTTTTTGGCACGCCGCCTGGCATGTTAGCCACGCAGTAATGCACAACATCATCAACCACATAAGTTGGTTCAGCGTGAGTTGTGGCCTTAGACGTTTCGCAACACCCACCTTGATCAATCGCGACATCCACAATGACCGAACCTGGCTTCATTCGCTTAACCATATCCGCGGTCACCAATTTCGGTGCAGCAGCGCCCGGTATCAACACTCCACCAATCACCAAATCAGCTTCTAAGACGTGCTTTTCAAGCGAATCGCGAGTCGAGTAAACCGAATTCGTACTGCGGCCAAACTGCTGCCAATGGCGCTCGAGTACCTCAGGATTACGGTCAATCACCCAAGTATCGGCTCCCATACCCACAGCAATGTGAGCAGCGTGACTGCCAACAACACCACCGCCTATGATCACAACCTTTGCAGGGTCAACACCTGGCACACCACCGATGAGCATGCCCAGCCCACCTTGCGGTTGTTCCAGACAATGAGCACCAGCCTGAATTGCCATACGACCGGCAACTTTGGACATTGGCGCAAGTAGCGGCAATCCACCAAAAGGTGACGTCACTGTTTCATAGGCAATGCATACCGCACCGCTATCAACTAAGTCTTTGGTTTGCGCAGGGTCCGGGGCGAGGTGCAAATACGTAAAAAGCAACTGCCCCTCACGCAACATGGCACGCTCAGCCGCCTGTGGCTCTTTTACCTTGACGATCATTTCAGCCTTGGCAAAAACATCAGCTGGAGTAGCGATAATCTCGGCTCCCGCTCGCTGGTAATCCTGATCAGAGCTGCCAATACCGAGGCCAGCACCAGTTTCAACCAATACTTGGTGGCCGGCGTGCGCGCATTCACTCACACTAGCGGGTGTCAAACCAACCCGGTATTCGTGGTTTTTTACTTCTTTAGGAACACCAATAATCACAGCACTAGTCTCTACTTATGGTTAAGCACGCCAGTGTGTCAGTGTTGAAAGGCCCCATTAGTACCAGCCTCAGCGAGGATGCTGTACCAGAAAGCCCTATTTGGGCTCTTAGTTCACATCTTTCCGATTAAAGAGGCCAAGCGCTCGATGCCAGCCGGGATTTTGTCAGCTGGGATACTAGAAAACCCCATCCTGCAGAAGTTTCTCGGGCCTTCTCTGGAAGCAAAATAATTGTCTCCCGCATTGAGCACGATGCCGTTTTTGGCTGCCAGCTTTTCTAGCTCAACCGCCCGGATATGAGCAGGCAGCTGCACCCAAAAGGATGACCCACCAAATGCTGGAGCCGTTGCCGATAAAGGCTCATAACTAGCTAGCGCTTCGTCCATAATCTTCCAGCGCTCACGAAAAGCTTGGGTTAAGCGCAAAAGCGCAGCATCATGATGCCCTAAGGCCAAAAAATGGCCGATGGTACGCTGGTTATTGGTAGGTGGGTGACGGTACATCAAACGCCGTAACGCCCTTGCCTGTTGTACAAACTTTTTCGGCGCAACCAAGAAACCCACCCGCAAACCCGGCGCTAATGTTTTTGACAAACTGCCTACGTAAATAACTCGATGGTTTTCATCCAAGCTTTTTAGCGCAGGGGTTGGCTTACCAACAAAATTGAGCTCACTTTCGTAGTCATCTTCAACGATAACCACGTTGTGTTTTTCAGCGTCCGCTAACAATGCTTGGCGTGCCTCCAAAGACATTGTCGTAGTGGTTGGGCATTGATGGCTTGGCGTAACATACATCAATTTGCATTGCGCAAGGCGCTCGTCTGTTTCTACCCCTTGTGGCCCGACATCAAAATACTCTCGCTGTTTAGTGAACAAGGAAAAAATATTCCTAGCATCGACATAACAAGGATCCTCCAAGCCAACAGTTGATTCCTCGTTTAGCATTAACTGTGCAATTAAAAAAAGTGCGTTTTGAGCACCTGTGGTGATTAGAATTTCATCCTTGTCAGCCCACACTCCACGACGCGGTAACACTCGAGTATGAATTTGTTCTACCAGTAGCTCGTCATCGTGATCAACTCCATCGTGTGTCCATTCGCTTATTGCATTTACGCGCAACGATAGACGGCAGGCTTCACGCCAATCGTTAACTGGAAATAGATCGGAATCAACTTGACCGTATATAAAAGGGTACTCAAACGATTTCCAGTTGGCTGGCCGCACAATATTGCGTTTCTCCAGCAGATTAAGTGCAGGGTTAAGATCGTAATCAGGGTCTGCATTTTGCCCGGCAGTGCTTACTCTCTGCTTCACACTAACCCTGCCTGCAAGCATTTCAGGGTTGACAAAATAACCACGGCGCTCATGAGCGAGTAAATAATTTTCGTCGATCAGATGCTGATACGCTAATACAACAGTATTGCGAGCAACCCCTAGTTGTCGAGATAGTTCTCGCGAAGAAGGCAGTGCAGTGTCAACGGGGATACGCTCGTCCAATATGGCTTTTACTAGGGCTTCACGTAACTGGGCTTGTAAGCTTTTACCTAACTTTGCATCAAGCTTGATCAGCTGATGCCACATTGGCTTCTCATGTGGCTTACCCAACTGGGTCGGCCTCATCTTCTAGTAATTTTTTTAATGCGAGATCGGTTGCTCCCAGCTTACCGAAATCGGTACCAAATTCTTTACTGAAATCGGGAAAGCCAGCAAAGTCGATGTCGTCAATGGTGTCCGGCAATTCGGATTCAGCGAAGGCGGGAATGTCTAGTTCTTGTTCAAGCATGTTTTGTATTGCCTGCACACTTGCTACAAGCGGCACTGCTTCATTTGCAATGTCCTTATTTACACGCTTATTCAACACCGGCAAGTCATTGTCTGCTCTACCATCAGCTTGTTGTTCGTTGAGGCGTTCCTCGCTAACTCGATCTTCACTAACGAGGCGACGAGAAATATCCAACTCTTGTTGCTTGTGAGACTTGTAACTCTCGAAATCGCGTTGGAATCGTAAGCCGCGTTCTTCAGCTGCCAATAAGCTGGCTTCCAAGCTCGAAATACGTTGGGCCTGCAGACGCGAATGCACAGCCAATGCATCCTGCTGAGCACTGGCTTGAACCTCTTTATTTTTAGCGATCGACAGCAGCTGATTCTCCGCGTTGCCAGCACGTTGTAATGCGGCATAACGTTGCTCGGTATCGCTCAGTTGATCACGCAATTTTTCCACGCTGACCCTGTGATGCTGGGCTAGCTTTCTTTTGGAGTGGATTGCCCTGATGTGCATTAAGGCCGCTCCAATGGCAATACCCAGCACTGCCACCAGACCCAGGACAAGCAATAGTTGATATGTGAGATTGGTTACCATTACTTCTCTAGTGTAGCCTGTATGGCTATCTGATGACCACCCAATTGCAACTCCTCAGACGACTCCGCAACAATCTTGAACCTACTGCGATCTAAGCCACTAAGCACTAGATGATCAACAATCCGGTCTCCACGCTGCTGAGCCAGGGTCAAATTGCGTAGTGTCGAGTCAGTATCATGTGATCGAACCGTTACAGATACGGATGTTTCAGAGTAAAGAAAGAGTAAATCAAATATTTCAAAGAATTGCGGTGTCTCCGTAGAATCAAGCGCGCCAAGTTCTGGCGCAAGCTGCAGTTCTTCAGAGTAAGCACTTAACAACGCCAACTCCTCACGTCGCAATTTTTCAATTACCGACTCAGGCGGCGTGACACGGGCAGCATCAACCTCAGTGATGGGCAGCGTATCACCCACCTGCCCTGCTGATGCAAGCTCAGCTAACAACCAACTATCTTGCGCAAGCTCAACTCCTCCAACTTGACCTAAGTCCACTTGAGGGGCACCGACAATCGGTGAGATTTCTGAAAGCGATTCAACCGCGGTTGAATTAGTTGTCGTAGCTGAAGAAGAGATAAGTGGGTTCTCAAATGCAGCGGCTTCTACTGCAGCCGCTTCTACTGCTGCCGCCTCTACTGCTGCCGCCTCTAGTGCAGCCGCCTCTAGTGCAGCCGCCTCTACTGCCGCTGCCTCTACTGCCGCTGCTTCTACTGCAGCGGCTTCTACTGCTGCTGCTTCTACTGCAGCGGCTTCTACTGCTGCCGCCTCTACTGCATCGGCTTCTAGCGCGGCTGCTTCTACTGCGGCTGCTTCTACTGCGGCTGCTTCTACTGCTGCGGCCTCTACTGCTGCGGCCTCTACTGCCGCTGCTTCTACTGCTGCCGCCTCTACTGCTGCGGCTTCTAGCGCGGCTGCTTCTGCTGTTGTTGCTTCTATTGCTGCTGCACTCACTTCATCATTCGTTTGAACGCCCACTTTTTTACCATCAGCATCCGCAACTCCTAGGCCATTCGACAGCGGTGATGATTGCGTAATCGGAGCATCAGCTATGGCCGTACTCGGCATCAGTAACGGTAGATTAGAGACAGACCAAATAACAACTGCCCCCATAGCAAACGACGCCACCAGCAAAGCCAACCAGGTCAGCTGGGATTCAGTCCGGAAGTCGTCGATATAATTGTTAGACGAGTGTGTTGATAGTGCTTGACTCATTTTTTATGTTGCTTCTTTGCAGACCTTTTCTTTGCAGACGCTTCATTGCAGAAAAATTACCGTTTTTGTGCACCGAATCATTAGCCAAATTCACGCTGCTTTGTGCGGCAGTTAAAGTTTGATCGTTTTCTGCGAACAAAACAAGCTATCAGACATCGAAGCCATCACATAAGCCGATACAAACCGGGCAGAATTCACATTATGTTTGTTTGTGCTGCACCACACGGGCTCTCCACAAAGCAACGATTATCCTAGCGCCACTTAACGGATTCATTACAGCTGGCGACCTTCTGCCCAGCACTGGGATATATTTGTGATTTATCGTTTGATTTCAACATTGCTGCTTAGCTCACTCGTATCAGCCTGCGGTTGGGTTGACTCCAAAGGCAACCAAAGCGGCGGTGGCAGCCAGCTACGCACCATCGTCGATGGTGGGCAGTTGCTTCTAATGGAAAGCTCCCCTAGCACCGCAACTTTTGCTGGCACTTCGAATAATGTGAGTAACTGGCAATGGCAGAGCGTAGGCACAAATGCTGATGGCAGTTGCGCTGTTAACAATGGCTTTGACAACGAGCTTGCGGCAGACACCCTATTACAAGCTTGCACAAACGCTGACGATTGTGAAGTACTTATAGTAGAACAATCAAACAACGGCGCTACCGAATTTTTGATTACTCCGCCTTCACTAAGGGCACCAATAGGCATCAACTATTCAGTTGTTTCAAATGACGAGCAAGGCAATACCATATCGCTAAATCAAACACTATGCATGGTGTCGATCAACGAAGCTCCGTTTGCAGACGACGACGAGTACACAGTAATACAAAACCAAACGCTTGAAATCGAAGCGGACGATCCAAACAATTTGTTGCACAATGATTATGATGACGATGATGTTCGTAATCAACCATTACAGGTTCTGCCAAATCCATTGCAAGCGCCTCAACACGCAGCTGAATTTCAGTTAGGTACTGACGGTAGTTTCATCTACCGACCAGTCGCTACGCAAAACAATGAAGAGATCGTAGATGAGTTTGTATACCAGATTACAGACGGCCAACACACCATGTCAGCCAAAGTCACACTTCGCATTGTCGACAACAATAGCGCTCCCATTCGATCGCAGCGAACGACACTCGTTGCAATGTCTGTTGCTGAACACGGTGAAATTGGCCTCCGGGTTAATTTAGCCGAAAACTTCACTGATCCCGATGGCGATGACCTTTCTTTCAGCATTGCCGAAGGCTCGCTTCCCAATAGCGGCAACATATCGCTAACTAGCGCAGGCATGCTATTGGGTAAGCCACAGCTTGATGATGTAGGTGACTACATAGTCACTGTTATTGCCAGTGATGGTATTGGGCAAGCAGCCGATACTTTCATTCTTAGCATTTCACAATTCTCAAGCGAAAACTCGGCGCCAGAAGTTGATGACATATCTAATCGCACAGTAAGGAACAAGTTTAGTTATAACATCGCTGACTTTTTTAGCGATGAAGACGGTGATGAACTGCAGTTTAGCGCTACTGGCTTGCCAACCGACGTAACCATAACAAGTTCGGGCCTGATTCGAGGCACCGCGAGCAGTCGCAATAGAGGTTCTTGGTTTGTTAGTGTTACTGCCACTGACGGACGCGGCGGCAGTGCCGAAGATTTGTTCAGACTAACAATACGCTAGGCTAGCGCTTAAGCTGACTTACGCAAGCTATCGAGCAAGCTCTTATGTAATGCTGGGTTGGCACTGGCTACAATCGAGCCGCCGGCGACAGCTGAACCACCCTGCCAGTTAGTCACTACTCCTCCAGCTCCTGTAACAATGGGAATCAAGGCTTGGATATCGTAAGCTTCCAAATCGCTCTCGACCACTGCATCGATACAACCCATCGCCAGCAAGGCATAAGCATAACAATCACCGCCATAGCGTGTCATTGCGACAGCACTTGCCAAACGATTAAAGCTTGCAAGTTCTGCCGGATCTCTAAACATCTCGGGAGTGGTGCACTGAATTATCGCCGCTTCAAGCGAAGACGTTTTACGCGTGGAGAGCCGCTGCATACCTCCCTGCTTAGATTGTAAATAGGCCGACCCACCGTAACCAATGTAACGCTCCTGTAAGAACGGCTGATCCATCAAGCCCAACACCACATCTTTACCATCGAACAGAGCAATCAATGTACCCCAGGCAGGCATGCCCGTGATAAACGCGCGAGTCCCATCAATCGGATCCACTACCCAAGTATGGGTGCGATCGGCATCAGGCTTCTGTTGTGCATTGTCGCCTTCTTCACCAAAGAACCCATGCTCTGGAAATCGCGTCGCGACTTTTTCTCTAATCAGCTGCTCTACTTTTTTGTCCGCTTCAGTTACCGGATCAAATAACCCCTCACCGGCCTTATTACCCACATCCATGGCTTGCCGAAAATAAGACAAACTTATCGCGGCTGCAGCATCAGCCGCATCTTCGGCAAGCGCCAATGCATCTTGTAACAGAGCGTCAGGCGTATCGACGGGTTCGTAGCGTGGCAATTGCATTATTATTTCACCTGATCTGAGTGAGTTTCTAGCCCGAACAACTCAGGCAGTGGTATTTTACGCGTTATCAATGAAAACAACCTGACTATTGCCATGTCCCGTGCCACTATGCTTGCTCCTGTTGTCGCTCACCGCGGCGCCTCTGCCGATGCACCTGAAAATACCATTGCTGCTATTCGTCTTGCTGCGGAACAAGGGGCGACTGCGGTCGAAATTGATGTCTCGATAAGTGCTGACGGCGTAGCGTTTGTTCATCACGATGACAGCCTCGAGCGTTGCACCAATGGAACGGGCAATCTATGCACGCACGACGCCAGCTATCTGGATTCGCTAAGTGCCGGCGTTTTATTTCCCGATTACATCAATGAGCCTCTACCTAGGCTCAGTGCTGTGCTCGAGTGCATACAAGAGCTCAACATGGCGCTTAACCTTGAGATCAAACCAAAGTCCGGGCTTGAAGAACCCACCACACGAATAATATGCCAAACCGTTGCAGAGTATTGGCAAGCAGGAAACACACTTTTGTACTCCAGCTTTAGTCGTGACGCCTTAAAAGCTACCATGGAGTACCAACCCGAAACTCCCCGTGCCCTTATCGTTGGCGCTATACCGGAAAACTGGCCCGAGCAACTTGTAGCGTACAACTGCAGTAACTTTCATTTTGCAGCGGCACATGCCGATAAACAGGCGCTGCTGGCGATACGCGATGAAGGTTACGGTCTTTACTGCTTCACCGTAAACGATGCAGCGGAAGCTGCAAAACTCTACGAGCTTGGTGTGCATGGCGTATTTAGTGATTGCCCAGGAGCATTGCTGGGAAGCGAAGATTTGTTAGCGTGAACTAATTAGTACCCATCCAGAAACGCGCAGTTTCTGGGCGGGTACTAATTAACGCCTATGGCACGGCTCCACTCCAATCCATCAACTCCGACCACATTTTCATCAGGTGTTTTTATTACGTCGCCCGGCATACCGTCGATTCGCCGATCCTTTATTTTAAGTAACACCTGCGGCCATATGGTTTGCCAACAACAGTTGTGCGAATAGTTCGGCAAGGTACTACCAAAAGCATTTGTCTGAGATTGAATAAAAGGCGTTATTAATGCTGGCGGTATCACGACATCTCTACCACCCATCCAATGCCATTGTCGCAAGCCTTGCCCTAAGGCCGGTTGGTCGCTCGGGTTAAGCGAACTGTATAATGGTGTATAACCATGATGGCTTGTCCAGGCACGGATATTTAAGTTGCCCGCTATTGTGATCACATCGGTGACTTGTTCAAACCGCTCTGCCAACAACATAGCCAGTGCGCCACCGCCACTGTGGCCAAACAAACGAATATACCGATAATCACGTTTGCTCATATATTCAGTAAGTGCGGAAGCCATGGCATCAACCACCTTGATAGAGTATCGAGCTGATGTCCACAGTCGCTTGTTGCACTCAGGCTCAAACGCGGTGCCGTTGTAACACGGCCTGCCAATATAAACACTATCACTTTGATCCAAGGCCATTAGGTCGAGCATCAGCACAGACGCCGATGTCGGGTCTGCAGCAATAACCGTGGTTTTGGCCCAAGGCACACCATCGCCCTCTAGATACACATGCAGGTACTCTGATGTGGTTGGCCTGTTAGATGACATCACCATTAGATCAAATCCGTTTGCGACCGCAGTTTGCCGGTTAAAGCCTGCTCGCTTGCCATTTTCAAACACCCGCTGCGTTGCAGATTGACAGGCAGCCAGAAAAACAACGGTCGACAATAAAGCCAATGCTATCTGACATTTACGCAACATGAGCCAAACCTCGTGAGCTTTCACACGTGACAAACAAAAAAAATAACACCTTGCACGATATACTTTCAAGCAAACACACCTGTTGTTGTCGCGTAGTGCGTACCCTACGGGTTAAAGACGAATTAAAAATGGATAACACTGACAATGAGATCGTCATATATAGCAGCCTCAATTGCCATAGTAGCCTTGGTGCTCTGGATGGCCAGCGGAATGCTGAGGTCTGACAAAGACAGCAGCGAACAAAACGAGGCTAACCCACAAAGCTCATTGATGAAAGTAGAGATTATAGAAGTCTCTCCAGAATCAATGCAGCGCAAAGTGGAATTACAAGGTCAGCTTGAACCTGCTCGCAGGCTACAAATTCGCGCTGAGGTTGCTGGCGTCGTTAGTAAACTGCATGTTAGAAAAGGTCAGAAAGTCGCTGCTAACGACCCTCTGATTGATCTCACACTCGATGGTCGAGATACCGAGCTACGACAAGCACAAGCAGCGCTCACCAGTGCGATGAGCGAAGAACGCGCTGCCGCCTCACTACGAAAACAGGGCCTACAATCAGAGGTGCAACTCCAACAAGCGCAATCTACTCTTGAGCGAACGCGGGCCCAACTGGCGCGGATCGAACTCGATATTGCCAATACAGAACTTACGGCTCCTTACGCCGGCATTATCAATGCCCTGCCAGTTGAGCAAGGCGCGTTAGTTGAGCGCGGTGGCATGGTTGCTGAGCTAGTGGATAACACGACGCTAAAAGCGAACGCACAAGCTGCTCAGCAAACCATCTCACAGCTAACAATGGGGCAAGCGGTGACCGTGAGCTTACTCACAGGCGAAGAACTACCCGGCAAAATCACTTATATTTCTGCAGTGGCTAACTCTCAAACACGCAGCTTCTCAGTTGAAGCGGTAGTGGACAACCCGGACGGTAGCGTTTCAGCCGGAGTCAGCGCATCGATACAAGTGCCTATACAAAAAGTAGAAGCGGTATTTATCTCTCCATCCACTTTGTCATTAGGTAGCAGCGGAGAACTCGGCGTAAAAATCGTTAATAGCGACAACATTGTTGAGTTCGTTCCCATCAAGCTTGTCAGCACCTCACTTGAGGGAGCCTGGGTTACCGGCATCGCCCCTAAGAGCCGATTAGTCACGCTGGGGCAGGGATTTATTAATCCAGGCCAAGAAGTGGATCCGCAGCTCTCCGCACCAAATAAAGACAACGCCTCGTGAACGGCCTAATCGACGCAGCATTCAATCGCAGCCGTACAGTTTTTCTGCTGTTATTGTTTTTGGTTATTAGCGGTATCGTTGCCTATATCAGCATACCCAAAGAATCCGAACCAGACGTCGCTATCCCGATAATTTACGTATCGATGAATCACGACGGCATCTCTCCTGAAGATGCAGAACGTTTGCTGGCTAAACCCATGGAAAAAGAACTGCAAAGCATCAGCGGAATGAAAGAGATGCGCAGCACAGCAAGTGAAGGTCATGCATCAGTTCTACTCGAATTCGATGCAGGCTTTGACGGCGACAAAGCGCTAGCCGACGTGCGCGAAAAGGTGGATGCGGCTCGATCCCAGCTACCAGCGGCAACCGACGAGCCAGTAGTGAACGAAATCAATCTTGCGTTGTTTCCTGTATTGAATATTAGCTTGTCCGGCCCTATCCCCGAACGTACCTTAGTTAAAATTGCACGCAACCTTCAAGACAGGCTCGAAGCTCTGCCCGGAGTATTCGAGGCGGATATTGCTGGCGAACGCGAAGAGCTTTTAGAGATCGTTGTTGATCCTGTCATCATGGAAACCTACGAAGTTGATTTCAATTCACTTTTTAGCTTGATCCGCAATAACAATCTGTTGGTCGCTGCAGGCGCTATCGATACTGGCTCAGGCAGAATGGTTCTTAAAGTGCCCGGCATAATCGAAAACATCGAAGATGTGCTGTCTCTTCCGGTCAAGGTAACTGACAAAGAAGTGGTTGTGTTTGGTGATGTAGCGGAAGTACGGCGCACCTTTAAAGACCCCAACAGCTTTGCTCGCCTAGACGGCCGGCCTACTCTCATGCTCGAAATCTCTAAACGCCTTGGCGCAAACATTATCGAAACTATCGATTCGGTTCGCGCCGCTGTAGCAGAGGAACAAAAGAAGCTACCTTCAACTCTTGTTATTGGTTTCCATCAGGACAAATCAAAAGAAACTAAAACGATGTTGAGCGATCTACAAAACAACGTAGTGTCAGGTGTCGTGCTGGTTATGATCGTCATTATGGCAGCCCTTGGGTTTCGCTCTTCTTTACTCGTTGGCTTCGCTATACCGGGCTCATTTTTAGCAGGCATTTTAGTAATTTATGCGTTTGGCAATACGATGAATGTGGTCGTGTTGTTTAGCCTAATACTCGTTGTCGGCATGCTGGTTGATGGCGCGATAGTCGTCATCGAATTGGCCGATCGAAATATCGACAAAGGCATACCCCGCGCTGAAGCTTATGCCGGCGCTGCCAAGCGCATGTCTTGGCCTATCATCGCCTCGACATTCACTACCCTGGTGGTGTTTGCACCGCTACTGTTTTGGCCTGGCATGATTGGGCAGTTTATGCAATACATGCCGAAAACGGTTATAGCTTGTTTACTAGCATCATTAGCTATGGCGCTAGTATTTATCCCGGTCATCGGCAAAGCAATTGGCAGAACTCAGCGAGCAGACACGAAGGCGAATAGCGATCTTGAAGATGCGCTAGCCAATCCAGATGCATCGGGTATCGCCAGCACAATCACCGCAGAACAGTTGCGCAAGGCTTCAACGGGAACACGCGCAAAATACCTATCCTGGCTGCACGCCATGTTATTAAATCCAGTGAAAACCTTGTTAGCCGTGCTAGTTTTCACGATCGGCAGTTACGTTGTTTATGGGGTACTAGGCAAGGGCGTAGAGTTTTTCCCTGATATCGAACCCGAGTCACTGGCAGTGCAAGTACATGCGCGCGGTGATCTATCGATATTCGAACAAGACGCCATACTCAAACGTGTAGAACAACGACTCATTGGCCGAGACGGCATCAAATCGGTATACACACGAACCGGCGGAGATGCTCAGGGTGCCGCTGACCTTATTGGCAATATCCAGCTCGAACTCACTGAGTGGAATACACGCGACAAAGCAGTCAATATCATCGAAGCAATGGAAGCTGATCTTGCAAACATTGCTGGCGTGCGAATCGAGTTTCTAAAAAACCAAGGCGGTCCGGATGGAGGTGGCAAACCGGTCAATTTGCAAGTTAGTGCTAGCAGTACATCGCAGCTCTTTAGCGCGGTTGAAACCATACGCGAACAAATGCAGCGAGTAGGTGGATTTGAAGGGCTTGAAGACAACCGACCGCTACCTGGCATCGAATGGCGCATTAACGTAGACCGAGAAAAGGCTGCCAGCTACGGTGCCGATATCGCACTGATCGGCAATGCGATCCAAATGATCACCACAGGCATTCGCGTGGCAGGTTACCGCCCAGATGATGCAACCGACGAGCTGGACATCCGTGTTCGCTACCCTATTGAACAGCGCAACCTAGATCAAATATCAGAGCTACGTGTACCAACGTCTCAAGGCATGATTCCCGTCAGTAATTTTGCGACCATCAATCCGGCACCCAAAACCGGCATCATCAACCGCGTTGATGGTGCGCGCGTGATCACGATTTCAGCCGACACGCAGGAAGGCTTTATTCTGGACACGCAACTTAAACTGCTACGCGAAGAGCTGATCGCCAATCCAGTCGACCTAGATGTAAACGTAGAATTTAAAGGTGAGACCGCAGATCAACAGGAAGCAATGGTATTTTTGATTACCGCTTTTGTTACGGCCATCTTTATGATGCTGCTTATTTTAGTGACGCAGTTTAATAGCCTATACCAAGCCCTACTAGTACTCAGTGCCATCATCTTCTCAACATCGGGCGTTTTAATTGGTTTGATGGTTACCGGACAAACCTTCGGCGTCGTTATGGTGGGTATTGGCATTATTGCGCTGGCCGGTATTGTAGTAAACAACAACATAGTGCTCATCGATACTTACAATAACTTTCGCGCATCAGGTGCAGCCGCAGTAGATGCAGCATTACTCACAGGCTCAGTGCGCGCGCGCCCTGTTTTTTTAACAGCGATCACTACAATATTGGGACTCATGCCGATGGTATTATCGATGAATATCAATCTTATCGATCGAGAACTCAGCTTCGGTGCACCATCGACTCAGTGGTGGACCCAACTAGCCAGCGCCATTGCCGGCGGCTTAGCCTTCACTACTCTGCTCACCCTATTTCTAACACCTTGCTTGTTAGTGCTAGGGGCCAAGGTTAGTGCCAGCTTCAAGATCAGAAAGATCAAAAAGCAAACAGGTCTTGCTCGCGCTTAAACGTCTAAACGGCGTAGCGTATCCCAGCATGACATGTATCAAAGCAGGCATTCATCCCTCAAACGAGTTGCCATTTTGGGGTATGCCCTTACTCACGGGTCTCGGAGGCATGGATGCCGACGCGAAGCCCCCATGGATGGGCTTGTAGCGTCCCGTGAGTAAGGGCATACCCCAAATTAAGGGCAACTCGTTTGTGGGATGAGTGCCGGGAATGCGGTATTCAGCAAATGATCTTAATGGGGAGAGGGCCTACGCAATCCACAGCTCAACTGGTTGCTCACTTTCGCCTCATGGGCGATGCAAGCACTGCGAAAGAGTATTTGGATCTCAAAAAAGAAAGGTGGCGTCCCCTAGGGGACTCGAACCCCTGTTGCCGCCGTGAAAGGGCGGAGTCCTAGGCCACTAGACGAAGGGGACTTTGTTCGCCATGACTGGCGCCTTCGAGCCGAGAATTATACCCGAAAGATTTACGAGAGTGTCGGCCTAAGCCAATAAATTGAGATTTGATCTAGAAATTACTTAGGCGACGCTGCCATCATCAGGAGAATCCCCGCCATCTGGCGTTTCCGCCGGAAGAGCCATCACCTGATTTCGACCAGATTGTCGAGCCATCGACAATGCTTGTCGCGCTCGATCCAGCAGAATTTGAGAGTCATCATCAGCATCCAGCTCTGTCACGCCAGCACTAGCCGTTAACATAAACTGCACATTGTCGTAGCTCACACAACGATCGACCTGCCTACGCAAGCGATCAGTCAAGGCAAGCGCATCCTCAATATCAGTGTGATTGAGAATCACTAAAAACTCATCTTTCTCAGTGCGAAAAATAATATCGCTCTGACGCAAGCGTTCACTTAGCGCTTCCGCTACTGATTGCCATGCTTGGCGACCCACTTCCACACCGTGGTGTTCACTAATCGATTCAAGATAATCGACCGTCAATAACATCAGCGACAAGGGCTGTTCACTGCGTCGAGCAAAACGAATTTCTCGTGGCAGCTGTTCATCAATAGCGCGCTGATTGTGTACACCGGTTGCCGTATCAGTCATTGACATCAAAAGCGCCGAATAGTGTTCAAGCGAATTATCCAAAGGATAAACCAAGCTTTCAATCAAGCGTTCGGATTCGCGTTGTTCACGAGCGCTAAAGGCTTTGCCGCGCACGAGAGTAACCTCTCCGAGATCTTTATCGCCAAGCTTTAATTCAAAACATTGCCGGTGCTGACGCATTTCGCCGATCAATATATCCATACCTCGACCAGCAGCCTGATATTGCAGGCCATCAAAGCGCACAAAGCCCTGCCCCTCTGCCAGAAAACTCTCAAGCAGTTGTTGCAGATCAAGCTTACGATGGAGCAGCGCATGGAATTCGAGCTGACGTAGTTGTACATCTAACCGCTGTTCGTTAACAGCAGATAGTGACGTTACGACCGAATCATCAATACTGACAATGGGTGGCATTTGTTGAGCCGGGGAGCGATTGTTGATAGAACAAGTGCAATCCTTGTTCCAAGAGCGTTAAATACGAGGCTTGGAAGCCAGTTTTGGCAACAAAACGACGGTTTTGGCAGCTTAGCTTGCGACACCGACCGAATTTAGATACAGCACCACACCGAGTGCTGTCAAAGTAATGCCAAGCAATGACCAAGGCAATAATCCCTGCGGTGCTGGCTGATCGACCCAGTCGCGACGGACATGATCAGGCGATCCGATAGATTCGCTACGGCGTTCTGGATGATGTTCACTATCGTGTTGGCGCTGGTCTTGGCGTTGGCGAGCGTGTAAAAATTGCTGCCAGCCATATTCGTTGTCCAGATCAAGTAGCTCTTCAGGGATAAGTTCTGGTACCTGCGTAACCGGCTCCCAAAGCTCACCATCACGGCTCACTCTATCTGTATTACGAACGCGACCAAGCAATAAGTATCGTCCAACTTCAGTAGTCGAATAAGGCCCTTGAACACGAGCGCCTTTTTGAACGTACCACTGTTGTTCGTCAGTGACCATACGCTTAACGTTGGGTCCACTCGGCCAATCGGGCTTTTAACCTAATGAGCGCTTGTCCGTGAATCTGACAAACTCGCGACTCACTCACACCTAAAATTTCGCCAATTTCGCGCAAGTTCAGATCTTCATCGTAGTACAACGACATGACCAAGCTCTCTCGCTCAGGCAAATTTTGAATTGATTCTGCTAATGCAGCTTTAAACGATTGATACTCGACTTGCTCGCCCGGTGTAGATTCTTCACTTTGTGGCAAGGCAATGGTTTCACCAGTGTGTTCATCAGGTTGGTCAAAGCTAAAAATATGGGCCGCTGAACTCTCCGTGAGTATCGTGTGATAAGCACGTAGATCCACACCCAACTTTTCGGCAACTTCTTGCCCTTTTGCATCACGTCCAGTGGTTTGTTCTAGCTCACGCAGCATTTCTGCAGCCTCGCGTGATTTACGATGCACTGAACGCGGCGTCCAGTCTGATCGTCTAATTTCATCTAGCATGGCACCGCGCACCCTGATACCTGCATAGGTTTCAAAGCTTGCACCCTGAGAAGGGTCGTAGTGACTGGCCGCCTCCAACAATCCGATCATGCCGGCCTGGATTAAATCCTCGGCTTGCACACTTGGTGGCAAGCGATTCATCAAGTGAAACGCTATGCGCTTCACTAGATTGGCGTTAGCGGCAACCAGACCATCTGGGTCTACCGTTTCCACCTCGTTATACATTGCATGAGCATTCATTTTTTTACTGGTCTCACCCTGGCGCGCAGGCAGCTTGTATCAGCCGCTCTACAAAAAATTCCACATGGCCACCCGCCGCTGTCGGTTTAGGCCAGCGATTAACTCGCGTGGCCAGCTTTTTAAAAGCCAGAGCCGACGATGAACGGGGGTACGCGTCTACAACTACCCGCTGTTCCCCTATTGATTTTTGCAACTGTGGATCGAAGGGGATCGAGCCACAGAAGTCGAGCAATACATCCATATAACGATCTGTATATCGAGTTAACTTCGAATACAAATCCAAACCATGACGAGACGATTCCGTCTGATTCGCGACAACGCGAAATCGGCGTATTTGACATCTCTCGTGCATCACACGAATTGTCGAATACGCGTCTTGCAGCGCTGTCGGTTCATCACATACAACCAACATCACTTCCCGAGCTGCTCGCGAATAATTCAACGCACCCTCGGTTAAACCACTTTCGATATCTATGATCATTGTGTCGGCATCGATACCCAGTTCACTGAAGAGCCCAATGATGCCTACGTGTTCAATTTGTGACAGCCGTGCCAAATTCATGGCACCATTTCCACATGGCAGCACCTTCAATCCATTTCCAGCATCAAAAATTGCCTCTTCTAGCGCTAAATCCTTACTCAATACATGAGACAAGTTGTTCTTTGGCGCAAGGTTAAGCAGGCAATCAATGTTGCCGTGCGAAAAATCAGCATCAAACAACAGCACTTTGCGACCCACTTCACTCAACGATCGAGCCAAGTTCACCGCAATACACGACTTGCCAATACCGCCCTTGCCACCGGCAATTGCGATTGTTTGGACAGGCGCCAATACATTGCTAGCAGCAGCTGCTGCATTGCTATTCATGGCCGTTGTGTATCCGACAATTTTCAGCCAACGTGAACATTCACCTATTAACCTCTTGTTACAGCGGTCAACAAGGCAAAGCCACATCCGCTAATTTTGTAAGCTGGATTTTGCAAGTCTCGAACCACACGGCAATGAAACAGTGGGCCTGCAGGGGTAAACAGGGTTTCAGATGTTTTAAAGTGGGATTTGTACCTCAGTTTCGCCAACGATTAATTGCTGGAAGAGGCTTAAACACGTTGTTGGCATGCTCAAACGCGTTGTCATGATGCTGTAACTTGTTGACAAAGTGAGGCATGCTACTCACAAAGCGGCAAGTTAAAGATGCGCTAGGAACGCGAGTGACAGTTTTTTGAAAGGAAACTAAGTAGCTAAGGTGTGCTACTTAAGAAGCAAGCGACATGGTTAGGTAGAGTCATTCCCACGAAGACGGGAATCTACACACGATCACGTATAGATCCCCGCCTACGCGGGGATGACAGTAACGAGGGCTGACAGTAAACGCGGCGACGACAGCTTACGAAACTTCTTCTGGACGCTGGATATTGTACTTACGCATTTTCTCAACAAGGGTGGTACGACGTATCTTTAAGCGATTAGCAGCGTGCGCCACAACACCCGAACACTCATCCAGGGCTTGCTCAATCAGACTTATTTCGATTTCAGTTAAGTGCTGCTTTAAGTCAATACCGTCGCGAGGCAATCGTGGTTTGTTGTTAAGAGGCGCTTGAGGCATACCCTTAATCATCGACATAGCTGAGCTGTCTGTGTCTTCAGCAGACTCTGACAAACCATGTGGGGACATCTTTGGCGATAGATCATTAACATCGACAACGCCATAAGGATGAAGGATCGTTAAGCGTTCCATCATATTGGCAAGTTCACGTACGTTACCTGGCCAGTCGTAGTTACACAAAGCCATCATTGCAGCAGGCGTTAACCGTACCGACGACTTTTTCTCGTGTTCTAGGCGTGTAATCAGCTCGTTAACTAATAATGGCAAGTCTTCAGATCGGCTGTTGAGTGGCGGCATCTCAATTGGGAAGACATTGAGCCTGTAATAAAGATCTTCGCGAAAACGACCATCTTCGATAAGCTGCTCTAGGTTACGGTGAGTTGCGGCGACTATGCGGACGTCGCTTTTGATGCTTTTGTTACTACCCACACGCTCAAAAGAACGCTCTTGGATAACTCGCAGCAACTTAACTTGCATAGTCAGCGGCATATCACCGATTTCATCAAGAAAGATCGTGCCACCTTCAGCCAGCTCAAATCGGCCTTGTCGTGCACCGATGGCACCAGTGAACGAGCCTTTCTCGTGTCCAAACAACTCACTTTCGAGTAACTCACTGGGTATAGCGCCGCAGTTAATAGGCACAAACGGCTTGTTACGACGATTAGAATAATAATGGATGTTACGCGCAACCACCTCTTTACCTGTACCCGATTCACCCAGTATCAACACGGTCGCCTCAGTTGGCGCAACCTGATCAACCATTTTTCTTACGCGAACAATCGCTCGGCTATTACCAACCAAGCTACGAAACAACTCTGGGTTTTGCGTGCCTTCTTTGGGCGGCACCGTATTAGCCGAACCTCTTACCTCAGCTCTGTGTAACAGGTCCGATAATGTGCCATAGCGAATATCGTTCTTAAGACAACCGATAAAAGTGTTTTCGATCTCGCTTTGGCTTAGATCAGCCGGTTGGTCGCCCAACATTAGAATGAACGGCGGGCATTTCTCATGCTTAGCCTTCAGCTTTTCGGCCCAATCCACTATTCCATGGAAGTTGGCAACGAGGATCGCTTGGAACTCAGACACATCGCCAAGCGATTCCAGTAAATCAGGAGAACTGTGTAACTTCGCCTCAAAATCTATGAATTCCAGCTGATGTGACAACCGCTGTGCATTGTCAGCGCGCGGCTCGACAATAAGTATTTTGCTAGTCTCTTTCTTAGCACTCATAGTGGCTTCTCTTGCGACCTTGGTCGTTCAATAATTGATTGGCTTCACACAAGCATAGAAGAGGATCACAAAAGGACAAAGATTTGACGACTATTATTTTGTTTGGCGCCTCACATTTGCGGCCAGACAACCTGAATAACTAGCCATTTAGGGCCAAATTGCTCAATCTCTTTGTGATCTACCCGTCTCAATACGAAAGGCTTGTTACATTTGCTGACAATTGCGCCGATCCCCATTCTATCTGGAGCGGGTAAGCATTTTGCCACCTGCTTTGATACACAATATAATAATAAGAAGCATCCATTGCGGCCGTCTAACACCGGCGCTTAAGGATTACGAAGAGGACTACAGCATGACTCCAACCGAGAGTACGACCGCACAAGCCGATAATGTGACTGATATCGCGGCCGCACGACAAGCTCGCAGCACCACCGATAAAGCCAAAGCACCTAAAAACCGTCGTTTCGATGCGGAGAAGGTTGCAAGATTGAAAGCTGCC
This sequence comes from uncultured Granulosicoccaceae bacterium, assembly GCA_937958675.1. GTDB lineage: Bacteria > Pseudomonadota > Gammaproteobacteria > Granulosicoccales > Granulosicoccaceae > Granulosicoccus. The sequence goes on from CALGND010000142.1 coordinate 82,924, forward strand.
ATTGCCGACGGCAGTTATCAGATCGATTCTGCCAGTATCGCCAACAAGTTTATCGAGCACGAACGCAATTGATCAGTGATTGACCATGGGGCAATGAACCGATAGGCTCGGGTTTTAATCTTTAGGACAACCTATGCGTTACGTTTCCGCGATTATCTCCTGGGCCATCGCAGCCTGGATGTGTTTTATTTTTCTAGGCTCCCTCCCCTACAAATTTAGTCAACACCCCGACACTCAACATATCTTTAGCACCATCGGTGGATGGCTTAAAGGCTTTCTAGGCGAAGGTATTGGTGATCTATTTACCAATATCGGTCCTTACGCCGTTGGTAGTTTTGAATTGCTAACGTCAATCGTATTGTTGTTACCCATTGCCATCTGGCTGATTCGAAAGATGAGGGGCCAAACAATGGGCAATACACGCCGTAAATTTCATCGAATTGGAGGGCTACTCGCATCGATGGTCATGATCGGCGCTGTTTTTTTTCATCTGGCCACACCATTAGGCATAGAAGTATTGCATGAGGGAAAAAGCGACGGGGGCAGCCTCTTTTACTCAGCGGTTTCGATCGTGATACTCGGAGTCGTTCTATTCTTTATCAATGGCAACTCTGAAGAGACAGCTTAAGCAACAGCTGTTATTCCCGCCCCAATAAAGCGACGATCTGGCGTTTCAGATTCGCACGAGATGCGCCTACATCTACTGGACAATATTCCTTTTCACAACACTCATAAAAAAACCGGCGGTTTTAACACCGCCGGTTTTGAGTACTAGTCATTAGCACCAAAGCTTTGCCTAGATCATTACAGCCTAGGCATCACTAAATCAGGCTGCTGCCGTCTGCGTTTCCAACGCTGCATGCTTCGCCGATCCATTTACTTGAATCTTGCGAGGCTTCATCGCTTCGGGTATTTCTTTTTGTAAAGATACCGTTAGCAGCCCGTTATTCATTTCAGCGTTAACCACTTCAACGTGATCAGCAAGATTGAACTTACGTTCAAATGCACGATTGGCTATACCGCGATGCAGGTACTGCCCTTCTTTGCTCTGATCATTTTTCTTACCGCGAATAGTTAAGACGCCCTTTTCAACCTGCACGTCGATTTCTTGTTCACTAAAGCCAGCAACGGCTAGTGAAATGGCATATTGGTTTTCACCAACGAGCTCAATATCGTAAGGCGGATAGCCTGCACCACGTTGTTCTGCATTAAATGCAGCATCCAACATAGATCCAAAACGGTCAAAGCCTACGGTATTGGCGTAAAGTGGGGTTAAATCAATTTTCATTTTGTATTCTCCAATGAGCAATAGTTTGTGTGAAGGATTCTCTTCGAGACATCCGGCACATAAACAATATGGAGTTACGTAGCACGATTTCAAGATACAAAGACCGGACTCAACGCACGATTTCGACACGCTTATTTTCTCCCCTCATATCGATGCCGAAGTACTGGGGTGTTACTGCTGGCTAAGGTCAGGCACCTAGCTCGTGACAGCGGGTGTAGAAGACAGACCTGGCATTCCTAAAACAACACGTATCGCCGAGCTCGAGGCTTCTTGCAAGCGGTTGGGGTTTGATTGGTGCAGAAGTTTCAATCTGGTTTCGTTCAAAACAAACTAGCTAGCATTTGTACATCTTGTTACAGACGTATATGAGCGGCGTCATTACTATTATTGACTAAGCCTGCTGATAAGTAGAACTGTCATTGCCATGGCAAACATGTAGTTCCCCATGGCGTACTGGAGCATGAGAGAAATATGAAAGTCGTTAAAATTATAGTTTTAAGCATCGCACTGTCTGGTTGCGCTACACAATCGTATGTTGTTAACGGTGGCGGTGGTGTCGAACCTACAAAAGAAGAAATGCAGCCATTTTTCGTAAGTGGTCTAGGTCAGACACAAGAACTCAATGCTGCTGCTGTATGTGGAGGTACTGACAAGGTTGCCAAAGTTGAGTCACATATGTCATTTGTGAATGGCCTATTAGGTGTCGCGTCATTTGGAATTTATACCCCTAGACAAGCAAAAGTTTATTGCACTGAGTGATTTTACATTCAGGATTAGCTTCGACAGGTATATCGAAACCAATACTTGAAGGAAATTATGCTGGAGCTACGCGGGAAGGACAGGGGCGCTTAGCCGGGGCGGCCTACCGTCGCGGACCTGGTTCGCGGTTCGCAGGATTGGCTTCGACTAGTAAATCAATACCGAAGCTTGAAGGAATAATTGGTGGAGCTACGCGGGATCGAACCGCGGACCTCTTGCATGCCATGCAAGCGCTCTCCCAGCTGAGCTATAGCCCCGCTTATCACCCTCTTGAGTCTAAGACTGTTGAGGCGATGCGCATGATAGGCAGTCGAATTTTTTCTGTCAACCAAAAACTAACAAAAA